>CAVOAA010000008.1:0-30744 GCA_963693555.1 Dehalococcoidia bacterium | reverse complement strand
GGACCCTTCATATAAGATGGGTGGCTTGGACAACCTAATGGAGAAGATAGCTTCTCAGTCAGGGCTGGTTGTTGATGGTGGCGTCGTGATTGCGGGGCATTCCAAGCGCGAAGATCTCAAGGAACGATACGGACCCCTGCGGTTAACTTCACATCGCCAATACGGAGACAACGTGGTCGATCTTTTTGTATACGAGCAAGATTTAGATAACTCTCAGCCGCAAACGGAAACGCCAGATGACCTGGCGGAGGGACTGAAGACAGGCGAAGACGGGGATCCATCATGGTAACCGCGCTATATCCGGGTAGCTTTGATCCGGTAACCGTGGGCCATGTGGACATAGTGTCTCGGGCCGCAAAGCAATTCGAGAAATTAGTGGTAGCGGTCTATGACACTCCTTCTAAAAACCTCCTTTTCAACACCGATGAGAGGGAGCAGCTTATGATGAATGCCTGCCGTCAATTCCCAAACGTGGAGGTCATCAGATTTTCCGGGCTGGTGGTCAGATGCGCCAAGGATATCGGCGCGGCAGTGATTGTCCGGGGGCTGAGAAGCGGCTCGGACTTTGAATACGAATTTGACATGGCATTCATGAATCGCAGGCTGGAGCCTGAAGTGGACCTGGTCTGCTTCATGACCTCCCAGGACTATATGTTCGTTAGTTCCAGTTTGCTCAAGGAGGTAGCCAAGCTCGGAGGGGACATCACAGAGATGGTCCCGCCCAACGTAGCACAGGCGGTCTATTCTAAATTTGAGTCACCGGTCGAAGATGGGTAGTGGCCGGGTAGGGGTGCAATCATCGATATCATAAATATCATTGACCGGTTGGAAACTCTGGTCGAAACAAGCAAATCAGTCCCAGTTAGCGGAAACATCCTGGTCGACAGGAAAAAGGTCATGGAATTGGTGGACCAACTGCGTCTGACCATCCCCGAAGAGATCCGGTCGGCTGAGGACGTATTGTCTCAGAAGGACCAGATTCTGAACACGGCTGCCAACGACGCCAGACGGACCAAGTCCATGGCTGAAGACGAGCTCCGAGACCGTTTGAACTCGAGTGAGCTGGTCACCCAGGCCGAAGAACGGGCCGCCGACACTGTGCGAGACGCTGAAGAGCGGATCACCCGGATGCTTGAGCAGTCTGAAGCCGAGGCCCTGTCTCGCAAGACCGAAGCCGACGCCTATGCCCTGCGCAGTTTGCGGGCTATGGAAGTCGAACTAGGCAAGTTGGCCGGGTCGGTCCGGAAGGGTATAGAAGTCCTGGCCGAATCCACGGCCCAGAACATGAACGGCCGTCGCTATGCCGAGGAAGAAGAGGCTGCTGCCGGTATACTCCGCTAGTTCCTTCCCGGCCATTTCTTTCAGCAAGTTAAAAGCGCGTCGCAGTTAACGTCCCTAATTTTAGGGGTGCTAACCACGGCGCGCTTTTTTTCGTCATTCCTGCCTTCGCAGGAATCCAGGCATGTAGGCCGGCAGAAATTGGTTGACCTGTGGAGAACCAGGGTCCTCACCCTAACCCTCTCCCATGCGTGGGAGAGGGGATGATTCCGTCATTCCTGCGAAGGCAGGAAATCACGTTGCCTGCGTAGACAAACTTGATGCTTAGCTAAGCCTTCCGGTCTGTCATTCCGAGGAGGCGTTAGCCGACGAGGAATCCCATTGCTCACCTTCAATCTTTGACTGCTCTGCAAGGCCGGCAGTTGGTTGACCTCAGCAACGAGATTCCTCGCTTCTCTCGGAATGACAGTTGGAGGGCTTGTCTAGAGGTGCAGTCATGGCTGCCGGAGATCTAGCGTGACGGGTGGTCGCGTTGAGAAGCCGCTTCGAGGCCAAGCACGTCATTCCGGCGATGGCAGGAATCCAGGCGTGCAGCGTCTGGCGGTTATGAGTTGGCTCTCAACGAGCCAACTCATAACCCTAACCCTCTCCCATGCGTGGGAGAAGGGATTTTTCCATCACTCGGCAAGAATTGGAATCCGCTCGTCCTGAGCCTGTCAAAGGGGCCGCTCTGGTCACCTGGATTTATTTGCCGTTGGAGACCAGCCCTTGGAAGTACCCGCGCATTGAGTCGTTCAGCTCGCCCAGCCTCTTGGCGATCAAGGAGTTGACCGAGCCCTCCGGGAACGCCCCGGTCGCGTCCTCTTCACCGGCCGCGGTGCTCGTCAGTATCTCCAGGCCCTCATTGATGGTCTTTACGGCGTAGATGTGGAACTTTCCGTCCTTGATGGCCTCCACCACGTCGTCGCGGAGCATCAGGTTCTTGACGTTCTGGTGGGGGATCATCACCCCCTGAGTCCCGGTTAAACCATCTATGGACCGGCAGACGTCAAACATGCCTTCAACCTTTTGGTTGACCCCGCCGATGGGTTGAATCTCGCCTTTCTGGTTCACCGACCCGGTCACGGCAATGTCTTGACGCAGGGGCAGTCCGGACAGGCTGGAGCATATCGCGTAGATCTCCGTGGAAGATGCGCTGTCTCCGTCCACACCGTCGTAAGACTGCTCAAAGCAGATGCTTGCCGACAGGGTGAGAGGGCGGTTCTTGCCAAATTTCGCGCCCAGAAAACCACTCAGTATCAAGATTCCTTTGTTATGGGAGCGACCGCTCATGTCGGCTTCCCTTTCTATGTTTATGAAGCCTTCCCGGCCGGCAAAGGTCTCGGCTGTGATTCTGGACGGGCGGCCAAAGCTGAAGTCGCCCAGGTCGTAGACGGCCAGACCGTTGATCTGTCCAACTTTCTCGCCGGTGACGTCCAACAACAAAGACCCGTCGGAGATCATCTCGCCGATGCGTTCCTCCACCAGGTTCAACCGGTAGATCTTCTGGCTGATGGCCTGTTGAACGTGTTGGTCCTGAACCATTTTGGCGTCGTCTTTGCGGGCCCAGTAATCGGCCTCTATCAGCAGGTCTTTGATCTGGCCGAACCTGGTGGAGAGCTTGGTCTGGTCGGATACCTGGCGAGCGCCAAATTCCAGGACCCGGGCTGCGCCACCGGTCTCGAACGCCAGCAGGTTCTCTTCCTCGCAGGTGCGGCAGATAAAGGCGCAGTAGGCCATCATGTTCTCTTCGTTCAGGTCCACCCGGTGATCGAACTCAGCCTTGACCTTGAATAGGTCCCAGAAGTCCTCGTTGTCCGAGGAGGTCAAAAGGCGGTAGATGCTTTCATCCCCGGTGACAATCACCTTGAGGTCGAGGGGTACGGGCTCGGGTCGCAGTCCCTGGGGAATGAAAAGTCCGGTCTGCTCGGCGGGGTCTTCGAGGCGGGCCTCCTGGTTGCGGATGGCTCGTTTCAGTCCTTCCCAGGCGCCGGGAGCCATCAGGACGTCCCTGGCATTCAAAACCAGATAGCCGCCGTTGGCCAGGTGGACCGCGCCGGGTTTCAGCATGCCGTGGTCGCTGACGTAGGTGCCCATCATGGCCCGGCGTTCGATACGTCCAAACAGGTTTCCCCAGTTGGGGTTTGGCTCAATGATGATCGGCAGTTTTTCCACGGCGCTGTTATCCACCAGCACGTTCAGCTCAAACGGCAAGAAGGGGCTGACCCCCAGGCCCGGGCCGCCACCGGCGGGTCCGGACGGCATCCCGGGAATACTGGGAATTCCGGGGATCATTCCCTTGGGGGCATCGCTCTCTTTGAAGTAGTCGATATTGCTCAGGACATATTCGCCCAGGTCAGTTAGAAACCGCTGCATCTCTGGTATGTCTTGCGATATGGCATGCAGTTCGAAGAATACCTGGTCAACCAATTGGTCTCCGGCGCTGCGTTCCAGTTCTTCGAGCCGCGCCCCAGAGGCCTTCTCTAATTCCCTGATCTTGGCCATCGTATCTTGGGTCTGCTGCATCAGATGGGAGCGGACTTCGTCGATCGCCGTTTTGGGTTCGGCGTCCAGGGCCTGGTACTCCTCCGGGGTCATGGGCCGGCCCTCGGTCATCGGAAAGATCGTGATCCCATTTGGCGTCAGTTGAACGGCGAAATTAGCCTCTTTTCCGGCTTGCTCCAGGCCGCCCATCAGCTCTTGGGTCGCCTTTCGGTCGCCCTCTTCGTAGCTGCGAATCTGGGACTCAAAACCTTCGCTTTTGAGGACCTTGGGAATCTCATCCTGCAGCGTCCGGAGGGCCGCGGATAGCTGTTGCCGGTAGACCTTGCCGGTGCCACGGGGGAGACGCAATGCGCAGGGGCGGTCGGGGTCTTCAAAGTTATAAACGTAGGCCCAATCGCTGATCGGCCGACGCTTTTCCTGCCGGTCCAAGTCGTCAACGATGCTTTGCAAGTGAGACTTGATGGCGCTGGTCTTGCCAGTGCCAGTCAGGCCGGTGACAAACAGGTTGTACCCAGGCTTATCAACTTCCAAGCCAAAGCGGATCGCTTCTTGCGCCCGGTCTTGGCCGATAAAACGGTCGAGCGGGGTTAGCTCATCGGTGCATTGAAAGGCCAACCACTCCAGGTCTCGCTACCAAGTGGTCTTGTCCCAGTCAACCCGAAACTTGGCTGCTAGTCCGTCTTTAGTTACGTTGGGTTTGCTCCTAAGCATTAAGTCCTCCGGGGACATTGGCAAGATGGGCGCCGGGATACTGGTGAGGTAGGTCATCATTATACCTTTCGGGTTGGTGGGCCGCCCAAATCATTAGGGCATCCGTAGGGGTCATCGTTGAGCCCGATCGCCGGAATCGCATGCGTTGGTACAGGTTTGTTAAATATGATTCTTCTTGAGACGGATTGGGTTCAGCGTCCGCAGGCCCGGGAAATGCACAGACATAACGCGGAGATTTCGCAGGCACGAATTACGCTTGACTCGGGTTGACACGCAAATTGCGCTAGGACTACAATTTTGCCAGAGCGATGGACGAATTTCGGAGGCCACCAACTGCATGCTCGAGATGACCGTAGATAGCATCCGGGTCAGCCCCATGAACTACCAGCGCGTCGTGATTCTCAAAGAGAAGAATTCAGACCGTTATCTCCCTATCTGGATCGGACCGGCAGAGGCGGACGCCATCGCGGTGAAGCTCCAGGACCTGAGCGTGCCACGGCCTCTGACCCACGACCTGTTGGGAACCATCATTGATACGATGGGGGGCACCATCGATCACATTTTGGTGAACGACCTCCAGAACGATACATTCTTCGCCAAAATCACCATCCAGACCAATGGTGAGTCCAAAGAGATAGATTGCCGGCCCAGTGACGCGGTGGCCTTGGCGGTGAGGGCGAAGGTGCCCATCTACGCCAACGAAGAGGTCATGGACAAGGCGGGGATCCACCTTGATAAAGACACCGGCAAGCCCTTGGTACAAGAACCCACCAAGGACGCATCCTCCACTGAAGAAGCGCCAGAGGTGAAACCGGAAGAGTTGAAGAGCATGTCTGCCTTCACAGACTTCATTGATTCTCTGGACTTAGAGGATTTCGGCAAGCAATCAGGCACCCGCTAACGCCTGATCAAACATGAGACGCCATAAAACAGCCCCGTCCTTTATGGAAAGACGGGGCTGTTTTATGTATACCAGGCTAACGATTTTCGTAATGTTAGTCTCAATTGACATTCAATATGGCTAGTGATATTATTCACAACGCTCTGGTGGAGACATGAATCGGAGACTCCTGGCCCTACGCCTAACCGGGCTCGGTTGGTACGTCGCTTCCTGCATCGTGATCGGTGTGGTCGGCGGTGTAGCCTTAGATAAATGGCTCGGTATCAAACCTCTGTTCACTTTGCTGGGTATACTGTTCGGTGTAACGGCTGCTTTCTATGGGCTCTACAAGATGATTCAGCCGCTTATAGCTCTCGAGCAAACTGAACGAACTGAACGAATCGATAACTCGGACGATAAGTCCCGTAACAATGGAGGGGATCCATAGTGGGTTCCGGCGCAGGCAAATTCATCGCATTGGGTTTGATTTTTGTTTTGGCGTTGGCCATTGCTGGACTGATCACCGGAGCCATCGGCGCTGGTCTGACCCAGTCGGAAGAAGACAAGCTCTCCGGCGAGACCGCTGAGGGGCCGTTCATACCCAAGCCTGCGGTCCACCTCCCCGCCCAGGTTGCATTCCCCACCGCAGACCGCACCCACTACCGGAACTTCCTCTTTGCCGAAGAGGTCGAAGTGCTCCTAGAGAAGGAACACCTTTCTGAAGGTGAAACTGAACTACTCGCTTCTCTGATGCATGAGATCACCGGAGAAGAGATCGAGCTAGGCCACGGCGATCATCTTCTGAATGAAGAACAGCATGCGATCATCGAAGAACTGGTGGACGAAGGCCCCTATCAGGGAAGCAACTTCATCATCACCAACGCGATCCTCTCCTCCTGGATCGCCAGCATAGTCTTGGTCGGTCTATTCATCCTCGGAGCACGAAAAGCAGCCCTGATCCCCGGCCGGTTCCAGAACTTCATCGAGATCGCTGTCGAGGGTCTCCTGAGCTTCGTGCAGGGCACGGTTGGGCGGGAGCATAGCCGGATGATCTTCCCGGTGATTGCGACCATTTTCCTATTTGTGTTAATCAACGCCTGGATCGCGCTATTGCCGATCTACCCTTCACTGGGCTTTAAGCACGACGACATTGTCCAGATACACCTACTCCGGCCCGCCGGCACAGATATCAACATGCCGTTGGCGCTGGCCTTGGTGTCATTCGTCTTCGTAGAGTGGCTGGGCTTCAAGATGCTCGGCTTTGGCTACATCACCAAGTTCGTTCGCGTCGGCAGTCTGAAAAAGGGCATGGCGGCATTGTTCAAATTCCAGATACTGGACGCGTTCCAGTACCTGCTGGACTTCTTCTTCGTTGGGCCATTGGAGGCCTTCAGCGAATTGGTACGGCTGATCAGCTTCACCTTCCGGTTGTTCGGAAACATGACCGCCGGAGAGATTCTGGTCTTGGTATCCGCCTTCCTGGTGCCGTTCGTGGCCACGGTGGGCGTATACGGACTGGAGTTGCTGGTAGGCTTCATTCAAGCTCTCATATTCTCGGGCCTGACGCTGGTGTTCGCGGCCATAGCGATCACTTCGCATCACGCTGAAGAGGCGCATTAAAGGGAGCTATAGACAGCTCGATTTCCAGGTTAGACGATAAGACGGTTATAATCACTGGGCATGATTGAAAAGTGCCCGGGCCAAGCACTCAGGCCGCAAGGCCGGGCATGGATAAAGGACGCTAACGCAGAGGTGGCGCAATGGACGTACTGATACTGTTAATGGTACTTTCCGTCGTTGGAATAGCGGCGGCCGCACTGGGAGGGATCTTCGCGATCTACTCCGCCAACCAAGACTAAACCTGATCTAAAACGCACGGAATCAAGGAGATAAGGAAGCACGATGGAAGCTCTACTTGCTTTGGCAAACATCCCTTTGGCCCAGATCGAAACTGAAGCCGCGAGGCTGCTGGGCTCCGGAATCGCCATCGGCTTGGGCCTGATTGGCCCTGGCATCGGCATCGGTCTTTTGGGGGCCGCCGCCATGAGCGCGATCGGCCGTAACCCGGAGGCCGCGGGTAGCATTCAGACCAACATGATTTTGGGCATCGCCTTCGCTGAGGCTCTGGGCATTTACGCCCTGGTCGCAGCAATCATGATTGGTTTCATATTCTAAGTTGGGAACAACCGTTTTCGGCCCCGACATGGCCCTCTTACGAGGGTCCAAGAAAAGTAGGTTGATATGTTAGAGACGTTGGGAATTCATTTCCCAAGCCTAGCGATATACCTGGTCAACTTCCTGCTGGTCTTGATACTGCTGTATCTGTTTGCCTACAAACCGATACTGAAGCTGATGGACCAACGGGCGGACCGTATCCGCGAAAGCCTGGAAGCTGCTGACTTGGCGCGGCAGGAAGCTGCGTCTTCTCAGGAAGCCATCCAGGAACAGATCACCGAAGCCCGGCGTGAAGGTCAACGCATCATGGACCAAACGCGGGAAGCGGCGGACCGGTTTCGTACCGAGGAGATGGACAAGGCGCGCCAGGAGGCGGAAGCCTTTGTGGAACGAGCCAAACAGGACATTCAAAGAGAGCGGGACACCGCCCTCCAAGAGGTTCGGGCAAGTTTCGGCGACCTGGCCATCACAGCGGCCGAACGGGTAATACGCAGTTCTTTGGACCGCACGGCCCATGAGGCGTTGATCAACCAGGTATTGGAAGATGGCGAAACCCTGAGAAAAGGTTAGCAGGACCATGGCTAAGCAACTCTCAGGACAACGTTACGCACAGGCTATATTCGACCTGGCTCAGGAAAATAACCAGGTTGAAGCTTGGGGTGATGATCTAGCAGTGGTGGCTGAGGTGTTTCAAGACGCCGATTTCGCCGCTCTGATGAAGCACGCCGATATGTCTGCAGGGGACAAGCTTGCGGCCACCGCTACGGTGCTGGCCGGCATTGACCCTTTGGTGCGTAACTTGGTGGACCTGTTGGTGTCTAAGAACTCGGTCGACTCCATAGTCAGCGTCTATTCGGCTTACACCGAATTGCTGGACCGGCACCTAGGCCGGCAACGGGTTGAGATCACCACTGCGGTGCCACTGGAACCCGCTGAAACTGAACGCATCAGCAGCTTCGTATCTGGACTCGTCCAGCGCGAAGTCGTTCTAACCACCAAGGTCGACGAGTCGATCCTGGGTGGCCTGGTGATTCAGATCGGCGACCGGCTGCTGGACGGCAGCACCAAGGCCCGGTTGGACGGGCTCAGAACTAAATTACACACGGAGATCGCCGCCTCGGCGTAGCGGTCCCGGACAGATATTCCGGCTTGAACGCCGGTTTAATCGTTAGTCAAAAGGAGTACCTCTGATGGCTACCAGAGGACAGGACATAGTCTCGCTTATCAAGCGTCAGATCGAAGAATTTGGCGGTGATCTGACCCTAGTTGATGTCGGCACGGTCGTCCAGGTGGGCGACGGTGTTACCAGCATTCAAGGGTTGCAGGGCGTCCGCTCCAACGAACTGTTGGATTTCGGAAACAACGTTCTCGGCCTGGCCCTAAATTTGGAGTCGGACATCGTTGGCGCAGCCATCTTGGGCGACCCCAACTCCGTCAAAGAAGGCCAACGGGTGCAGTCCACCGGCAGGATCATCGAGGTCCCTGTGGGCGATGCCCTCATCGGACGCGTGGTTGACCCCTTAGGACAGCCTCTGGACGGCAAGGGCCCGGTGGCAACCACCGGTAGCCGCTCAGTCGAGAAAGTAGCCCCCAACGTGGTGTCCCGCCAGTCTGTTGACCAACCAGTCCAGACCGGCATCAAGGCTGTGGACGCCATGATTCCCATCGGCCGCGGTCAGCGAGAACTGATCATTGGTGACCGCTCCACCGGCAAGACCGCCATCGCTCTGGACACCATCATCAACCAGAAGGGCGGCGACCTTATCTGCATCTATGTAGCCATCGGCCAGAAGCAGGGTAAAGTTGCCCAGGTCGTGGGTTCACTAGAGGCTGCGGGCGCTATGGACCACACCATCGTCGTCACTGCCGGAGCCGCCGACTCCGCGCCTATGCAGTACATCGCACCCTACGCTGGTTGCGCCATGGCTGAAGAGTTCATGGACCAGGGCAAAGACGTTTTGATCGTCTATGACGACCTGACCAAGCACGCTTGGGCCTACCGCCAGATGTCGCTCTTGCTGCGACGCCCGGCCGGTCGTGAAGCGTATCCCGGAGACATCTTCTACCTGCACAGCCGCTTGTTGGAGCGGTCCGCCCGGCTGGACGAAGCCAGTGGCGGCGGTTCCATCACGGCTCTGCCCATCATTGAGACCCAGGCCGGTGACGTTTCGGCGTACATCCCGACCAACGTGATTTCCATCACCGACGGCCAGATCTACCTAGAGCCCGAATTGTTCAACTCCGGTATCCGTCCGGCGGTCAACGTGGGACTTTCAGTTTCCCGTGTGGGTGGCGCAGCCCAGACCAGGGCCATCCGCAAGGTTGCCGGACAGCTCCGGTTGGCTTTGGCCCAGTACCGGGAACTTGCCACCTTCGCCCAGTTCGGCACGTCCGACTTGGACGCCGCCACCAGGGCCCAGCTAGCCCGAGGCCAATTGGCCACCGAGGTGCTAAAGCAGGCACAGTACGTGCCGCTGTCCTTGGCGAATGAAGTTGTGGTCTTGTTCGCAGTGAACGAGGGCCTGATGGAAGACGTGGAGATCGAGAAAGTGGGGGCGTTCCAGGAGCAACTCCTGCGCTACGTCTCCGGTTCTCACCCCGAGATTCTGACCGCCATCGAAGAGACCAAAGACATCTCCGATGAGTTGTCGGCCAACCTGACCAAGGCGATCAACGAGTTCAAGCCGACATTTACCGGCTAGCCTAAAATTGCCCAGATTGGAAATTATTAGATAGATGCCTAGCGTTAGAGACATACGCCGGCGGATACGCAGCGTAGACAACACCGCCAAGGTGACCAACGCCATGTCGCTGATCGCCGCCTCCAAGATGCGGCGAGCCCAGTTGAACGTGATTGAAGGAAGGCCGTACTCGGTCAAGATTCAAGAGGTCATCGCCCACTTGGCTGCCCAGCCCATCGACGACCCAGACGGGGCCCAGCCGTTGCTGGCGGTCCGCACTGTGGAAAAATCCACTGTACTGATGATCAGCCCTGACCGTGGCCTCTGCGGAGGCCTTCACTCGAACCTCAACCGGCGCGTCGGCCAGTTCATAATGGAGCAACAAGTCCCGGTGCAGGCGATCGCCGTAGGCCGCAAGGGCCGCGATTTCATGGCCCGCACCAACCAGGACCTGAAAGCGACGTTCACCGACCTGGGTGAGGCACCGCTATTGGTCGACACCAACGCCATTTCCCACATGGTCATCGACTCCTACTGTGAGGGCGAGACCGACGAGATATACCTGGCCTACACCAATTTCGTTTCTACAATGGTCCAAGAGCCGGTTATCGAAAAACTGCTGCCCATCGCCCCAGCGGAATTAACCTCCGCCGAGAGCGTGGGCTACATATACGAATCCGGTAACATTGCCGTGCTGCAAAACCTGCTTCCCAGGTTCGTGGAGATGCAGATCTACCACGCCATATTGGAAGCGATCGCCAGCGAACAATCGGCCCGGATGGTGGCCATGAGGGCCGCCACCGACAATGCCAGCGAACTTGCCGGAGACCTGACCCTGACCATGAATAAGCTGCGGCAAGAAAGCATCACCAACGAACTCTTAGACTTGATCGGCGGCCAGATAGCCTTAGAAGGATAGCAACACCTAGTAGCAACTGTCCTTTTAACAAAAGGTTAGATAAAACCTAGGCCAAAAACGCCTCCAAAGTCAGTAACCCTCACAGTAACCCTCAGGAGAAGCCAATGGCAACCGGAAAAGTCGTCCAAGTAATCGGAACCGTCGTAGACATAGAATTTCCAGCGGACGAACTGCCCAATCTGTTCGACGCGCTTGAGTTGGACAATGTTGGCGAAAAGTTGGTGCTGGAAGTGCAGCAGCACATCGGCAACAACTGGGTCCGTTGTTTGGCCCTGGGTGCCACTGACGGCTTGGCCCGAGGCGTGGAAGTGAGCGATACCGGCGCCAAGGTTTTAGTCCCGGTGGGGCCCGAGACCCTGGGACGCTTGTTCGACGTTACCGGGACTCCGCTAGATAACTTGGGACCGGTGGAATCAGCCACGCGTTGGCCGATTCACCGCGACCCGCCCGCCTTCGACGACCAGGTCCAGACCGTTGAGATACTGGAGACCGGCATCAAGGTCTTCGACATGATCACCCCATTCATGAAGGGTGGCAAGATCGGAGCTTACGGCGGTGCCGGCGTTGGCAAGACAGTCATAATTCAAGAACTTATCCGCAACATCGGCGCCGTCCACAAGGGCGTTTCTGTTTTCGCCGGTGTTGGTGAGCGATCCCGGGAAGGCAACGACCTGTGGCACGAGATGCAGGACTCCGGCGTGCTGGAGAACACCGTGTTGGTGTTCGGACAGATGAACGAGTCCCCCGGCGTTCGCGCCCGGATCGGCCTCACCGGACTGACCATGGCCGAATTCTTCCGGGACGAGCAGAACCAAGACGTGCTGCTCTTCGTCGACAACATCTACCGGTACATTCTGGCGGGCATGGAGGTTTCAGCGCTGCTGGGACGTATGCCCTCCGCCGTAGGTTACCAGCCCACCCTCAGCACCGAGATGGGCGCACTGCAAGAGCGCATCACCTCCACCAAGGCCGGCTCGATCACCTCGTTCCAGGCCATCTACGTGCCTGCTGACGACTATACCGACCCTGGCATCGTGACAACATTTGGTCACTTGGACGGCGTCGTTTCCTTGGAGCGGGCATTGTCCGCCCAAGGCCTCTACCCGGCGGTGGACCCCCTGGCCTCCTATTCCAGGATCCTGGAGCCGGGCATCGTTGGCGAAGAACACTACAACCTGGCCCGTCAGGTCCAGCAGGTACTGCAACGCTACAAGGACCTGCAAGACATCATTGCCATCCTGGGAATCGAAGAGCTATCGGAAGAGGACAAGCAGACGGTTTTCCGCGCCCGGAAGATCCAGCGTTTCCTCACCCAGCCGTTCTTCGTTGCCGAGACGTTCACCGGCCAGCCCGGCAAGTACGTCCCGCTGCGGGAGACCATCCGAGGGTTCTCCGAGATTCTGTCCGGTCAACACGACGATCTGCCAGAGCAGGCCTTCTATATGATCGGCACCATCGACGAAGCGGTTGAGAAAGCCGCCGAGATGGCAACCCAAGGATAGACTCAATCATGCCGATGCAACTGGAAATAATCACCGCCGAACGCGAGGTCTTCTCTGACGAGGTAGACTCCGTGATCGCCCCGGGGATCGACGGGCAACTGGGGATTCTCCCCATGCATGCCCCGTTGATGACAATTCTCAAACCCGGCGAGTTGACGGTCAAAAAGAGTGGCGAGGAAGACATGTACGTGGCAGTGTCCGGCGGCTTCATGGAAGTGCTGGGCAACAAGGTCAGCGTCCTGGCTGATGCCTGCGAGCGGTCTGATGAGATCGACGAAGAGCGAGCTCAACAAGCCATGCAACGGGCACAAGAACGCCTGGCCAACCACGGCTCCGATATGGAACTGGAAAGAGCCGTAGCATCGCTACACCGCGCCCAGGTCCGGGTAAACCTGGTCCGGCGACGACGCCCTAGCGGCAATCGGCCCCCACCTGGAGTAGCCTAAGCTACCGAATAATAAAAAAGGCCCCGTCCTTCATCGAAAGGACGGGGCCTTTTTATTTGGAGTTCAAAATTCCGTTCACTCCAGGTGGGAGGCCGTTGCTGCGTGGAATATGTCGAAAACCGGAAGAACGGAAAAAGAACTTATTCCTCGCTGATGTAGTAGGTCATGGACTGGAGGGACAGCACCGGGTCGATGTTGCGTATCCGGATTCCCTCGCGTACCTGGGGTGTGATGGGGGCATAATTCAGGATGGCCCGGACCCCGCAAGCCACCAGCTGGTCGACCACGTTCTGGGTGAATTCTACTGGTACGGCGACGATGGCGATACTGATCTTCTCTTCTGCCACCACTCGGTCCAACTCGTCCATATTCCGGACTTCTAGCCCACCGACTGTCTCGCCAACCAACCTGTTATTAAGGTCGAACGCAGCCACCAGATGAAAACCGTCCGGGTTGAAGCCCGGATAGCTCAATATGGCACGCCCCAACCGGCCAACGCCGACCACGGCAACATTCCAAGGGGAGTTGATGCCAAGTATCTGCCGCAGGCGGTCCAGCAGGTCTTGCACGCTGTAACCGCGGCCCTGCTTGCCGAAGCGGCCGAAGTAGCTGAGGTCTTTGCGTATCTGGGCCGGGGTGACCTGGAGTTTCTCGCCAAGCTGCTGGGAACTGACAACCTGTATGCCGTCTTCAAGCAGCCGGTTGAGTATCCGCACATATTGCGGCAACCGACTGATCACAACCTCGGGCACTTCCGAGCGGCTCTGTCGAGATTCGGAGTTCGGAGCCATGGCGTTTAAGTTCCCTCACCGACGGCACTCTGTTGGCAAAATAACCAATTCAGACCACCAGAGGGTGAACCCGCTCTTCTATTCGGGCAATCTACGGCGTTAATTCGGATTGCCATTACCTATAATCTATAATGTGGCTCAATGCTAGTCAAGAACGCAGCTGACCATTCCGAATTCATTCTACCCAACACTGGGAGTCTCCATTGCACCTAGGCGTTTGCCGAATCATGCTCCATCTGCCCGAATCAGCCAGCCTCAAGGACAAGCGGCAGGTGGCCCGTTCTCTGTCCGCACGCATCCGAAACACCTTCAATGTTGCCGTGGCTGAGGTGGAAGACCAAGAGCTTTGGCAACGGCTAACCTTGGCTATCTGTTGCGTGAGCACCGAATCCGCTCACGCCAACGAGATAATCTCCAAGGTCGTCGAATTCGTCCAAGAATCGCGGCGCGACCTAGAATTGCTGGATTTCGAGACCGAGGTCATCTCCGGGGTCTGATCCAGATCAATCGGCCCCGGCTTGGACCTCGGCAAGAAACGATTCGATCGTCCCCCAATACTGTTCTCCGCCTACCTCGAAGGTGTCGTTGTGCGCCGCTCCTTCCAGTGTCTGAAAGCGCTTGGGCTGGTTGGCGGCTTCATAGAGCTTACGGCCCTGGGATATGGGTACCGTCTCGTCCTGATCGCCGTGGAGCACCAATAATGGCACGTTTAGCTGCCGGATACGGCTGATGCTGTCGTAGTGGTTACGGACCAGCCAGCCGGCCGGCGGGAATGGCAGCGTCAGGTTGGCCATGTCCCGCACCGAGGCGAAGGGCGATACCAACACCATGGCCATGGGTGGCTGGGTCAAAGCCAGCTCCAGGGCAACTGCCGCGCCCAGCGAATGACCCATGTAGACGATCCGGTCTTGGTCCACGTCAGCACGTGACAATAGGTATTCCATGACCGCCCTGGAATCCAGGTAAGTCCCCTGCTCGGACGCAGTGCCCTCGCTCTCGCCGTAACCCCGGTAATCGAAGATGAAGATGTTATCCCCCGTGCGGTGGTGGGCCAGCGCCAACTCGCCGATGCGGTGCCCCAGGTTGCCGCCGTTGCCATGGAACCACAGCCAGGTGGTGTCGGAGTTAGAAGTGTTGGCGGCAGAATCGCCTTCTCCGGGGATGAACCAACCCTGCAGGGTCAGCCCGTCTGAAGTCTGGAAGCGGACGTCTTCATACTGCAGATTCACGTCGCTGGGGGTGTAAAGGAGCTCGGCCACCGGGAAGAACACGAACCGTTTTTCGAGCTGGGTCCAAAGCACGATGAAGGTTACTCCATAAGCCAGAGAGACCCCGACCAAGAGCCGGACCAGTAACCAACGAAGGCGGCCCAGCACGGGCTCAGCCAGATGCTGACGCGCCTCGGCTGGCCAACAATTCCTGCAGGCCCTCGGAGAAGTCCCGCTTGATCAGAACGGCGTCACTGCCTAGGTCACGGGCCTTCCGCAGGGTTTCGGGTTCGCCGTGGGGGCCGTAGGCTACAACCCTGGTCCCTGGCGTCTTAGTCGCTTTTAGAGCCTCTAGGGCTTCGGTCCAGACCGGTTCGTCCATCTCAAGGTCTACCAGGACCAGTGGCACGATATTGGCCTTCACCGCCTCCATGAGGGCATCGGCGGAGGATACACTGACCATCTCCAGTCCGCCCGCTTCGGCGGCCGCCTCGATGCGGGGCATGAAGAACAGGTTGCTGGTCAAGACCAGGACGATTTCTTTGTCTGCCATCTGGCCCGACCTTACCTGCCCGCGCTCTGGCCGGGAAATGGCTCTGCGGGCGTCGGTTGTGGATAGCTCTCCTGTTCTTTCTCGATGGACTCCAGGCGTCCGGCCACGTCTCGGACCTGGGGACGTTCCGTTTGGCATTTGGAGCAGAAAGCCAGCTCTTTGGTGAAAAGCATCATGTTGTCTTTCTTAACCGACACCGTTTCGATCTCAGTCCCGCACTCGCCACAGGAACTGGTTATGTCGACTTCATTTATAGGCATTTGGTCTCACGTGTATGAGAGTTTGATCTCACAGGTCCAGGCTTTCAGCTAGGATCTCCAAGACATCCTTAGCTTGTTTCTCGTCGGACAATCCCTTAGCTTGGATGCCTTCGTCCATCATCTGGGCGCAGAAGGGACAGGAGACGCCGACGACGTCGGCCTCGGTCTCCAAGAACTGATCGGTCCGGGCGTGGTTGACCCTGGAGCCTTGGCTCTCTTCGATCCACATGTGGCCGCCGCCAGCCCCGCAGCAGAAACCACGTTCGCGGCAGCGGGAGCCCATCTCCACCAACTTGAGTCCCGGGATAGCCTTGGCCACGTTGCGGGGCTCGTCGTAGACACCGTTATGACGGCCCAGGAAACAGGAATCGTGGTAGGCCATGGTGATGTCCATCATCTTCACGGGCTTGATGCGGCCCTTGTTGATCAGCTCATCGACGAATTGGCTATAGTGCAGCACCTCGAAATTCCCGCCGAGCTGAGGGTACTCGTTCTTCATCGTGTTGAAGCAGTGGGGGCAGATGGTCACCACCTTCTTCACGTTGTAGTTGTTCATGGTCTCGATATTCTGCTGGGCCAGTATCTGGAACAGGTACTCGTTGCCCATGCGCCGGGCCGGGTCGCCGGTGCAGGTCTCCTCGTCGCCCAGGATGGCAAAGTCCACTTTGGCGGCTTTCAGGACCTTGGCCATGGAGCGGGCTATCGCCTGGCTGCGTTGTTCCAGCGCCGGGGTGCAGCCCACCCAGAACAGCACTTCAGCGTCGGGTTTTTCGGCCAGGGTCGGCACTTCCAGTCCTTCCGCCCAATCGGTGCGGGAATACTGTGTACCGCGCCATGGGTGACCCCGTTGCTCCAAGCTGAGCAGAGCGTTCATGGCCGATTCGGGTGCCTTGGATTCCTCAAGGATCAGGTTGCGGCGCATATCCATGATCGTCGGGACATGTTCAACCGTCACCGGACATTCTTCCATGCAGGCGCCACAGTTCAGGCAGTCCCAGATAGAAGTCTCAGAAATCATTCCTCCAAGTAATGGCGTAGGCTCCACGTGTTCGGGGTTACGTTCGCCCTGATGGCCGATGGCGAGCATGTGGTCCTTGATGCCTTCCACTATGTGCATCGGTGAGAGCTGCTTGCCGGTCAGGTTGGCCGGACAGACATCGGTACAACGGCCGCAGACGGCGCAGGCATAGCCGTCCAACAACTGCTTCCAACTAAAGTCCTGAACGCGCCCTGCGCCGAATTTCTCAGTGTTTTCCAGGTCCATGAAGGGAAGTGCGCCCTTAGGTTCCAGAGACCGGAAGAAGGCGTTCACAGGAGCGGCAAACATATGCATGTGCTTGGTGAACGGGATGTAGACAGTGAAGATCAGGATTATGGACAGATGGCTCCACCAGAACACGCCCTGCAGGGTATTGGCGGCGCTTACGCCCACACCTAGATCGACGAATAATTCTCCCAGAGCCTTTCCGATGTAAACATCAGCCTCGGGGCCGGTACCGCCCTGGGCCACCCAGAAAGCGTGGGTCAGCAGGGTGGAAATCATCAACCCCGTGATGAGCAGAACGATGATCAGGGCATCGGAGTGCCGGGTCAGGTCGAACCTGAGCCTGCTGGGCTTTAGCACCCACCTGCGGACGAAGGCCCAGACCAAGACAACAAGCATCACCGCGGACAAGATGTCCAGGTAGCTGCTGTAGACCCTTACTCCAGTCTCCGTCAGCAACCAGGCAGGGAATCCCCCCTTCACTGAAGCAGCGAAGATGAAGATTCCGTAGCTGAGCATGAATGTGAGGAAGCCCCAGAAGATGGTGGCGTGGCCGATGCCGGCGTAGTCCCCGTACTTGACTCTTTGGAGGACCTTCTGCTGGCCTAGGGATATGGCCAAGGCTCCCCATAGCCGCTTCATCGGCTGGTCGAACCGGGCAATCTCTTTCCCCTGGAGTACCAGACGGACGACTCTCGTATAGAAAGCGTAATGAAAAACCGCTAGGGCCAGCCCCAGCAGCACGAATACACCGACCCACAAGGGCAGCGCGCCAATATCTCCAGGAGGGACCACACTCAACACCCGCTTCGCCGGACAGTTAGCCGTCCGGACAGAATTCCACTAGGTTAATCGCTCTCAGTCTAGCATGATTCAGGCGCGTTCCACGTAGGTGGTTCGCGCCTGAATCAGAGCGTTCGCTCACAATCGGACTACCTGTTCTCACCTAGAAATCTCTGATCCGGGGAATGACTTCTCGCCCCAACAGTTCGATCTGCTTCAAGACCTGTTCTTGGGGCATGCCCGGCCATTGCATGCGGCAAATCATATGGTTCACGCCCAGCTCGTCGGAGTAACGGCGGAACTCTGAAACGATGTCGTCGGGCGAGCCCAGTAAGAACCGGTCTTTTGCCAGTTCTTGATAGGGCACACTGAAGCTCTGTTCGCCGGGCAGGGCCTTGTCCTGTCCCCAATCGGCGTAGGCTTTGTACTTGCCCTCCAGGAACGGCTGGCTTTCGATGAAAGCAGTCTCCCGGTCAGCGGCCACGTACATCTCCCGCATCATGGGAAGTTCTTCCGGCACCGGATTGCCGTACTCTTCCAGAGCTGCCTTGTAGCGGACCCATTGGTCAGCGACCATTGGCACCGTGGCGTGGGGATTGATCAGCCAGGGATAGCCCCAGCGAGCGGCCCGGCGGATGGCAACGTCGTTGTTGGCGGCCACCCATATCGGGGGATGGGGGTTCTGGACGGGCCTGGTGCTGATCCTGGTCTTGGGTACGGTGTAATACTTGCCGTTGAACTCGACCTCGTCCTCGCTCCACAGCCGCTTGATCAGGTCCATGGCCTCGTTCATGCGGCCGACCCGCTCGTCCCTGCGGACCCCAAAAGCGGTGTATTCCTCGTCCCGGTAGCCCAGACCGACACCAAACACGAACTTGCCGTTGGTGATGCAGTCCAGGGTGGCGATGCTCTCGGCCAGTTCCACCGGGTTATGGAGTGGGACCAAGATGACGGTGGCGGCCACCTGCATGTCCCCGGCCTCGGCGGCCAGCCGCGACAGCAGAGGGAACAAGGTGCTCATCTGATATGGCGCCGCCAGGTAGTGTTGGCCGGTGGCGATGAGGCTGAAACCCGCGTCACGGGCCGCCCTTACCTGCTCGGCGCTGTCTTGAATCTTCTGCGGCATGGATTCGCCGGGCAGATATTGGTTGGTGACGAAAAATCCTAGTTTCAAAGGTTCTCCTCTTTGGCCATCAAAGGTCCGGATATGGGCTATCAGCAAACTCATATATAGCTCACACGTGCGATCGTATCCGGCGTTGTATTTTAGTCCGTGGGCAATTTGCGGACAACCCCGTAAACCCCTTGCCTAGCCTGGGGATAACAAGTAGAATCGGCGACTGACTCTCGGTTCTTTAACGCAACATATTCGTAGGAGTAGCATGAAAATCGCACGCTTCCGCAGCAATGGCCGGACCGCATATGGGGTGGTACAGGGTGATGAGGTGGTGGAGATTCGAGGCAGTATCTACACTCGTTTCCGGATGACCGACACCAAACACTCGCTGCAGGACGTGAAGATTCTTCCTCCCACTGAGCCGTCGGAGATCTGGTGTCCCGGACTGAACTTTGCCAACCATCTGGAGTTCGCCGCAGGGGTACTGGGCGACGAGAACCCGACTGTGCCCGAACACCCGGACCCTTGAATCAAGGCCAGAGGCTCTCTCACCGGCACGGAAGAACCCATCATTCTCCCCAGCGACGCTACGGATGTCCATTACGAGGGCGAGGCTGTGGCGGTCATCGGCAAGCTGTGCCGCCGGGTGACGCCTCAGGAAGCCCCCAAGTTTATCCTTGGCTACACCTGCGGCAACGACGTCAGCGACCGCACCTGGCAGAAGGACGACTGGACGTTCTGGCGGGCCAAGGGCGCCGACACCTTTGCTCCGGTCGGCCCTTGGATCGACACCGATGTCGACCCGCAGAACCTGGAGATGATCGTCCGGCTCAACGACGAAGAGGTACAACACGGACGCACCGAAGAGATGTTGTTCTCGTTCGCTGAGATCGTGAGCTACATCAGCCAGCAGGTGACTCTGCGTCCCGGAGACCTGGTCTTCTCGGGCAGCACCGGCGTCACCGTCGCCCTGAAGCCTGGCGACCAAGTTGACGTTGAGATTCCCAGCATCGGAACCTTGCGGAATACCGTTGAGGCTGAATCCGCCTAGAACACCGGAGTCGATTTTATCTGAGTATGAAAGTAGGGGCGCGGCACATGCCGTGCCCCTACTTTTGTTAATGGCCATCGGTATGGTATTGGATATAATTCTGGGCGAGGGAATTCTTATTCCCGGGTCCCAGTCATCTGATCGGTGCTAGGGGCGGGTTTCTAACCAGCCCAGCTACCACTTTCCGATGCAACAACGTTCTGTTTCATCTGCTCGACTGGCCCCCTAGAGCAGGTTGGATACCTGCCCCTACGCCCGTGGCGCTACCGCTGACTTTGTGCCAATCTTGGCGTACATCCGGTCCGCCGGTGGAGAGCTGGTTTCTCGGTTGGCCTTGCCGCTATTTTGCTCAACTGATAGGGTCGGAGTAAGCAATCATTCTCGATCCAGCCTCTACGATGTCCGGCGAAGAGGCCTCCGACCATCAACGAAAGACCGGCGATCCTGAAGACACCGCAGAGACCGGCAACTTCGAATATCATCGATTTGGGCCAGTCAAGCGCTCCTATAACCAGAGGCCGCCAAATCTGAGGACTACCACGTTGCAAACAAACCTATTGCTAGCTATCTCTAAGCGAGTTTTGGCCACCGTCGTGAGCGGGGCGCTCCTGCTTCTGCTGGCCGCATGCTCACAACAGCCACAAGATGTAGATTCCATCGCTCGCGGTCAAAGCGTCCCGTTCACCGAAATGCCAGTGGCCGCAACCGACGGGAGCGCCATAACCTCACCATACGCAGGCCAAGAAACCCGAAGGATTAAGTCGCTTTCCACGGAAGATATCGAGGGCCTGCTCGCCGGGTCCGGCACTCCCTTTGGCGGCATGGCGAAACCAGCCGAGTTGAACGGATATCCAGGCCCGCGGCATGTCCTGGACGCAGTTGAGGCCGGGGAGTTCACGGTCACGGCCCAACAGATGGAACAGATCAAATCACTTTACGAGTTGATGCGCTCCGACGCCGTCGAGATAGGCAAACACATAATTGAATTGGAAACAACGGTAGATGATGCTCTTGCCAAAAAGAATATCACCGCCGAGTTACTGCAGGAAAAAATTCTAGCAAGTGGATCGCTGTACGGGCAGTTACGGCTGGTCCACCTGGAAACGCACCTATCCATGGTAGATATCCTGACGCCGCACCAAGTCGAACAATACAATGAGCTTCGCGGTTATACATCCGGGAACCCGTGTGACAACATCCCTGAAGGCCACTCACCCGAACCCTGGAATAAACACAACAACTGTAGCTAGTGTCTGTTGTCACGAATCGGGCAACAAACAGTGAGTGGGACCCAAATTCCGGCAAGGTTAGACCTGTTCTAGAAGCTGAGCATTCCCGTCAAGGCCTTTTGCCCACCACGGGGGCCGACCACCGCCAAGCGCATCTTTTCGTCGTTCAGATAGGAACTGGCCACCTTGGCGATTTCCGACGGCTCCACTGCATCCAAAGCGCTTACAACTTCATCCGGGGTTAGGACGCTGTTTTGCAGGAGTTCTTGTGCGCCGAGCCAAGAAGCCACCGCCCTGGTGTCTTCCATCCGGAGCAACAAGCGGCCTTTTGAGTACTCTCGGGCCTTGTTTAGTTCCTGTTCGGAGGGCGCTACGTGCATGCCCTGGAATTCTTGAACGATAGTCTTCACTGCATCGTTGGTCTTGCTAGGTTCCACCCCGCAGTAGACAACGAGAGAGCCGGTGTCCCGGAAGCTGCTTGCAGAACTACTGACGTCGTAGGCCAGGCCCTGGTCTTCCCGCAGATTCAAGAACAGGCGGCTGCTCATGCCATCGCCCAGTATCGTGTTCATCAAGGCGAACGCGTACCGGTCAGGGTGGGACAGTGACAGACCCGGCACTCCCAGACACATATGGGTCTGGTCGCTGCGGCGGCGCTCGATCCGGACCAAGGGCCCCTCGACATTGTCGGTGGCAAGTTGCCAATCCAGGGACACCAGTGGCTTCCAGTCCTTGGTGGTCTCGGCCAGCATGTCCACCACTTCGTCGTGGGTCACGTTACCGGCAACCGCCACTACGGTGTTTGCCGGGTTGTACTGCTGGTGCATGTACTCCCGGATGTCTTTCTGCTGGATGTCGGCCACAGTTTCCAGCGTGCCGCCGACGTCGCGGCCCATGGCCTGGTCCGGCCACATCGCTTCGTCGATCAGCAGGTCCACCCGGTATGACGGCTGGTCGTAGGTCATGCGCAGTTCTTCCTGGATCACCTCGCGCTCTTTCTCCACCTCTTCCGGTTCGAGGCGGGGATGGAGCACCATGTCCATAAGAACCGCGAATGCGGTCTTGTAATGGAGCTTAGCCACTTTGATCCAGAAGACGGTCATCTCCCGGTCGGTGCTGGCGTTCATCACCCCGCCGACGCCCTCGATGGCCTCGCTGACCGCGCGGGCAGTGGGCCAGTTTTCGGTGCCCTTGAAAGGTAGGTGTTCTATGAAATGTGAGACGCCGGCCAGTTCGTCAGACTCGTATCTCGAACCCGCGCCGACACAGATGACCATGGATACCGACTGGGTGTGGTCCATGGTCGATGTCAGAACGCGCAGCTTGTTATCCAGCACAGAACGTTGGTACATGTATTCCTCAGGGTCTTGCTTAAGGCCTTGCTTGGGGTTTTGTTGATGCGGTGGTTACGACTTGAGCCAGTCGACGTCACCAGACATGTCTGCCGGGTGCGACCGGGAGGAGAAGTCGGCGTGACGGCGGCGGGCTTCGCCGATGGTGGTGTCGTCGCCGTGTCCGGGATAGACATTGGTGTCGTCCGACAGTGTCAGCAATTTGGTGGTGATGCTGTTCAGCAGTTGGACGAACGCCTCCGGGCTGCGGGACTTGCCGGGGCCGCCTGGGAACAGCGTGTCACCGGAGAACAGGTGCTTCCCAACGAGGAAACAGGACGCGCCGTCGGTGTGTCCGGGGGTGTTCAGGACGGTGAGTTCCTGGTTTCCGAACTTGACCACTGTGCCGTCGGTCAGGTCGATCTCTGGGGGACGGGGCAGGGCGTGGGCGTCGGCGGGGGAGATGCCCACGGGAGCTTTGACCTGGCCGGTGATCTCGCCGAAGCCGGCAAGGTGGTCACCGTGGTTATGGGTGATCAAGATGGCCTTGATATTCTCGTCGGTGATGGCGCCCAGTAGTTTTTCGGGTTCACCTGGGGTGTCGATCAGTATGCATTCGTTGGTCTCGGGGCAGGTGATCAGGTAGCCGTTATTCATCATGGGACTCATCCGGGCAACCTTGGTGATCTTCACTTCGCCGTCATAGTGCAGTGCCATATCGCATCTCCCAGTGTTTTTCTAAGTCTTTGAATTTCCTGATTTTATCAGAGCAGGCCTTCCGGCAGGGCTTACCGCCGGGCATGAACCGGTTAGTCCCCGGCTGCCGCAGCGGCCGGTTCTTTGGCCTTTGTCTTGGCTGTCTTTCGGGTGGGTGATTTTTCCTTGACCGGCGCGGAGCCCCTTCCGGAGGGTTTCAGCAACCGCTTCAAATACTTGCCGGTGAATGACTTGGCGTTGACCGCCAATTGCTCAGGGGTGCCGGTGGCGATGAGCTTGCCGCCCTTGTCGCCGGCGCCGGGGCCAAGATCGATCAACCAGTCCGAATTCTTGATCACGTCCAGGTTGTGCTCGATCAGTATCACGGTGTTGCCGGTGTCCACCAGTCGGTGCAGGACCCCCAATAGCGCGGCGCAGTCCGAGAAGGAAAGGCCGGTGGTCGGCTCATCCAGCAGGTACACGGTCTTCCCCGTGGCGCGGCGGGACAACTCGGTCGCCAGCTTCACTCGCTGGGCTTCGCCTCCGGACAATGTGGTGGCGGGCTGTCCCAGGCGGATGTAGCCAAGGCCAACGTCCCGCATGGTCTCCAGCTTTGGTTTGATCCGCGGGAAGTTAATGAAGAATTCCAGCGCTTGGGCCACCGTCATGTCGAGTACATCGGCGATGCTCTTGCCACGGAGGGTCACTTCCAAAGCTTCGCGGTTATAGCGGGCACCCTGGCAGATCTCGCAGGGCACCGTGACGTCGGGCAGGAACTGCATCTCGATCTGGTTGTACCCTTCGCCCTGGCATGCCTCGCAGCGGCCTCCCTTAACGTTGAAGGAGAACCGGCCAGGTGCATAGCCGCGCACCTTTGCTTCAGGCAGATTGGCGAACAGGTCTCTTATGGGCGTGAAGGCCCCGGTGTAGGTGGCAGGGTTGCTCCGCGGGGTGCGGCCGATCGGCGATTGATCGATGTTAACGACCTTGTCCACGGCATCCATGCCCTGCACTTCTTTGTGCTCTCCGGGCAGGTCGCGACCTTTGTTGATCACCTGGTTCAGCTTCTTGTAGAGGATCTCGTAGACCAGGCTGCTCTTGCCCGAACCGGATACGCCGGTCACCGATACCAGACGTCCCAGCGGGAACTTAACGTCAATGTTTTTGAGGTTGTTCTCTTTGGCGCCTTTGACCACGATATGGTCGCCGTTGCCCTTGCGGCGCTTCTCGGGATAAGGCACGACCTTGCGGCCGCTGAGGTAGGCGCCGGTCAGCGAGTCGGGGTTCGCTTCGATCTCGGCAACGGTGCCAGTGGCAACCACGTGGCCGCCGTGCTCTCCCGCACCTGGACCGAGGTCGGCGATGAAGTCGGCTGCCCGCATCATAGCTTCGTCATGCTCGACCACTAAAACAGTGTTGCCAAGGTCCTTCAGGCGGACCAAAGTGTCGATCAGCCGATGGTCGTCATGGGGGTGCAGTCCCACGGTTGGCTCGTCACACACGTAGAGCACGCCAGTCAGTCCTGAGCCGATCTGGGTGGCCAGGCGGACACGCTGTGCCTCACCGCCGGATAGGGTACGGGCGGTTCGGTCCATGGTCACGTAGTCCAGGCCGATTCCTTCAAGGAACTTGACCCGCCCTTCGATCTCTTTCAAGACCTGGTTGGCGATGGTCTTTTCGCGGGCCGTCAGGACATGCTTCTTCTGCGGGCCAGGAGCGTCGGGGTCGATGTCCCTGATCCAATCGGCGGCCTGTCCGATATTCTTGGCGCAGACGTCCATGATGCCCAAGCCGCAGACTTTGACTGCGAGGGCTTCCGGACGCAGCCTCTTGCCGGCACAAGAAGGACAGGGCCGGGCCGACATATAGCGCTCTATCTGATGGCGCATGTAGTCGGACTCGGTGCGCTTGTAGCGTCGTTCCAGGTTGGGGATCACGCCTTCGAATTTGGTGTCCCACTCGTAGCTCTGGCCCCGATGGGTCCGGTGCCTGACCGTGACTTTTTTCTCGTCGTTGCCGTAGAGAATCATGTCGATATTTTTCTGGTCCAGGTCTTTGACCGGCGTCTTGGAAGAAAATCCGTTGGCCTGAGCCACAGATTCCATCAGGCTGATGTACCAGGCGCTGGACGGCCCACCCCGAGTCCAAGGCGCGATGGCTCCCTGGGACAGGGATAGTTCTTTATTGGAGATGATTAGTTCAGGGTCCAAAGACAACTTGAAGCCCAACCCTGTGCAGTCGCTGCAGGCCCCGTGAGGGCTGTTGAAACTGAATGTCCGCGGCTCGATCTCCGGCAGGCTGGTGTTGCACTTAGTACAGGCGAACTGCTCTGAGAAAACCAGGGTCTCACCGTCTTCGATATGGGCTTCGACCACGCCGTCGCCCTCGCGGAGCGCCGTTTCGACCGACTCGGCCACCCGGGTCAACTCTGTGTCGGGCCTGACGATCAGACGGTCTACCACCAACTCGATGTAGTGCCACTTCTTCCGGTCCAGGTTCAGCTCTCCCATCTCTTCCAGCATCAAGATGTCGCCGTTGACCCTGACACGGACGAAACCGGAGTGGCGGGCGGCTTCAAATACGTCCCGATGCTCGCCCTTTTTGCGGCGTATCTTGGGCGCCATCAGGGTTATACGGGTGCCCTCTTCCAGGTTCATGATGGAGTCGACAATCTGGGAGATGGTCTGCCGCTCAACAGGACGGCCGCATTTGGCACAGTGGGGTAGGCCCACTCTGGCGAACAGCAAGCGCAGATAGTCGTATATCTCCGTCACGGTGCCCACGGTAGACCGAGGGTTGTGGGAAACGCCTTTTTGGTCGATCGAGATGGCCGGCGAGAGCCCCTCGATGTAGTCGACATCCGGCTTGTCCATCCGGCCCAGGAACTGCCTGGCGTAGGCCGACAGCGACTCCACGTAGCGGCGTTGGCCCTCTGCATAGATGGTGTCGAATGCCAGGGAACTCTTGCCGGAACCGGATACTCCGGTTATCACCACCAGTTTATCGCGTGGGATGGTGATATCTATATTCTTGAGGTTGTGTTCGCGAGCGCCTTTGACGTGGATAAAATCCTGGGGCATACAGCTCCACCCTCACCCAAATATCGACCCATATTGTAACATCGTTATGACAATCCAGGCCCTTTTGGGTAGGCTGGGTCGTGTGTTATAGTTAATTACATTAAAGCGCAGTTTAGTGCAAAAACAGACTATATCAGGAAACTAAGGCAGAGCCATGACGCAAGACTATAACCAACAATTGCGTGACGCCACCGCCAACAGGCGGCTGGTGCTAGAGCAAATCCCCGTAGACCCGGCCGCGGGTTACTTCGAGCTACGCCGCAAAACTGGCCTGGTCGGCACCGATCTTGATGAAGCATTGGCGGAGCTGGAGGGGCTGGGCGTAATCATCTCCAAAAATACCGTCAACGAGGTCCTCTATTGGAAAGCCGGTGCCGTGCCAGATAAAGAGTGGTATTCCGTGGAAGATGCCGCGAATTATCTGTCTGTCTCCAAGCGTACGGTGCAGCAATTGATTCGCGACGGAGAGATGGTAGCCTACAGGGTAGGCAAGGGTGGCCACCGACGAATCCGCCGAGCAGACTTGGACGGTCCGATGCACCGCGAGGACCACTCTGGTTTAGTGGAAATATCCGGAGCGGACGACCCGGTGTTGTCTGAGCTATGGGATAACGATCAAGATGCTGCTTACGACCGACTATAGGCGGGGTGATATCGTACTGGTGAAGTTCGTCTTCGCATCGGAGACAGGGAGCAAGCGCCGTCCGGTGTTGCTCCTCAGTTCGGAAGAATACATGGAAGTCAGGCAGGAAGTGATAGTATCTGCAATCACCAGCAACACCCGGCGGCTACTACCGGGCGATCATCTGATGGATGATTGGGAAGAGGCTGGGCTTATCTTTCCGTCGGTCACCACCGGTATCATTCGGACCATCAAACAGAGCATGATTGAGCGGAAGATGGGAGTGGTGTCCCCGCGGGACCTCACCGAGATAGAGTCCAACTTAAACCAGATATTGGAGTTGAACGGTTAAACAATGAGTCGCGACCTTTTTGGAAAATCCAAGGCATTTATAGGTGTTGTCCATCTGCTGCCGCTACCTGGTTCGCCGCGTTGGGGTGGCAGCATGCGCGCGGTGATCGACCGGGCCGAAGAAGAGGCAAATATCCTGGAGCAGGGTGGGGTGGATGGAATCATCGTGGAGAACTTCGGTGATGTACCCTTTCGCACTGGCCGTCTCGACCCAGAGACCATCGCCGGCATGACCGTGGCTGTGGAGCGGGTTGAAGAGGTGGTGAAGGTCCCCGTAGGCATCAATATGCTGCGGAACGACGCTCTGGCCGCCCTAGGCATCGCGGCGGTTACAGGGGCCAAGTTCATCAGGGTAAACGTCCACTACGGCGTGATGGCCGCAGAGGAAGGTCTGATCGAGGGAGAGGCCTACCAGACCATGCGCCATAGAAAGGACCTGGGATCAGACGTGCAGGTACTGGCCGACGTCCTGGTGAAGCATGCCGTGCCGCTGGGCTCGGTCGACCTCGGGCTAATGGCTAGAGAGACGGCCCAAAGAGGTTTGGCCGACGGCCTGATCGTATCCGGGGCTGCGACGGGAGAGGAAACTGCCAGTTTCGATGTTTCCGTAGTGCGCCGCGCCACGCCCGACGGCCTGGTCTTGGTGGGCAGTGGGGTAACCGAGAAGAATATCTGGCGAGTGATCGAGCATTCCGATGGCGCCATCATCGGCACCAGCCTGAAAGAGGGCGGGATCGTTACCAACAAGGTCGAGCTTGAGAGGGTTCAGCGCATGGCGGAGATTTTCGGGACGCTGCCCTAGGGGATGAGAAGTCCCCTCTCCCGTGCCCGGGAGAGGGCTAGGGTGAGGGTGGTGTTTCTCTGTGGGCCATGGTTGATACGAAGTTGGGAAGGCCCTCATCTCCGACTCCGTCGAGAGCCTCGACTACGTCGGGCCTAACCTTCTCCCGTTGCGGCGGGAGAAGGGACTATTGGTCTGCTGGAGCTAGACCTGCAGGTCTTTGGAGACTTGGTCGAAGACTTTGTCCATGATGGTGACTAGCTCGTCAACTTCACTGGACGTTATGCAGAGGGGCGGGGCCACGTTCATGCGGTCGCCGCCGCGCAGTAGCAGTCCGTTGTCGGCAAAGCCCTGAGTGATGCGATTGGCGAGGTCGGCCTCGGGTGGGAAGTATTCTTTGGTCTCCCGGTCGGCGACGATCTCGATGCCGCAGAACAGGCCCAACCCACGGACATCACCAATCATCTTGTACTTGTCCTTCATCTCTTTTAGCCCGTCCAACAGATAGGCGCCCTGCTTGGCGGCGTTCTCCACCATCCCCTCGTTCTCCATGATCTCGATGTTTTTGAGGGCTGCAGCAGCGGCCACAGGGTGGCCTCCGAAGGTGATGACGTGCTTGAACGACGCTTTGGGGCTGCCGATAAAGGCGTCGGAAATCTCGCCACGGGTGATGCAGCCGCCCATGGGGATGTACCCGCTGGTGATCCCCTTGGCCACGGTCATCATGTCGGGCACTGCGCCCCAATGCTCGGTGGCGAACATCTTGCCGGTGCGGCCAAAGCCGGTGATCACTTCATCAGCTATCAGCAGAACGCCGTACTTGTCGCAGATCTCCCGCAACCGGGGCCAGTAGTTATCGCCCGGGACCACGCAACCCAAGGGACTGGAGATCGGCTCGGCGAACACTGCCGCGACGGTCTCCGGGTCTTGAAACTTGATCATTTCTTCGACAGCGTTCACGCAGAGCTCGGCGCATTCCTCAGGGGTCTGACCGCCGAATTCGCACCGGTAGGGCAGCGGCTGTGGGACATGGAAAACGCCGGGCATCAACGGTTCGAAGTCCAGCTTGGGGTAGAGATGCGAGCCGCCCAGGGCCAGTGCGCCCATGGTAGCGCCATGGTAGGAGCCCTTGCGGCTGATGAACTTGATCCGGTTGGGCTCACCAACCCGCTTGAAGTAAGCGCGGGAGAGTTTCATGGCTGTTTCGACGGCTTCCGAGCCGCCGCTGGTAAAGAAAGAACGGGTCATGTCGCCCGGCGCTATCTGCGATATCTTCTCGGCCAGCCGGATGGTCGGCTCGGTAGTGGTGCCCAGCGGCATGTAGGTCAGGTTGAGCATCTGCTCGTAGGCGGCATCGGCGATCTCTTTCCGTCCGTAGCCCACGTTCTTTAGCCAGAGGCCCGACATACCGTCGATGGAGGTTTTGCCGTTGGCGTCGGTTACGTGGACGCCTTCGCCGCTGACGAAGATGGTCGGGTCTCCCTTCTCCGCCATGTCGGAAGGCTCCCGCAAGTAGACCCAGAGATGCTCTAGGGCGGACTCTTGCAGGGCTTTTACTTCTGATGCCGAATGGGTGCTCATTGGGGGCTCCTTCCGTAGCTGTCAGCTGTCAGCCTTCAGCCATCAGCTTTTAGGTTTTAGGTTCGGACTGCGGGTATGACAACCTCCGCCAGCATCTCCATGATGGGACGGAGTTGGCTCTGGTCGCGGGTGTTGGGCGATATCAATAATCGCTCCAGCCCCATCTCCTGGTACTTCTGCGAACGCTCCAGTATCTCCTCAGGGTCTTCTCCCAGGGAGTAACGGTTGTGGTTGTGTGTGTTGCCGATGGCGGCGCTGACAGACACGGAGATCTCCGAGGGGTCGCGCCCTGCTTTCACGGCCTGTTCTTTCAGGTAGTCCATGCCCTCGGCCAGAGCCTCAGGGGATAGCGCCGTTGGGTGCCAGGTGGTGCCGGAGCGAGCGGCTCGGCGAATCGCAGCGCGGCTGGTGCCGCCAATGATTATCGGTATATGGGGTTTCTGCACCGGCTTGGGCGTGAACTTCATGCCGGAGAAATTGTGGTACTTACCGTGAAAGACCGGGTCTTCTTTGGTCCACAATTCTTTCATGATGGCGATGGTCTCATCGCTGATGGCGCCCCGTTCGGCGAAGGGACTGCCCATGGCCTCCAGTTCTTCTTCGATCACACCGACGCCCACTCCCAGCATCAGCCGGCCGCCGGACAGGACATCCAATGTCGCCGCAACCTTGGCCAGGCGGATGGGGTTGTGATAGGGCAGGACCAGAACGCTGGTGCCCAGGCCGATGGTAGTGGTGCGGGCCGCCACGTAGGTCAGCATGGTCATGGGTTCGTAGTAGGGCTTGTCGCCGATTCGGTCGTAAACATAGCTGACATTGAAGACGTGTTCGCTGGCCCAGACCGATTCAAACCCGAGTTCTTCGGCTCGGACGGCCAGGTCTACCACTCCTTGGGCATCTTCCATACCCT
>CAVOAA010000007.1:0-33400 GCA_963693555.1 Dehalococcoidia bacterium | reverse complement strand
AGTCCGCCGCCTTTCTGAAACCTACTTCGGAGTTGGGACGGTCTTAAGGCTGGCGGCCGCTCATGGCCAACAACTTCTCTTGGATAGTTGCTGATGAGGGCACGTTAACTTCTGGCGCGAACAGTCCGAATTGACGGCCGAGTTCCCCGCCCATATCCAGCACTGCGACGCCGATCTCGGCTAGTCCGGCATCGATATCGAGGTTCTGACCGGTCCCCTTCGATAAGTCCCACTTGTGGACGACGATATCCATGGTCGGGAACATAACAAAGTTGGCGATGGGCATGGGGCCGAACGGTGTCTCGATGACCTCATTTAGATCGCTGATGGATTGGAGCAGGTCGACAACCCCTTTGGCCCCAGCGACAAACGCGTCCCTTGCGCCTTCTTGGGGTAGAGGACCGCCTACATCTCCAGTGTCGGTGGTGTTGTTACCCCTGATGATGCCCTCAACAAAGGCGGTGGTCTTGATATTGTGCAGTATCAGGGACTGGACGTTCCACTCCGCGCATGGGGTTGCCGCCGTAAGCTGGTCGGCCTTGATAGCGTCGAGAGTGGGCAGCATATTTTGGACTGCACCCTCGTACAATTCGATCACATTCGGTCCTTGTGCCATAGTGTCCCTCCCAAATTTTTATTTCGTGTCGTTCTCTAAACACCTACGTTCGGGACCGGCGTAGCGGATGGGGAGAAAGGCCGGGTCCGGTGAAGATGCAGAAGAAATTGTATCAGATGATCAATCACCACGGATCAATAGGAGGTTGACTGTCCCAGCCGGCGCAGAGAGTATACTTGGGAGCCGGGTCGCATCTGACGAGCCTAAATTGGAGATGCAAATCAATGATCGAGATTACTGACGAGATGAAAGAGCTGGTAGACCGTAACCACGCCGACGGTTGGGACTGCACGATTGGCACCGTCGACAAGGACGGGCAGCCGCAACTCAGTCTCAAGGGCAGCGTCATGGTCTATGACTCTGAGACCTTGGCCTATTGGGAACGGGCGAAACGAACCGCCCTGGAGAACGTGGCGACCAACCCCAAGGTTACTGTCCTCTATAACAACATGACGGACCGCATCCGGTGGCGTTTCTACGGGATCGCAGTGGTACATGAGTCCGGAGCTATCCGCGACGATGTCATGTCGCGCACCGTAGAGGCCGAACTGGAGCGAGACCCGGACCGCCTGGGTGTTGCCGTGTTGGTGAAAGTGAATAAGATAGCTGAACTGTCCGGCGCGGTGTTGCAAGAGCGCTAGGGATTATTGCGGTTCACCCAAGATTCGATTAACGACAGGAGATAAAGATGGACGAGATACTGGCATTGGAAAACCGGCGCATCGAAGCGATGGTCAATGGTGATGTCCAGGCGCTGGATGAGATACTGGCCGATGACCTGATCTACACCCACACGACCGCCAGATTAGACACCAAAGCGTCGTTCATAGACGCCGTTAAGACGGGCAAAAGCAACTACAAATCCGTGGACCGGGAAGGCGTGGAGGTCAAAAACTTGGGAGACACAGCCGTGGTCACAGGGCACGCCAAATTCCACGTCGGCGACAACAAATTCGCAGCCAGGTTCATTGACGTCTACGCCAAGCGAAACGGCGCCTGGCAGATGGTCGCCTGGCAGTCGACCAGGGTTCCAGACTAACGTAGCTTTCAGCACTCAGCATTCAGGGAAACGAGAAGAGCCCGTCCTTTTTCAAAAGGACAGGCTCTTTTATCGTCTGGCCGATGACCGCTGCTAGCTAACCAGCGGCAGTCCTTCGTCCTTTCGGACGTCATTGATGATCTGAAGGACTCGCTGCTCGAACGGAGGGTATTCCAGTTCGAATTCGCCAAGCAGGCGGTTGTTGTCGACCAGGTAGTTGCCCGAGTCTTCCTTGCCACCCTCGCTGGCAAAGGTGATCTGCGCGTCGGGCAGATATTTCTTCACGATGGCCGCCAGGTCGCCCAGGCTGATTGCATGGCCGCCGGAGTTGTAGATCTCATGGGCGCTCTTGTCCACCATAGTCACGCGTACGAACGCCTCCGCGATGTCGTCGACGTGTACCGGCAGGCGCATCAGGCCGGCTTTGGGGAAGCTGATGGCCTCACCGGCCGCCGGCAGGGTGATGCATTGGACATGGTCGGTAGAACCGCGCACCTTGTCCGGCCCGGTGACGTTTGCGGGGCGAATGCCCGTGATGGACATGCCGTAGACACTATTGAACTGCTGGGCCTGGAATTCGTTGAACCGCTTGTGCATGGCGTATTGGTTGGTGCCGTGCATGGGGGCGTCTTCGTTGATATCCTTATCGCCGAAGTTGGACTGTGGTCCGCTCACGGCGATGGAGCTGGCATAGGTCACCCGGTTGACGCCGCAGATGCGGGCCGCCTCGAATGAGTTATCCATGCCCAGGATGTTCAGCTTCATGGTGAAATGAGGTGTGTCGTCGCCGCTGCCCAGCAGGTACGCCAGGTTCATGATGCGGTCGGGCTTGGCGTGCATGATCGCTGTCACCACATCCTGGAACTGCATGATGTCGCCGCGCATGACCTCGACCTGGTCTCCGAACTCGCTGAAGTCTGCTGCTCCGGGGTTGATGTCCATCACAACGACTTTCTCGCCGCGCTGGACCAAACGGGGAACAGCCCTTTTTCCGATAAAGCCGGTGCCGCCCAATACCAAGGTTGTCATCTTTACTCCTGATTCGTATCGGACCCGTCCTTTCGTGGCAGGACCGGTCCCGGTGTCCACATAACCTCTGCCCACGTGCCAGCATGATTGGCTCCGAGGACGATTTTGTCAAGAAGACACTCTAGAGGAGTTAGTAAAACACGAAGAAGCTGATGGCCAGGAGAACCCCGGTTATGAACGGCCAATAGAGAATCTCAATCAAGAGATTATCCCGGTATTCGACGAAAGCGATGCTCGTACGGGAAGAGGTGAATACGATGGAGTTCAGGGAAATCAGGAGGATGGCCGCATAGATCACGAAGTAGAAAAACTCCAGATAGACCACGTCTCCAGGCGCATCCAGGCCCGTCCGCAGACTGATGTGGGAAACGACAACAACGAAGAACAAAGCAGCGCAGTAAGCCAGGACGTTTGAGGTTGTGAACCCGAAGATTCCGATGCTTTCTTGGCGTAGTGTGACGATCACCAAGACTGCAAATAGAAGGAAAGCCACGATCACCACGGGGATGACATGCGAGATGAACGCGTCAGCGAATTGGCGACGGAGGCCCACATGGAACACCAATTCAGGCAGCACCTGTTCGTTTAAAGCGCTGTTCATACCAAGGGTGGTGTTTATATCGAAGTCCCTGAAACTGAAGAAGCTGTCTTCGGCAGTCCAACCTCCCAATACCAATTCAGACTGGTCTACGCCGGGCAAGATTTCAGGTCTGGTGCTGGGGTATGAATTTAGGTCAGGCACCAGCATGAGCCTCCCCTTTGGGTCTGACGGCCATATCCGCATCGTTAGGTCTTCCCGATTGAACGGATATTGGGAGGAGTCCAGTTGTTGCCGGAGGTTGGCCCGGAAATACCAGCCGATGACCTGCCCGTCTTCCTCCACCCGTCTGAAAACCTCAGTGACGTCATCAGAATAGGCTATGTCGGCCTGGGGCAAAGTGAACCCCGGCGCACCAACCGTTTGCTTGGGTATCAATGATACGGGAATGTGATTGCCGAATTTCTGCCAGATATAACCGGTGAACAAGACATTGTGGGCAGATACGAAATTCATCGATTCGATGAGTATTCCCGTAGGCACCTCTAGTAGTTCCTCGGACTGGTTCTTGTAGTCGGAGACGACTTTGCTGCTGATGGCCTGTTCCAGCAAGAGGACCTCATTTTCTGGCGCTTCCCGCACTCCTGTAAGGTTGAGGTTCCACATGTAGGTGATACCAGCGATGGCCAATAGGGAAAATATCCAAGACGCCCTCCAGAAGCCCATAGTCGAGCCCTTGTGGCTTCGGATGATCCAGACCAAAGCAAGGAGGAAAAGGAAGGCGGCCATCGACAAGGCGATCTCGATCTCCTGTTTCCGCTCCTCGTCCACCACGGAAGTCCGGTTGAGTATCGATTCCTTGTCCAGAACGATTCCAACCCACCACCCCGTCGGGGTAACCGGGGCCATCACCAACCAGGAACTCCGGCCGGATTGTGGGTCTATGTGGTTGAGCACGGCGTAGGGCGTCTCATCTTCTGTCCTAGAGGTGGCTCCTATGTCAACGATGTTCAGCCCCGGGTCGAAATCGGAGATATTCAGCGTTTCGTTGACGAAGCCCGAGTCCGGGTGATAGATGAAATCCCCGGTCCGGGAGACGATGAACCCATAGCCAGTGCCATTCTCGCCGAAGTCGACTGCACCAACCAGGTTCTGGAATTGGCCCAGGGTTAGAGAGACATCAATCACCCCGGCTGGAGTACGGCCTGGGCCGCTGCTTGGGGTACCGTCTGGGTTCGGTTTATGAAATGGAGTGCCGTAGCCTCCCCAATAGACGCCGGTGGCCGAGCCAAGATAGGGCTCTCCCCAAACTGGCCCTTCGATAAGTGGCCTTTGATACCACCCGTTATTCACGGGATCCCCAAGAATATCGAGGGAGCCAAGAGGGACCGTGTAGTCGTAACTATCCTCGATGTTCTGAATGAACAGCCGTCCATCACCTACAAAATATGAGAACGGACAGTATCGGTCGTCCCCGCGGGAGGCAACGAAATCGGGGACACTGTCCGAAGCGTAACAGGCCGTTACGGCGCTGAGGTTTGGGTTCTCTTTCAGTACGTCCAACAATCGAGATTCGACATCTTGATCTAAGAGGTTGCCAGAACTAATCTCATCGGCGAGCCCGTGAGCCAAGATTGGAACCGTCTCTAGGACCTGGGAAATTTCGCCAGCCGCGTCCACAGCCCTCTGGATGGCATTGGTGCGGGCGTCGTTGACCACCCGGTGATTGTCTTGGATGAGGTCGAAGATCAGCCATCCGGAGAGGGCGCCAGTGAGCGCGCATATCACAAACCAGAGCTTGAACGCCCGGTCTTGCCTAAACAACGATTGTGTCAGGTTTAAGTACAACGGACCGCTCCCAGGTGTTGCAGTCGGGGACTGCTAATTCAGGAATTAGGTTGAGCACCTGTAATTTCAAAGTCCAACGCTCTCCGAATCGGGGAGCCGAAAGAGCCAGGATTTTAATGGAATCCGGCATAGCAGCCAATTTGGACTCCGTGCCTAGTGTTCATGGTCTTTTTCTTGACCAACTGCGGACGAGGACGTAAATTGCTACCTATCCGGCTGGGCAAGCGCAGTTTCGGCTCAGCCCACGCAGGAACAAGGAGCAGGGTCCAGGACGAGGGAGAATAATGAGCCTAGAAGGCAAAGTTGTGATAGTGACCGGGGCCAGCCGGGGCATCGGCAAAGCAATGGCCATGGGCCTGGCTATGGAGGGCGCGCACGTAGTGGTGGCCGCCCGTTCCGAGGAGTCGCGGCCCATGCTGCCCGGCACCATCCACTCCACGGTGGGCGAGATTGAAGACGCCGGCGGGAAGGCCCTGGCAGTGGCGACCAACGTGCGAGAGGAAGACAGCATCCGTCACCTGGTGGACCGCACACTCGACGAGTACGGCGCGGTGGACGTGCTGATCAACAACGCCGCCATCGGCAGCTACACGCCTTTCTTGGAGATGACCGTCAAAGAGTGGGACCTGGTCATGTCCATCGACCTGCGCGCGCCGTTCATCGCCTGCAAAGCAGTGGCGCCGATCATGATCGAACAGGGCGGCGGCAGCATCATAAACATCTCATCCCACGCCGCCACCAATATTTTCTCGTCCACACTCTCTGCCGATAGCGAAGAGATCGTCCTCATCGGCCAAAACTACGGCGCCGCCAAGGTGGGTCTGGAAAGACTGAGTTGGGGCCTGGCCCTGGAACTTGGCACCCACAACATCGCGGTCAATGTATTGAAGCCGCTGCGGCCGGTGGTCACCGAGGGATTCCTCGCCCAACGTCCTGACGCCGACGTCTCAACCTGGGCCACACCCAACGACATGGTCAAAGCCGCCAAGTACCTGGGCGATCAGGACGCCCACGGGCTGACCGGGGCGACTGTCACAGCAGAAGAGCTGGTCAGAAGGCTAGGGTTGTAGCCAAAATCCCCCTAACCCCCTTTATGAAAGGGGGAATTTGGAGAACGTATGGACTTCGCATTCACCAAGGAACAATCTGATCTACAACAACATGTGCGGCGGTTGGCTGAGGAGAAGATCGCGCCCATCGCGGAAGAGGCCGACGAGTCGCCGACGGTCCATGCCGGGCTGATGGCCATCTTGGCCAATGACGGCCTACTGCGGTACTGCGTGCCAGAGGAGTACGGCGGGGTCGGCGTGCGGGTCATGGATCTGTGCATCATCCGAGAGGAACTGGCCCGGGTGTCGTGCCAGGCGGACACCAACTTCATCATGCAGGGCCTGGGCAGCTACCCGATCACCCTGGGCGGCACCGATGAACAAAAAGCCAAGTACCTGCCGCCCATCGCGCGGGGGGAGAGCATCGCCGCCTTTGCATTGACCGAGCCCCACGCCGGTTCTGACGTTCTCAGCATGAAAACCGAGGCGCACCTGAACGGCGATGATTGGGTCTTGAACGGCCACAAGAAATTCATCAGCCAGGCCGGTGACGCCAGCACCTACACAGTCTTCGCCAAGACCGACCCTGCGGAAGGCAGCCGGAGCCTCTCCGTCTTTGTGGTTGAGGCTGGTACAGCAGGATTCGACGACTCCAAACGCATGGACCTGATGGCGTCCCATCCCATCGGCGAACCACGTTGGACCGACTGCCACATCCCCCAGGCCAACCTGATCGGCGAACGTGGCCGTGGGCTGCGTCTGGCCCTGGGCACGTTGGACACCTTCAGAACGACAGTCGCCGCGGCGGCAATCGGCATGGGCCAGGCCGCATTCGAGGCATCATTGGACTACGCCAAGAACCGCGAGATGTTTGGCCAACACCTGTCCGATTTTCAGGCCACCCAGTTCAAGCTGGCTGACATGGCAGTTTCGCTGGACGCGGCCCGGCTGCTGGCCCACCGGGCGGCCTGGCTCAAAGACTCGGGTCAAGAATCGATAATCAAAGAGGCGTCCTTCGCCAAGTTGTTCGGCACCGAGGCCGCCAGCCGCATCATCAACGACGCGGTGCAGATCCACGGCGGGGCCGGTCTGGAGAGGGGCAACCGGGTGGAGCGGCTGTACCGAGAGGTGCGGGCCCTCACCATCTATGAGGGAACATCCGAGATACAGCGCCAGACCATCGCCCGGCAGTTGTTGAGGGAGTAAAGGGCTCGGAGTTTTATGAACGACCGCACCGCCTCAAAGTCGAACTTGGAACGCGCATTCTTTAGCCGTCCTCGATGGATGCCGGCGTTGCAACTCTACCCGAGCAAGATCGATGCCTTTCTTCAGCGATTTAAAGGCAGGTTGATAGTAGTGGCGGGAATCCTGGCGGTTGCTTCTTTCTACGGACCCGAAGCTTTAGCGTATCAGGCGCATATAGATGATCCTGGAATCAAGACGGCAACCAGGTTGAACTGGACACTCTTTGTTGTCGCCTTATATGTCGTGGGTACGATAGGGTTCTATCTGTTTGCAACGTTTCGCGCTAAACGAGACTGGCTGTTTACGGAGTGCTTAATAAGGGAATTCCCCAATAGCAAAGCGATGATCGAAGAGGGCATGGACCATCACAATGGAATATTCCGTTTGGCTTTACTGAGCTTGCTTGTTTCTGGATTGATCATCGGAGGCGCTGCGTTGGTGCAGGACTCAAGCCTATGGTGGAGTGCACCACAACTTCACATACCGCTGGTGTTCATTCAGATGTGTGGAGTCTTTTTTGTCGCCGGTTATTTCTTGTTGCGAAGTTTAGCGGTCAATCGAATCACGAGATTAACCTTTGAGAATGAATCGCCTCCATCGATCCCACTTAGGAAGCAAGACGAATCTGACCTTTATTCGCAACTGGGTTACCACTACTTGATGATGTCGGGTTTCGCTTTGTTTGCCGCAGTCTATCTGTTCCTAGTCTGGTTGGGGCTTCAACTTGAATCTGGCGACATAACTCCGACATTCGGGTTCGCGTCTGCTATAACTTGGACGGTCGGCCCATTTTATCTGATGCTGGTGTTTGCGCTGGTTTTTAGACCGATATTGGACCAACGGAATCTCCTGCTAGAGTGGAATCGAAAACGGCTAGGATCATTGGCCGAAAAAATCGATCAGTTGGTGAGCACCGAGAGAGAGTTTGATTCGTCAAACCTCGAACAGCTAGCAACCTACAAGGTTGCATATGATGTTTTGGAATCGTCTTTCCCTGCGTGGCCGCTCCATCCCAATCAAGCTCGTGTTGTGATAGCAACTACGACAGGTCTGATACTTCCATTCCTGGGCGTTTTAATGAGGAGCTTGGTTTAACACTACGTGATGTCTGCTTCGGCAGCTTATCAAGGAAAAAGTTATGGGCTTCATCAAAAACAAATTCGGGTGTTGCCTCGGGTTTCCGGGGTCGGGCTTGTGGCTGTTCTTCACTGAGGACGACGCGATCCCGGTGGCCAAATGGGAGTTTGTTTGGCGGTTCCTGGTGGGGCCGATCAACTTCGCGCTCTGACCGAATTCTGCGGCACCCCGGCAGACTGATACGCATCCTAGATGGTGTGCCTAGGGACCGAGTGGGCGTCTTCAGACGAGGAGCGATAGTTTGAACGAACCAGACGTAGCATCTACATTGGCTGACCTCGAACAAAGCCAGGTTATCTCCAGAATCTGGAGCGGCGACCATACTGTTTGGAAGCCGGACCCCACAGAGATTTCCGACCGTCTGGGGTGGCTGACGGTCACGGATTTCATGCGCGAGCAACTCCCGGAGTTGGAGACGTTCGGCAAGGAAGTCCGGGACGCTGGCTTCCGCTGGTTCGTCCTGCTGGGCATGGGCGGCAGCAGCCTGGGGCCGGAGGTGTTGCGGCAGACCTTCGGCAGCGCGCCCGGCTATCCTGAGCTCATAGTCCTGGACTCGACTGTGCCTGGCTGGGTGCAGTCAGTAGCCGACGCCATCGACCCGGCGCAGACACTTTTTCTTGTTTCGTCCAAGTCGGGCTCAACCACCGAGCCCAACATGTTCTATGTCTACTTCCGCGGGTTGGTGGAGGAGGCTGTTGGCAAAGAGCAGGCGGGCAGCCACTTCATCGCGGTTACTGATCCAGGTTCTTCTCTGGCCAAGCTGGGGGGCGAACAGGGGTTCCGGCGAGTTTTCTTGAACCCGACAGACCTGGGTGGCCGTTATTCAGTTCTGTCCTACTTCGGTCTCGTCCCGGCGGCTGTCATCGGCCTGGACGTAAAGAAACTGATTGACCGGGCTGACCAGATGCGAGGTAAGACAGAGCCAGCTATTCCGACTGCGGACAACCCCGGCGCCTGGCTAGGAGCGGTCCTGGGCGCTAACGCCCAGGCAGGGCGGGACAAGCTCACCCTGGTTACGTCCCCCGCGATTAGCAGCTTCGGTTTGTGGGTGGAGCAGCTGGTCGCGGAGAGCACCGGCAAGGAAGGGATCGGCATCGTGCCTGTGGCCGGCGAGCCGCTGGTGTCCGCCGGTCACTACGGTGCTGACCGGCTGTTCGTCTACCTGCGGCTAGAGGGCGACGACAACGCGCAGAATAACGCGGCTACCAAGGCCATCGAAGTATCGGGACAAACGGTCGTGTACGTGGAGCTGGCCGACATCTATGACCTGGGCGGCGAGTTCTTCCGCTGGGAGATGGCGACTGCCGTAGGCGGGTCGATCTTGGGTATCAATCCCTTTGACCAACCCAATGTGCAGGCAGCCAAAGATATGACTGAAGGCGTGCTGGGACAGTTTGAAAGTTCAGGGAGATTGCCGGACATGGAAGAGCCTGCGTCCATCAGCGAACTATTGGGCCAGGCCGGGGTGGGCGACTACCTGGCGATCATGGCCTACATACCGCAATCGCCTGAGATCGATGCGGCCTTGGACGGCCTGCGCCGCCGAGTCATGGGGAAGTACGGCATCGCCACAACCATGGGGTACGGGCCGCGGTTCCTGCACTCCACGGGCCAGCTACACAAGGGCGGTCCCGACTCTGGTCTGTTCCTTCAGATCACGGCGGAACACATAATAGACCTGGATATACCCGGCACGCCATTAACCTTTGGAGTGCTGGCCGATGCTCAAGCGTTGGGAGATCTGCAGGCACTGCGGGCATCTGGGTGTCGGGCTGTCAGGGTGGACGCCGGCGTGAACCCTGAGCACAGCATACGCATGATGGAGGACGGACTGAGGTCGCGGTAGAGAATGGGTCAGGCCGAACAATCATAAGGGCGTCCCGAACAAATCGGGACGCCCTTATGATTCTAGGTGACGTCTGGCTTTCTGGCGAAGTTTATTAGACGTCGATGAAAGCAGTGACGCTATCGGTGGATGAGAGCCGTTGTCCGACCACCGCTTGATACTCTGGAGAGTTGTACCATTTCCGGGCTTGTTCGCTGCTTTCGAATTCGAACAGGATCATGCCTTGAGGAGCCCAGCTTCCGTCGGCCACTTCGATGCCGGCGCTAACCCAGAGCATCTTTCCGCCGTATTGCTCAATAGTCGGCATTGCGACACCTTGGTAGGCTCCGAAGGCCGCTTCGTCATTGACTCCGTTGACCACTCCGATGAAATATCCTGGCATGGTTCTCTCCTTCTTTTTTCTGTCGTGTCATATTTTCCGGTTGGTTTTGCAGATCATTGAGCGCTAGTCGCCGTCAGCAAAGATCACTGCGCTGTCGGCGGAGCTGAACCTTTGTCCAATAACCCCTTGGTATTCGGGTGAGTGGTAGAATTTTTTTGCCTGTTCAAGGCTTTCGAATTCGACAACCACCATCCCCACAGGGGACCAGTCACCGTCTCCGCTATCTATCTTGGTGCTGTTCACCAACACCTTGCCGCCGTATTTGGCTAAAGCAGGGCCCGCGCCTGCCTGGTAGGCTGAAAACGCTTCAGCGTCGGTGATGTCTTTTAGTTGTCCAATTATGTATCCAGCCATGTCGCTTAAACCTCTAAGGGTGTGTCTTCCAGGTTGGCCCACTCGCCCATCGAACCGTCGTAGTTCTTGGTGTTGGTGTAGCCGACCAATTGCATGACGAACAGACTGTTCGCCGCTCTGATTCCACCCTGTCAATAAGTGTAAACATTCTTGTCAGGAGTGATACCGTGTTCGGTCAGTATGCGGCGTATCTCGGCCGCAGGCTTGAACTCGTTGGTCTCCGAGTCCAAGAGGTTGAACCACTCGAGGTGGACGGCTCCGGGAACGTGGCCGACGCGCTTGTTGCCCCGGTTATTGCTGCCGTCCCATTCGCCGTCGCTGCGGACGTCCCAGATCACGGAATCTCCGACCTGGCAGGCCTGTTTCAGGTCGTCCACCGTGGCCAGTTTGGAGTCGTCCTTCTTGGGGGTGAAGGTCACCGACTTGGTAGCGGCCCGTCCGAAGTCCACGGCGCCGCCGTTAGCGACCCAGGCGCGCCAGCCACCGTTCAGAATCTTTACGTCGGTGTGGCCGTAGGTGTTTAACGCCCACCAAAGCCGCGCGGCGGTCAGGCTGCGGGAGTGGTCGTAGGTTATGACCGTGGTATCGTCGCCGATGCCTAGGCCCTCGCACATCGCCTTGAACTGGTCCGGCTGCATCAGGAACAGACGGCCCGAGTCCGGGTCTTTTTCGTAGTTATCGGGCACCAGGACCGCGCCGGGAATGTGTCCCCGGGCGAAGGCGGCATCGACCTCGCAGTCGACGATCACAACGTTGGCATCGCCTTTATGGGCGTCGACCCAGGCGGCGTCAACCAGATATTCAGGGTGTGTGTATCCCTCTGTGGCCATTGTTCCTCCTAGACCCGATCGAAACGCAGATTACCTAGCTGTTTCGGTCTCAGATTCAGGCCATAAATTGTAGGTGATGAAGGTTGACTGGTCAACATAACCCAGAATGTCGCAGCGAGCCTGGCTAGTCTTGCCCCACCAGTATGAGGGCAGTTAGAATAGGGCGACCCAAACCAATACCGGCGGACCATGCTATCCGCCCCACCGGAGCCTCCACGATCCATGAAATTCGGTATGTTTGTACTTCCATCCTGGCCCCAGCGGGACCCTTCCCACCAGGGCCGGCTCTACCACGAAATGATCGAACAGATCCAATATGCAGAGGAGTTGGGGTTCGAGTCTGTCTGGCTGGCTGAACACCACTTCACCCGCTTCGGGATCGTTCCCTCCGCAATGCCGCTGGCTACCTATGTGGCCGGCCAGACCAAGAAGATACGCATCGGCACCGGCGTGAGCGTACTCAACTTCCACGACCCGGTATTCATGGCCGAAGAGACCGCCATGATGGACCTGCTGAGCGACGGCCGCTTGGACTTTGGCATCGGGCGGGGCCAGGTGGTCTACGAGTACGCCAACTTCAAGGTGGACTACGAGACCAGGACCCAGCGGTTCAACGAAATCATAGATATCATATTGGGCCTCTGGAGCACCCCCGGGTTCACCTACCACGGGGACCACTACCAGGTGGACGACCTGACAATCGCGCCCACTCCCATCCAGAAACCCCACCCGCCGCTGTACCTGGCGGTGTCGAGGACGCCCGGGACAATCGACGATGCCGTGAGCCGCGGCCTGCCCATGCTGACCAGCGCCAACACGCCGGATGTGGACGTGCTGGGTCTGCGCGATCTTTATGCCGCCAGATGCGCTGAGGCTGGCGTACAGCCGCAGTGGGACAACATGCCGTTCTTCCGGGTTACCTACGTGGCGGAGGACCAGAAAACCGCAGAGAAAGACCCTCAGGCGGCTATGGACTGGGTGGCCGACCTGAACGGCTACCGCCGCACCCTTAAAGGCGGCAGCGAGATATACGCCGACCTGGACGACTGGATCAAGACCCGGCCCGAAGACCCGCCGAGTTACGACTCCAGGTTGAAGTCAACAGCCTATTTCGGGACGCCTGAGCACGTGGTAGAACGCATCAAGAGCCTGCGCGACGAGCACAACGTTCAGTACTACACCGCCCACTTCTCTTATGGCAGCATGGAACACGACAAAGTAATGCGTTCTATGAAACTGTTCGCCGAAGAGGTCATGCCGAAATTTCGGTAGCTATCAGCTGAGGAGCTAACCATGGTCCAACAAGGACAGATCGACCATCTACTTCAGGAGACCGGCCAGATACTGCCGCCAGCGGCCCTGGTGCAGCAGGCCTACCTGCAGGATCACGATGCCGCATACAAGGAATCCGTGGAAAACCCAGAGGCTTTCTGGGAAGGCGTCGCCAACGAACTGCACTGGTTCAAGCCATGGGACAAGACCTTCGAATGGGACTACCCCACCTTCCAATGGTTCCTGGGCGGCAAGTGCAACATCACCTACAACGCTCTGGACCGTCACCTGACCAACGGCAATAAGAACAAGGCCGCGTTCATCTTCCTCGGTGAAGACGGTTCCGAGCGGGTGTTCACCTACGGTCGGCTGGCCCAACTGGTCAACCGATTCGCCAACGGCCTCAAATCCCTGGGCGTAAAGAAGGGTGACCGGGTGGTCATCTACATGCCCCTGTCACCCGAAGGCGCCATCGCCATGCTGGCCTGCGCCCGCATCGGCGCGGTGCACAGCGTGGTCTATGCCGGCTTCAGCGTCGGTTCGCTGCGGGGAAGAATCGAGGACGCCCAGGCCAAGGTGGTGATCACGGCCGACGTTGGCTACCGCCGTGGCAATGAAGTCGACCTGAAAGGCATCTGCGACGAGACGGTCAAAGACCTGGACCTGGTGGAGCACGTGGTCGTTTGGAGCCGGAAGGGCGCACCGGAATCGCCGGGTCCCAAAGACGTCGACTTCGAACAACTGATGGCCGAGAGCAGCATCTATTGTCCGGCGGAGGAGATGGACTCCGAGGACCCGCTGTTCATCCTCTACACCAGCGGCACCACCGGCACGCCCAAGGGCGTGCAGCACGTGCATGGTGGCTACATGGTGGGCACCTACTACCACTTCAAGACATTCTGGGACGTTAAGGACGACGATGTATTCTGGTGCACCTCCGACATCGGCTGGGTCGTCGGACACAGCTACATCGTCTATGCGCCATTGGTCTCCGGCGCCACCACGATATTCCGGGAAGGGGCCATCGACTATCCCGATCCTGGTGTTTTCTACGAGGTCATCGAAAAGTACGGGGTGAACGTTATGTTCACCGCACCCACGCTTCTGCGCATGCTCATGCGTTACGGCGAGGAATACCCCAAGAAGTACGACCTGACATCGCTTCGGTTCCTGACCTGCGCCGGCGAGCCACTCAACCCCGAGGCCTTGAAATGGACCTACGAGTTCATCTGCGGCAACGGCGAGTGGGGCCACATAGTGGACAACTGGTGGCAGACCGAGACCGGCGCCCCGTGCCTGGGTACCCCGGCGACCATTCCCGTCAGGCCGGGCCGGGTTGGCATTGCTCTGCCCGGAGCATCGTTGGACATCGTGGACCGGGAGGGCCAGCCGATCACCGAGCCTGATAAGGGCGGGTTCCTGGTGATCACGAAACCGTTCCCCCATTTCTACAGGACGGTATACGGTGATCCCGAGCGCTACGCCAAGGACTGGAACACCATCCCAGGCGTCTATCTGACGGGCGATGTTGCCCTACGGGACGCCGACGGCTATTACATGGTGGTGGGTCGCGCCGACGACGTATTGAACGTGGCCGGGCACCGCATCGGCTCCGCTGAGGTTGAGAGTGCCCTGGTCTCCCACCCTGCGGTGGCGGAAGCTGCTGTCATCGGCATCCCCGACGAGCTGCGCGGAGAGGTTATCAAGGCATTCGTGACCCTGCGCATGGGCCAAGAACCGTCTGACGAGATGGTAGCCGCATTGAAACTGCACGTCCGCGGCGAACTGGGTCCCATCGCAGTGCCCGCTGATCTGGATTTCATGCCCACCCTGCCCAAAACCCGCTCCGGCAAGATCATGCGCCGCCTGCTCAAGGCCAACGAGCTGGGGCTGGACCCAGGGGATATCACGACTTTGGAGGAGTAGGGGAAATCCCCCCAACCCCCCTTTACGAAAGTGGGGCTTTGATTCATATGGGCACGGATCGCCCGGCCAACCAAGTTCAAACCACTGCGTTACCTCCCCCTTTCGTAAAGGGGGACCGAGGGGGGGCGCCACCCCCACGCCTACGGCTATCAATAACTCAGCACTCCGGCCTAGCATTATCTATCGGGCAGCATGCTATATTTTTTGGGAAGAGTGTTGATCATGGCTACAGTTATAAAAGAAAAGGCTCCAATGCATCCGGGAGAGGTCCTGGCCAAGGAATTCCTACAACCAAAAGGGGTTACTCAGCGAGACTTGGCCAACGGGATCAGAGTGCCTTACCAGCGGGTCAATGAGATAGTGAACGGACGGCGCGGGATAACAGCCAGCACGGCACTGCGTTTGGCCAAGTTTCTCGGTGAGACCGAGGAATTCTGGCTGTACCTTCAGCTACGCTGGGACCTGCACCACACGAAAAAATCGGAAGAGACCGTGCTGGCCAGAATCTAGTCTGTGAGCAAATGAGCTCAACTTAAAAACCGGGAGAACAACCCCACCCACATGAAGGTCTACTACTTCAGCGAATTCCCCTACCATGAGTATCCGGACGAGGAAGCGGACAAGTATCCCTCACTAAGGCTTACTTTTCCCAACGACCTGTTCGACCCCGCCACGGCCAACGGCCTGTTCCAGCGGTACTTCGATGAATACGAGTACGCCGACCAGTTGGGCTACCACGGCGTCATGGTCAACGAGCACCACAATACGCCGTCGTGCATGAACGCCTCGTGCAACCTCACGGCGTCGATCCTGGCCCGGATCACCAAGCAGGCCAAGATACTGCTGCTGGGGAACATCCTGCCCATCCACGAAAATCCGGTGCGGCTGGCTGAAGAAATCGCCATGATCGACGTAATCTCCGGCGGCCGGGTCATCTCAGGCATGGTCCGGGGCACGGGCGTGGAGACCGTCTCCACCAACATCAACCCCACAGAGAACCGTGACCGGTTCGAGGAATGCCACGACCTGCTGATCAAGACCTGGACGACACCGGGGCCGTTCCGCTGGGAGGGCAAGTACTATGACTACCGGGTAGTGAACCCGTGGATGGTACCGATTCAAAAGCCCCATCCGCCTATTTGGGTGCCGGGAACTTCCAGTCCCGAGACCGCCGAATGGGCCGGGTCGCACGGGTATACCTATGTGGCCTTCTTGACCGCCTTGGACGTCACCTTGGAGTTGTTCGACATGTACCGGGAGGCTTCGGTGGCCGCCGGTCATACTCCGACCAAAGACAACTTTGGCTATCTGCTCTGTTGTTACGTGGCCGATACCCAGGAGAAGGCCGACGAGCAGGCCAAGCACTTCCTCTGGCGCATGGGCGCGACCACGCGTGGCCCCAGGGAGTTCATGAACCCCGTTGGCTACCGCTCGGCGGCGGCTACTGCAGTGGCGGCGCGCCGGAACTCGGTACCGTTGGCACAGCAGACATTTGAGGAATTGAAAGAGAACTTCCACATCGTCTGCGGCACTCCCGACACCGTGCTGGAGAAACTGGAGCACCTGCACACCACGCTGGGGATGGAGCACCTGATCATGTACGGCCAAGAGTCCAAGATGGACCACGAAGCCACCATGTCCAACATCGGCTTGTTCGGGAAAGAAGTATTGCCGATAGTCAGGGACTGGTAGGGGGCGGGGGGCGAAATCCCCCCAACCCCCATTTACGAAAAGGGGGCTTTGTTCTCTTCCGGCTTTGCTAGGATGAGGCGCCCACGATAGCGGCTATCCAACTCCCCCTTTCGTAAAGGGGGAGCAAGGGGGATTTTCGCGCTTCTCCCCCAGCCATTACCGTTCCCGCAAATCGATGAATGGTAAACTTGTCTTACTGGTTCCCCGCTTCTGACGCGGGGCAGTAGCTAAGATTTCATGCGGCAAGAATCAGCCGCTTAACACTGTAGGTATTCCCCATGATGCACCGCGTCGTGCCGGAAGAGCCGGTAGACAAGAGAAACACTCTAGGCCTGCCCGATCCGTCCAGCCCCATGGTGCCCAGGACGGTGCGGCTGTTCAAGCCCTACCGCTTCCAGGTGATTTCGGTAGCCGGCCTGATTCTGCTGACCGCCAGCGTCGGCGTCATAAACCCGCTGCTGATCAAGACCGTCTTCGACTCGGCCCTCTTCCCGGCATCAGGCAGCCCCAATATGGACCTGCTCTGGATCTTGGCCGCCATCATGTCGTCCATCGCCATTTTTAACGGTGTTATGGGCGTGGTCCAGACCTATATGACCAACCATGTGGGCCAGAGCGTGATGCGGGACCTGCGCGACGCCGTCTACGCCCACCTGCAGGGGATGTCCCTGGGGTTCTTCACCAGCACACGCACCGGCGAGATTCAGTCCAGGGTTTCCAACGACGTGGGCGGCATCCAGTCGGTGGTGACCAGCACCCTGACCGACACCCTCTCCAACACCGTCATCTTCCTGAGCACGTTAGTTGCGATGTTGATCCTGTCCTGGCAGCTGACCATCGTGGCAGTGGCGACGGTGCCGTTCTTCTTCGCACTGACTCGGTTTGTGGGCAAGCGGCGGCGGGCCGTTACTGCTGAGGCGCAGCGGTCAATGGCTGAGGTCACGGCCATCACCCAGGAGACCCTGTCGGTCTCGGGGATTATGCTGGCCAAATTGTTCGGCCGTCAGACCCATGAGATGGCCAACTTCCACCGCCATAACCAGGAGCTTTCCGACCTGGCGGTGCGACAGCAGATGATCGGCCACACGTTCTTTGCCGTGGTGATGACGTTCTTGTCCATATCTCCGGCGTTCATCTACCTGGTGGCCGGATACCTGATGGCGGGCCCCGAGTCGCAAGGGGTCACCTTCGGGACCATCATCGCCTTCACCACGCTCCAAAGCCGCCTGTATTTCCCGGTGGGGCGGCTGCTGCAGGTGTCCGTTGAACTACAGTCGTCGATGGCCTTGTTCGAGCGTATCTACGGCTACCTCGACTTGAAGCAGGACATCGTAGATGCGCCTGACGCCACCGCGCTGGATCTCGAGACAGTCACGGGCGAGATCACCTTCGATTCAGTACGGGTCAATTACTCACGGTCCTATGACGGAACGGATGACGAGGCCATTGATGAAGACCGGGAGGGTTCCCGCCTATGGGCCCTGGACGGGGTCAGCTTGAACATTCCGGCCGGTCAGCTTGCCGCGTTTGTGGGGCCGAGCGGCGCGGGCAAGACCACCCTGGCCTATCTGGTGCCACGGCTCTACGACGTGACCGAGGGCTCGGTGTCCATCGACGGGCGGGACGTTAGAGATATCAGGCAGGCCGACCTGGCGGCAGTAATCGGCTTTGTCACCCAGGATAGTTATCTGTTCCACGATACTATGGAGAAGAACCTGCTCTACGCCCGGCCGGAAGCCAGCCGGGACGAGATGATAGCGGCGGCCAAGGCGGCATACATTCACGACCGGATCATGGAGATGCCCGACGGCTACGACACGGTGGTCGGCGAGCGGGGGTTCCGGCTGTCCGGTGGCGAGCGTCAGCGGCTGTCCATCGCCCGGGTGATTCTGCACCAACCACGGGTCTTGATACTTGATGAAGCTACTTCGGCCTTGGACACGGCCAGCGAGCGTTACGTCCAGTCGGCGCTGCAGCCCTTGATGCGTGACCGTACAACCATGGTGATCGCCCACCGGCTGTCGACGATCATCGCCGCCGATGTGATCTATGTAGTGGACCGGGGGCGGATAGTCGAGCACGGCCCTCACGACGAACTGCTGGCGCAGAGCGGGCTGTATGCCAGCCTCTATCAAGGGCAATACGGCGGCGGGCGCATCGAGGCCTACTGCGAGGATGGCGTGATCTTCAGTGACGGCAGCATCGGGACGGCAGAGCGCTCGGAGCCGGTGCTGGCAGGCGACAGCCAAGACGGCCCGAGGCGGCCGCGAAGAGGGGAATCAGGCATGCCCTGGGAAGAAGAGTCGCACTAGAGAGTCGTTTGTGGCACGTCCATGGTTCGACGGGGCTCACCACGAACGGTTGGGTGGATGTTGGCTTGGTTGCTGTTGGGTGTCGAAGTCAGGGCGGCAGGATTTACTTACGATGGGCGAGATTCAAGTGGATAGGATTTTCCTAGTTGCTTGCCTTCCCCCGTTCGTCCTGAGCCCCGTCGAAGGGCCTCTTTGAGGAAGTCATGTACCGCGAGAGCCATCATGATTAGCAGAGTCGGGTTCTTGGGCTCGCCTCTTTGCCAGCGTAATTAACCTGTCCCAATCCCTGGCAATGAGAGCCTCTTTCTTGGCTCGGGACCAGCCTTTGATCTGTCGCTCTCTGGCAATCACCTCTTGCCTCGTTGGCATTTCTTCTGCGAATGCCAGGCGCACTGGACGCCGTTTTTGAGTGTAGCCTTGGACATGCCCTTGCTGATGGGCGGACAAGCGGGCTTCGATGTTGTCTGTATGCCCGGTGTAATAGAAACGGTCGGAACACAAGAGTATGTAGACGTGGTATCCCATGGCTTCGGCCGGATGATACTGATTGGCCCGGGTGGTTTCTACTGGCGACTGTCTTTGTCTGTGGCACGTCCATGGTTCGACGGAGCTCACCACGAACGGGTGGGTGGATTCTAGCTTGGTTGCTGTTGGTGGCGGGAATCAGGCCAACGCTGAGTGTTCTGAAGTTCAGTAGTGATACCGGTAATTCAAAATCTCAGACACTGCCCTCAACCCGTTCGTCCTGAGCTTGTTGAAGGGCCTCTTTGGGTAGAATGCGGTCTCGGAGCACCAGCCATGGTTCGACGGAGCTTACCACGAACGGGTGGGTGAATTTCAGCTTGGCGGGTGTTGGGCACGGCGGTCAGGGCAGCTGGATTTCAACTTGTCGGTGACTGGGTGCGGAAGTCTACGCAGCGGGGTATGCCAGCGAAGGCCGGAGCATCACGGGCAGCAGAATTCCAAGACACTGCCCCAACCCGTTCGTCCTGAGCTTGTCGAAGGGTCTCCTCGCGGAAGACCCAATTAGAACTAGCAGATGATCAGGTCTTGGCGTAGTTCTTTTCGATGGTTAGGCGGGCTTCTTCGGGGGAGATGTTGTTGGCGACGGCGCAGGGGCTGGTCTCTTCCATGATGGCGTCGATGTCGCCCGATAGCACGTGTTTCTTGTGCAGGTCTTCGTGCTCGATACCCAGCGCCCGGCCGACCACGGTCAGGTAGTGTTCCACCTTCACCGGATAGTCCGCCTCGTAGCGGCACATGTGGCGTTGGCAGCCGTGGTACAGCGTCGCATAGGTGTCGGCGCCTTGCGCAACGGCCTTCTCGACAAACCCGGTGGCCATGCCTTCCCATTCATCTGCGCCCATGTTTTCGCGGACTGCAGGCGTGCAGTGCCGGCCGAAGCGGGTGTCGCTGCCAACGTCGATCAGCGTCACGCCAGGCAGTTTGGATAGCAGTATCTGTGCACTCCTGGCCTCAGCATCGCCCTGCTCCCGGCCCGTATGGTAATGGAGCGCCACGGTGGTCTCCGGCTGGGGCTTGAAGTCCAATTTGTCGATGTTGTCCACCAGGAACTCGGCCACGTGGTTGAAGTCGAAACTCTTCTTCCGCATGTCCATGATGTCGTCATAGAAGTAGATGCAGGACGGGCACCACATGACCACCTGCTTCGGGTTGAACTTCTGGAAATTGGCGGCGGTGGTCTCGGCCACCGACAGGGCGGCGGCTTCGTCGCCGCGTTGGTAATGCTGGATGCCGCAGCAGTAGGTCTTGCCGCCAACGGCCGCGTAATTGACGCCCATCAGCTTGAAGATGTCGGTCACGGTGCGAATCATGTGGGTCGTGCGGAGCACGTTACAGCCCAGGTAGAGGACGACATCCGTTTGTTTAACGTCGTCCTTGGGCGTGGTCAGGAGCCATTCTTGATCTTCGGGTTTGCTCTGCAATCCGTGGACCACATCTATCTCCCGGTAGTATTTCTGGTAGAAGCCCCTGTCCGGTTTTGGCTGGGTCATGATTCGCTCCCTATTGCCTGCCGTGATTCAAGATGTCCAATCAATATTAAAACGCGGCTCGCCGCCGTTAGTAACCCACCGCGGCACCGTCTTTGCGAGGCTCTGAAGCGCCGGTCAAGACGCCTGTGTCAGGGTTGCGCTGGATCATCTGCGCGCCGCCGATGGACACCCGGTTGTAGCCGGTGATCTGACCAACGGTGTGGCCGCGAGACTGGAGGTCTTTGGCGACGGCCGGGTCCAACCCCTCTTCCAAGAGCACGGTGTCGTTGCCGACCATGAACCGCAGGGCGTTGATGGCCTGTTGCGGGTCCATGCCGTGGTCGACCATGTTGCTGATCAATTGTAGATGGCCCTGGGGCTGCATGAACGCACCCATCATGCCGTAGGACAGGTACAGCTCGTTGTCCTTGGTGGCCATGCCAGGGATTATCGTGTTGTAAGGCCGCTTGTGCGGGGCCAGGTGGTTGGCGTGATTCGGGTCGAGGGAGAACAGCGACGCCCGGTTGTGGAGGACGATGCCGGTGCCCGGTACAACCATCCCGGAGCCAAAGTTGGAGAATACGCTGTTGATGAAGGAACAGGCGTTGCCCTGACCGTCGACAACGCTGATGTAGACGGTGTCAGAGCCTTTAAGCACCTGGCCGTATGGCACGGTCGCCATGGCTTTCTTGGAGTTCATCAGCTCCCGCCGGGTGATGGCGAAGTCCTTGGAGGTTAGCTCGCTGATGGGGACGTTGGCCTTGCGGGGGTCGGCCACGTATTGGAAGGCGTCGGCGAAGCCCAAGCGCATGGCCTCGATCAGGTGATGGTAGGCGTCGGCGGACTGAGCGCCCATGCCTTTGATGTCGAATCCCTCGGCGATGTTCAAAGCCCCAAGCGCGGCGATGCCCTGGCCGTTGGGTGGGCATTCCCAGCAGGTGACGCCCCGGTAGTCGGTGGATATAGGATCGTCCCAGTCGGAGGTGTGGGTGGCCATGTCTTCCATCGCCAGCCAGCCACCGTGTTCCTGGACGAACGCACAGGTCTTCTCAGCTATCGGGCCTTTATAGAAGGCGTCTGAACCGCCCTCGGCGATGGCCCTTAGGGTCGCGGCCAGAGTCGGCAGTTTTACGAAATCGCCTTGCGACGGGGTGCCGCCGTTGGGCAGCATCTCCGTGCCCGACGGAAAGGCCGACAGTTTGCCAAGTTGCTGCTGCCACTGGACTGAGATTATGTCAGAAACGGGGAAGCCACTCTCGGCGTAATCGATGGCAGGCTGCAGGACCTTGCTGAGGGGCATGGTGCCGCAGGAGTTTAGCAGCGTCTCCCAGCCATGAACGGTGCCTGGTGTGGCGACGGAATACACGCCAACGTCCGGCATGGCTTTGTGGCCCTTGCTGGTGAGTTCATCAATGTTGGCTGCGGCGGGGGCGCGGCCGCTGCCGTTCAGGGCGCGGACGCTCTTTTCTTTGTTGTCCCACACCAGGGCAAACATGTCACCACCAACGCCTGTGGACATGGGTTCCACTACGTTCAAGGCTGCAGCGGCGGCGATGGCGGCATCAACGGCGTTGCCACCCTCCATCAGGATGCGCAGACCGGTGGTGGCGGCCAGGGGCTGGCTGGTGGCGACCATTCCATTGGTTGCCAGGACATTGGACCGCCGTGAATCAAAAAACATGCCTGATGATCTCCATGCCTGATGCTCTCTCTGGCGTCTCGTGGCTTTTTGAACCGGGATGGCCAAAGGGCGGTTGGTCAACCGATTGTACCATAGGCACGCGCCACGCCTGGATGCGAAAGCCTGTGTTAATATAGCCTCGACCCGGTTTACGGGCTCGAACGACCCATCTCCGCCGATGTCTCGGGCGGCCCTGAGGGCGAGACTGAAACGGTGACACCCTTACTCTCCAAGGAGGAACAACCATGGCAGCAGAAGTAGGACAAAAAGCCCCTGATTTCGAGCTATTCGACTCCGCAAAGCAACCGACGAAACTCAGTGATTCCAAGGGCAAGAATGTGGTGTTGGCCTTCTACCCCGGTGCGTTCACCGGCGTCTGTACCACCGAGATGTGCACCTTCCGTGACCGCTTCGAATCCTTTAATTCCATGAACGCCCAGGTCTTCGGTATCAGCGTGGACGGAATCTTCGCCCAGAAGGCATTCTCCGATGCCAACAACCTGAATTTCCCTCTGTTGAGCGACTACAGCCGCAAGACGGGCGCTGACTATGGCGTGTCGTTGCCGAACTTTGCCGGCATGGAAGGCTACACTGCTTCAGAGCGGGCCGTGTTCGTGATCGACAAAGATGGTGTGATCCAGTTCAAGTGGGTCGGCGAAAACCCGGGAGTGGAGCCTGACTACGACGAGGTCCAGCGTCAGGTCGACAAGCTCAACTAGATCGAATCTGATTTAACCCATCGCCAGGCGCTGGAGACTCCAACATGACAACCTACGTATTGGTCCACGGCGCTTGGCACGGCGGGTGGTGCTGGAATAAGACCGCCCCTTTACTGCGCGATGCCGGAGCGGAGGTCTTCGCTCCAACCCTCACCGGCCTGGGCGAGAGGGCTCACCTCAACGACCGGCTCGATCCGGCCGACATCACCTTGGACGTGCATATCCAAGATATCGTCCAACTGATGCGCTACGAAGGGCTGGAAGATGTCGTCCTAGTTGGCCACGCCTATGCCGGGATGGTCATCACGGGGGTTGCGGAAGTTTGCCCTGAACTCATCTCCCACATGGTCTACGTCAACGGTGTAATACCCGCCGACGGCGAGTCCATGGTTGACCAACTCATACCCGTTCGTGGTGAGGAGTTTGCCGGGTGGGTGCGCGACCAGATAAAGAACGGCAACGGATTCCTGGCGGCCCCCGCCTCGTTGGAAGAAGTGGGCCGTCGTTGGGGTATCACTGACCCCGGTGATCTGGCTTGGGTGGGCGCAAATGTCACCCCCCAACCGGCGGCAGCCATGGACAGCCCTGTCCACATGAGCAACCCCAAAGCAGCTAGCATCCCCAAGAACTTTGTCGGCGGCGGCGAATCGGGGTTTGACTCCGTGGCCGAGCGCGCCAGGCAGGCCGGATGGGGCGTCTACCCCGTGGACTCCGGACACGACACTATGGTCACCCACGCCGAAGAACTGGTCCAGATTCTGCTCAAGATCGGGCGTGAATAACTCAAGTATCTATAGAGAGGCGGGAAATGGCAGCGGACTCATCCCAGATCAAGGCCCTGGTATTTGACGTATTCGGCACGGTGGTCGACTGGCATTCTTCAGTCACCCGCCACGCCGAGAATTTTGGCAAGGCCCACGGCATAACGGCCGACTGGGTCGACTTTGCCGAAAGCTGGCGGGCCAAGTACCGTCCTTTCTTGGACAAGGTGCGCTCCGGGGAATTGCCCTGGATCGAGCTAGATACGCTCCACCGCATGGGCTTGGAAGAGCTGCTGAACGATTTTGGCATCAAGGGCATCAGCGAAGAAGCCAAAGCCGACCTGAACCTGGCTTGGCACCGGCTGGACGCCTGGCCGGACTCGCCTCCGGGACTGGCACGCCTAAAGTCCAAGTTCATCCTGGCGACCATGTCCAACGGCAACATCGCGCTGATGGTAAACATGGCCAAATACGCCAACCTGCCGTGGGACACCATTCTGGGAGCTGAGCTGGCCCACGCCTATAAGCCTGATGCCAAGACCTACCTGACCGGCGTGGAACTGCTCCACTTGAAGCCCGAGCAGGTGATGATGGTCGCCGCCCACCAGGAGGACCTATTAGCCGCTGCTGCGCAAGGGCTGAGGACGGCCTTCGTGAAACGGCCCCTCGAACGCGGCGTTAACGGCAAAGTAGACACCACTCCCGACCCGTCCTTTGAATTCGTGTGTGACGACTTCCGCGACCTGGCGACGCAACTGGGCGTTTAATCATCCCCTTCGGTTCCTAAGGAGCTATCATGGCCCGCTATGGCGTGCGTCTGGAAAACGATCCCAACCTTTCTCCCCAGGACTATCAGGAACTGGCCGCCCAGGCCGAGAAGAACGGCTTTGATGCGGTGTGGGTGCCAGAGGGTGGTGGCCGTGACTCGCTGACGTCGTTGGCGACGATCGCCATGAAGACTAGCACTGTGAAGCTGGGCACCGGGATACTGCCGATCTTCGCTCGCACTCCCACCAACACTGCGATGGGCGCGGCCGGTATGGCGGCGGTTGCTGACGGACGCTTCATGCTTGGCTTGGGGGTCGGCCACGCTCCCACCGTGGAGAGCCGTGACGGCATACCCTTCAAGCAGCCGATGACGCGCATGAGGGAGACCATCCAGATCATCAAAGCCCTGCTGGCGGGAGAAGAAGTCAATTTCACCGGCAAGCAGTTCAAGCTGACCGGCGCGTCCATGGGCGCGGCCACTCCCAAGACCAAAGTTCCCATCTACATAGCCGCCCTAGGCCCACAGATGCTGGAGATGGTCGGCGAACTGGCTGACGGCGTGCTGATGAACTGGACTGCCGTTGACTATCTGGGTGAGGCTATCGGCCACATCAAACGCGGGGCCGAGAAAGCGGGCCGGGACCCCAGTGAGATAGACATCGCCGGTTATGTGCGCGTGGCAGTGGGCGATGACCTGACCTCGTCTCGAGACTCGTTGCGCCGTCAGGTGGCCCGGTACGCCAGCAATCCCTTCTACCGCAACTTCTTCGCGGAGACCGGGTTCGACAAAGAGATGACCGCTGCCGCGGCCGCCCTGGCCGAGGGCAATCTGGACAAAGCCGCAGACTCGATCACGGTTGAGATGCAAGACCAGGTGGCAATAGTTGGGACTGTCGAGGAATGCCGCACTGCCCTGGAGAAACGCCGTGCCGCCGGCCTGCAACTCCCAGTGATCGCACCTTTTGCGGTGGGTGACAACATGGCCTCCCACAGGCACGTCATCGAGGCCCTGGCGCCGAAAGCCCCCTAAATCCCCCTTTACGAAAGTGGGACTTGAACCTTCCCCCTTCGCAAAGGGGGCCGAGGGGGATTTTCGTAACCCCTACTCCAGCGGCGTTAACCCGCAGGCCTCTCCCACCAGCTTGTAGGAGTGGATGCGCTCGGCCAGGCCGTGGGTGATGGTCACGATGCTTAGGTCGGGTGTCTGATACATCTCGGCGATCCCTTCCAGTCCCTCTTTGACCTGCTGCGGGTCGCCGTCAACGCAGACGTCTTGGTACTGCTTCACGAAGGCCGACTCGTCTGCCCGGTAGATGTATTTGGCCGCATCCTCAGGCGAGGGAATCCCGTTGGCCCGCCCGGTAATGTTGAACAGCCGGGACAGATTTCGGCTGGCGGATAGTCTTTGAGCTTCTTCCTCGGTCTCGGCACAGACGACGTGGACACCGACGTTGATCTTTGGTTCGGGGAATCGCTCCGACGGCTGGAAGTTCTGCACATAATTGGCCACGATTGCCGGTCCCTCTTCCACGTTGATGCCGAAAAAGTGAGCATATGCGAAGGGCAGCCCCAGCTGGGCCGCCATGTTGGCGCTCTCGTACCGGGAGCCGAGAAGCCAGACATCGGGCACCTCAGGTTCTCCTGGGCCGGCGCTGATGCCGGAGAAGAAATGGCCGTCTTCTAGGTCGTCGTTCAAAAAGCCCAGGAGGTCGACCACCTGCCGGGGAAAGTGGCGAATCTCACGGGGTTGTCCGGGGAAAGAGAGGGCGGCTGAGGTGACCTGGTCACTGCCCGGCGCCCGGCCGACCCCCAGGTCGATGCGCCCCGGATAGAGCGCCCCCAGCATACGGAAGTTCTCAGCCACCTTGAGGGAGCTGTAATGGGAGAGCATGACCCCGCCGCTGCCGACTCTGATGGAGTTGGTGTGGGCTGCTACCTGGCCGATAAGTATCTCCGGGCTGGTGCCGGCGAAGTTGGGCAGGCTATGGTGTTCGGCCAGCCAATACCGGTGGTAGCCCAGTTTCTCCACCGCCACTGCCAGGTCGATTGTGTCGCGTAGCGCCTGGCCCGCCGACTCGCCGGTTCGCACCGGCGATTGGTCCACGACGCTCAGTTCTAGTTTTAAACTCAAATGAAAACCTCTACTGCCATTCCAGCTTATCCCGGCGGAGACTTGCTATTTTCTGGGATTCTATGACTGCCGGGAGCCTGGTAGATACAAGTATACAATCTGGCGGTTAAAACGGCTGGAAAAATTGACCGGAGACCCTATTGCACCGCCCTCTGGAGCGGAATATAATTTTGGCTGAATGATAACAAGGAACTGGATTATAAGCCGTTCTCTGGGCTGGAAAGCCTGGGGAACGGCTTTTTTTTGCGTCATGGGGCTCCTGGTCGCCTGCGGAGCTGGAACGACAGACATTGATGGGTCCAGCACCGTGTTTCCCATCACCGAGGCAATGGTGGAAGATTGGGGAGATTCCATCGGTGGTTCAGCCCGGCTGGTCATCGGGATATCCGGAACCGGCGGCGGGTTCAAGAAATTCTGTTCCGGCGACATCGACATCAATGACGCCTCTCGGCCCATCAAGCCCAGCGAAGTAGAGAAATGCCGCGAAAAAGGCGTGGAATTCATCGAACTTCCTGTTGCCATAGATGGACTGACGGTGGGCGTGAACCCGGATAATGATTTTGCCCAATGTGTGACGATCGAAGAGCTCCACACCATGTGGCAGCCGGAAGCTGAGGGGAAAATCAACAGATGGAATCAGATCCGGGAAGAGTGGCCTGACGAGCGAATTCGTCTCTATGGACCCGGCGTAGACTCGGGGACGTTCGATTATTTCACTGAGACGATAAACGGGGAGGCCCAGGCTTCACGGGGCGATTTTACATCCAGCGAACGGGATAATGTTCTGGTGCAGGGCATCGCGGGAGACAAGGGCAGTTTGGGGTACTTCGGCTACTCCTACTTCGTTGAGAACCAGGACAAGTTGAAAATGGTGGGTGTCGATAGCGGCAATGGCTGTATCTTCCCGACCGATGAGACGATCAACGACGGCACTTACTCGCCGCTTTCCCGGCCTCTCTTCATCTACGTGAGCATGGAGGCTTGGGCCGACCAGGAAGTAAAGGACTTTGTCAGCTATTACGTGAGCTATGAACGGTCAGACCTGCTCAAGGAGTTGGGGTTTGTGCCGTTTCCCGAGGTGGTGCACGACCTGGTGTTGGACCGGTTCCAGCGCGGTATAACCGGCTCGATCTTCGGCGGCGATAACCCTCTGACGGGAACTGTTGAAGAGATACTTTCCGCGGGTCAGTGAATGATTTTTATGAATAAATTTCAGAAATTATTAACCTTAGGAAGCGCGATCCACGTTGGCTAAAAACGTGCTCAGCCCTCCTTTGGGGAAGGGGTCTAGGAGCTCTTGGAGGCGAAGTCTTCCGGAGCGGGCCATCGCTTTCACCCTATTCCTATCGACCGTCCTTTCGATCCTGATCACCGTCGGTATCGTGGCCGTTCTTCTTTTTGAGGCGATCAAGTTCTTCGGAGACGTTTCGTTCTTCGAGTTCATCACAGGCACCCGTTGGACGCCCCTTTTCTCATCCAAACAGTTCGGCGTACTCGCACTGGTTGCAGGCACCACGCTAACGGCAGTGTTGGCGATGGTGGTTGCCCTGCCATTGGGTCTGCTGAGCGCGATATACCTCAGCGAATACGCTCCCGACCCGGTGCGACGGGCGGTCAAACCCATCCTGGAGGTCCTGGCCGGGATACCAACCGTGGTCTACGGGTATTTCGCCCTATTGTTCGTGACCCCGATCATCCGACAGATATCCGGGGACATCTCGGTCTTCAACGCGCTTAGCGCCTCAATAGTCATGGGAATCATGATTTTGCCGATGGTCTCCAGCCTCAGTGAAGACGCCATGCGCGCGGTGCCCAGAACTCTGCGTGAAGGCGCCTACGCTTTGGGCGCCACCAAACTGGAGGTCTCCACCTTGGTGGTGGTACCAGCAGCTCTTTCCGGGATCGTGTCGGCGTTCATTCTGGCGGTCTCCAGGGCCATCGGTGAGACTATGATTGTCACCATAGCCGCCGGACAGAACCCCAATTTCACGTTGAACCCCTTCGTTCCCATCGAGACCATGACCGCCTACATAGTCCAGGTGAGCCAGGGGGATGCGCCGGCCGGGTCGATCGAGTTCAAGACCATCTTCGCCGTGGCCTTACTCCTGTTCGCCATCACTCTGGTGATGAACCTGATGAGCCAATGGGTGGTCAGCCGGTTCCGGGAGGAGTACGAGTAGTGGCCGTGATCCCACAGACTGAGTTTCAACGGAGACGTGCTCGCCGCAAGTGGATGGGCCGGGCCTTCCATGGCCTATGTCTGCTGTCTGTGGCGATCGCCCTGGGCATGTTGGTGGTCCTGCTGGTCTATCTGTTTATCCAGGGCGTCACCGGTATCAACTGGAATTTCTTGACCAGCTTTGCGTCGCGTCACCCGGACCAGGCCGGAATCAAGGCGGCCATGTTGGGCAGCATCTACGTGGTGGTCATCGCTGGCGTGGTGGCATTCACGCTGGGCGTCGCCACTGCCTTGTACCTGGAGGAATACGCTGCCCGCAGCAAGTTCGCCAGGATCGCCAAGATCAACATAGCCAATCTCGCCGGCGTGCCGTCCATCGTCTACGGCATCTTGGGCCTGCAGATCTTTGTTTACAGCCTGCATCTGGGCAAGAGCGTGTTGGCCGGCGGGTTCACGTTGGCGTTGTTGGTGCTGCCCATAGTCATCGTGGCTGCCAGTGAAGCCGTCCGGGCGGTGCCGCCGTCACTCCGGGAGGGAGCCTATGCCCTGGGCGCCACCAGGTGGCAGGTCATCTGGCACATGGTGATTCCCCAGGCGTTCCCAGGGATACTGACAGGGGTTATTCTGGCGGTCAGCCGGGCCATCGGAGAAACGGCGCCGTTGATCGCCATGGGCGCGCTTACCTTCGTGCCATTCACGCCTGACAGTCCCTTGAGCCGGTTCACTGTGCTACCCATCCAGATATTCAACTGGACGTCCCGCCCTCAGGCAGGATTCCAGGAGGCCGCGGCAGCCGGTATAATCGTGCTGTTGGTCATACTGCTGGTAATGAACGCTGGCGCGGTTATACTCCGCAACAAGTTCCAGAAAAAGTGGGAATAGGCGCGATCTCGATGCCAGGTTTCGCGGCCAGGTCGCATAGAGGACACAGAAAAGATTGCTAGACCAGGATTACATCCTCCAGACCCGAGGTTTGAACGTCTACTACGGGGACAAGAAAGTAGTTGGCGATGTGAACCTGGACGTTGCGCGCAACCGGATAACGGCGATCATCGGACCGTCCGGCTGCGGCAAGAGCACTGTGCTGCGGTGCTTCAACCGGATGAACGACCTGATCCCGTCGGCCCGGGTCGAAGGCCAGGTGTTGTTTGACGGCCTCGACCTTTACGGTCATGATGTCGACCCGACCGAGATTCGCTATGAGATCGGGATGGTCTTCCAGCGTCCCAATCCATTCCCCAAGTCGATCTTCGACAATGTCGCCTTCGGCCCGCGGATAAATGGCTTCAAGGGCGATATAGAAGAGATCGTGGAGAGATCACTGGTCCGCGCCGCCCTTTGGGACGAGGTCAAAGACCGCCTGAAGGCCAGCGCACTGTCTCTGTCGGGCGGCCAGCAGCAGCGGTTGTGTATCGCTAGGACTCTGGCGGTTGAACCTCGAGTCATCCTGATGGATGAACCCTGCTCGGCCCTGGACCCAATAGCTACGCTGGCGATCGAAGAACTTATGCGTGAGTTATCAGAAGACTATTCGATCATCATTGTTACTCATAACATGCAGCAGGCGGCCCGGGTCTCCCATTACACGGCGTTCCTGATGGTTGAGGAGGCTAGGATCGGCTTCTTGGTGGAGTTCGGCGAAAGCCGGCAATTATTCACTAACCCTGAGGATGAACGGACTGAGGCCTATATCACCGGTAGGTTCGGGTAGGAGGCTATATGGTTAGAGCTGACTTTGCCTTGAGACCAGGTGGCCAGCAAGTTCGTCTGGGTAAGCGAGGGCGTCATGGTTAGAGCTGATTTTGCCTTAGGGCCAAACGGGCAGCAAACTCGTCAGTGCAAGCGAGGGCGCTATGGTTAGAGCTGATTTTGATCGAAATTTAGAGGAATTGCAGGGCGAGTTAGTGCTCCTGGGAGAGATGGTCGAGCATGCCATCGTCAAATCCATGGACGCGCTGGAGCGTCGGGACCTGGCTGTGGCAATTGAAGTGGTTGCCGAAGACGACCAGATTGACGAGAAGCGATTTGAGTTGGAAGAGAAATGCATCGACCTCATCGCGACACAGCAACCCTTGGCTATTGACCTCAGGACCCTGCTGGCCGTTTTGCATATCGCCGTGGAATTGGAGCGCATGGGCGATTACGCGGAAGGCATCGGAAAGATTTGCATGATCATCGGCGATGACGAGCCGGTGGAGATACCGTTACAGCTCCCTCAAATGGCCCGGATGGGCGTCACCATGCTGAAACGGAGCCTGAAATCGCTTGTTGACCGGGATGTAGATCTGGCCAACGATGTCTGGGACTCGGACGATGAGGTGGACGCGCTTTACGACGGCGTCTGCCATCAGATATTTCTGGATATGGGGCAAAACCCCAAGTCGATCGAAGCCTCGACTCATTTCTTATGGGTGGCCCATGACTTGGAGCGGATCGCCGACCGCGCCACCAATATCGCTGAGAGAGTGATCTTCATGGTCACCGGCAAGATCGGACAGTATAAGCCTCCCGAAGACAAATAATAGCCGCTGTTTCTGATCCGGAAGACCAGACTGGCCAGTCTCGGACTCCCTCCTACCCGTTAGCAAATATCTACGGTATAATCATCAGTGTAGGTTATTCGTGAGCACGTGCGTGGGTAGTGTGGCAAACGCAGGCGCACAGAGCGAGGCGCTCGCCTGCATTGGGTCTTATCGGAGAACGGCAAAATCGCCTGAAGCTACGGTACCCAGCCTTTATGCAAGACAAGTACCAAAAAGAGATCGAAGAGATCCTCAAAAATGCGGGCGAAATAGTGCCCGATGAATCTGGCAGGGAAGTTGAGAGACCTCTGGAAGACCGCCCAAGGGCGTTACGCCAGGCGGCCGAAGCCAGCCGGCCGAAGAGCTATGAAACTCCCAGAGGGCGCTGGCCCACCATAACACCCGGTAAGATATTGATGACGGGCCTAGTGGTTTTCATCATTACTGCCCTGCTACAGATATGGGTGCTGATCTGGGTTGGACTGGCCCTGTTGGTCTTCGGCTATATGCTCTTTTTCATCACGCCAAGGAATATAAACATGGAAAAGAGGTGGCGTGGAGAATCTCTAGAAGACTCATCGGAATCACCGTGGGACCGGTTCAAACGCTGGATCAAGAGCTGATCTGGCGGGGCACAACAGCGAATTAAAAAACGGGCGGCCATTGGCCGCCCGTTTATTTTTTCTCGCGCTTGGTCGCTTGATTAGTTGGCGATCAATCGGTTTTGACGTAGTCCGGACTGAGCCGTTTGGCCAAAGCTAATACCAGGTTGCCCATGTGGGGATGGTCAGGCTCGACGTCGACCCGGAAGCCAGCTTCGAGCATTCGTTTGGTGCATACCGGACCCACTGAGGCGACGACCACAGGCCCTTGGGACAGGATGCTACGCAACGATTCTTCTTTCCCTGCCTGCGCCGCGATCGCCAAGAGGTTTCCTATCTGGATCTGGCTCGTGAATGCCAAGGCGTCGATCTGGCCATTTTCCAGGGCATCGATTAAGCCCAATACCGGGGAGACGTCATCTGCCAGGCCCCAGGTGTATAGAGTGACTTCGCGCACGATAGCTCCGCGCTCCTGCAGCGTCTGGGTCAGCAGGTTGTTGGGGCCACCATAGGCCTGAATCACCACCGACTTTCCCGTCAGGTCCAACTCGGCTATGGCGGTGATCAGGTCGCTTGAGGTGAACGGCTCCGGGGGCATGTGGTCGATGTGGACCTTATTGCGGCGCAGCACGGCGGCAGGCTTAGGACTGCGGGCAATAACTGTGATACCCGCCAACGCTTCCAGGGTTTCAGGACCCCTGCCTTGAGACTCCGCGCTATCGAAGAGTGCTTTGGTGCCGACGCCCGTCTGGAAAATCATGACCTGCACCCGGCCGGCGCATAGTTCGTCGACCAGCTCTATCACCTCTGGCGTGTCGCCAAGGTGGACCTCTTGGAGAACGGGAGCCGGGTACGCGATGCCGCCGTTGCGCTCGATCAAGGCCCCCATCTCTGAGAGCATGCGGGCCTCGACGTAAGCTATGGTCTT
>CAVOAA010000006.1:0-35317 GCA_963693555.1 Dehalococcoidia bacterium | reverse complement strand
TATAGATCGGAGGATGCGGGTCCTGCACCGGCTGCGGAACGATGTTCGCGTTGGTGATCCTGTAGTGCTGGCCCTCGAACGTGTAGTTCCTGTTGGACCAGAGACCCTCGATCATGGTGATGGATTCTCGAAACCGCTGCTGGCTCTCTTCTACAGGGACATCGGCGACGTTGTATTCAGACGAGGCGGCGCCGCGCCCAAATCCCACATCGATACGCCCGCCGCTAAGTACATCTAGGGTAGCGATCTCTTCAGCCAATCTCGCTGGAAGATGCAGCGGCGATACGAAGACAGCCGACCCGACTCTCAGAGTCGTGGTCTTGGCCACGATACTGCTGGCTAGAACATTCGGTGCGGAGCCCAGCCCGTAGCGGGTGAAGTGGTGCTCCGCCATCCAAGCGCTCTTGAACCCCAGTTCCTCGCCCAGGATGAACTCTTCGGTAATGTCGTCGTAGACTTGCTTGGCGTCACTGCCTTCCGGCCAGGGCACGTGGGAAAATAGGGCAAAATCCATCTGTCGTGTTCTCTCCGGTTCGGGTGAATATCAACCGTTTTGATGCTTGTTATCAAAGCAGCAACCATTTAATCACACATCCGATACCGCCGTCACCGGAAATCCGCTGACAGCGGTCCTCCAGCGGGCAGGCGTGGCCTCGGTATCCCGATGATATAATCCGGCCCACCTAGGCGACGCCTGGCCCACCTTGTACTCCGGAGTCACGATTGCCTGTATACCTGCTCCATGGCGACAGTTTCCTGGTACCCAGACGTCTCGACGAGCTAATCGCCGAGGCCGGGGCGGGAGACGTGCTGGAAGCCAACCGGCACCGCCTCATCGGTTCCCAAGCGAAACCCGGCGAACTATTGAGCATGTGCAACGCCCTGCCGTTCATGGACGACTACCGCCTGGTGATAGTAGAAGGCTTGCTCGGCACCGCCGAGTCCCAGGGCCGGGGCCGGGGCCGGAGACGAGGTTCCTCAGACGAATCCGGAGTTGCCAGTCAATGGCAGCAGCTGGGTGATGCAATTCCACTGATGCCCGACACCACTGTATTGGTTTTCACCGACGGGACGTTGGGCGCCAACAACCCCATGTTGCGGATGCTCAAACCCCTGGTCCAGGTGGAAGAGCTGTCCGCCCCGTCTGGCGAGGCGCTGGCCCGCTGGGTTAAGACAACTGTAGAAGCCAAAGGCGCGTCGATCAGCCCGTCAGCCAACCGGTCCATCACCGACCTTGTCGGCAGCGACCTATGGACCTTGGAGCAAGAGCTGGAAAAGCTGGCCATGTACTGCTCCGGCCGGGAGATACAGGAATCGGATGTGGGCGAGATGGTCTCCCAGGTCCGTGAGGCCAGTATATTCGCCGCGGTGGACGCCATGATCGACGGCAAGTCCGGCGTGGCCCTACGCTTGCTGCACCAACTGAAAGACGACGGCAAGGAAGCCCCCTATATCATCGGCATGGTCGAACGCCAATTGCGTCTGCTGGCCCTGGCCAGGGACGCCATCGACCGCGGGGTGCCCCAGAGCGAGATGAAAGGGCGGTTGGGGACGTCTTCCGACTTCGTGGTACGGAAGACTTCAGAACAGGCCCGGCGTCATTCCATGCCGGAGATCGTCTGGCGCTACAACCGGCTTTTGGAGACCGACTTGGCCATCAAACGGGGTAGGTTGGAACCAGAGTTGGCCCTGGAATTGCTGGTCGGCGACGATGTGGCGACCCGCTAAACGGGCTCGGCGGGCTCTACCGGAATCACCGGGTTATAGCAGGCGACCAAGTGCCCTGCTTCAGTCGGTGCCAGGACGGGCTTCGGATGCGTCCGGCAGTGGTTCTGGGCCTTGAAACACCGGGGCAGAAACGCGCATTCTTCGGGCAGGTTGATCATGTCCGGCGGGTTTCCGGGTAGCGGCTCGATGCGTTTGCCGGGTTCGTCCATGCGGGGCAACGCCTGCAGCAGCGACCAGGTGTATGGGTGTTGCGAGCGGTAGAACAGCGGGGCTACTTCTGCGCTCTCAACCACGTTACCGGCGTAGATCACACCAACCTTGTTGGCCATGGCGGCGACCACTCCCATGTCATGGGTGATCAGCAAGACTGATGCGTTTTGCTCTTTGACCAGTTCCCTGATGCGGTGGAGTATCTCGGCTTGTAGGGTCACGTCCAGTCCCGACGTGGGTTCGTCGGCGATCAGTAATTTAGGGCGCAGCACCAGGGCCATGGCCATCATCACCCTCTGACACATGCCGCCGCTGAGAGCGAATGGGTACTGGCCCATGATGCGTTTCGGATCAGCCATTCCCATCTGGTGAAGCATGTCCAGGGCCATCTGGTTGGCGACCCGGAGCGAAACGTCACTGTGCTCCAGGATCACTTCTTCCAACTGAGGCCCGATGGCCTCGATGGGGTTCAATGCAGACTGGGCGTCCTGGAAGACCAAAGAGATCTCTCGGCCTCTAAGGTCCCGCATCTGTTCCGGCCCGGCCCGGAGCAGGTCGATGTCCTTGTACATGATCCGGCCGTCTGAGACCTCGGTATTCTGCGGCAGCAACCCCATAATGGCCAGCGCCAAGGTGCTCTTGCCGGCGCCGCTCTCCCCCACTACGGAATATATTTCGCCTTCCTCCAAGGTGAGGCTTACGTTGTTCAACGCCTTGACCCGTCCGGCGGAGGTGCCGAAGCTAACTGTCAGGTCTTCTATTGTGAGTAATGCGGCCATGCGTCTTGGCTTCCTAAAAAACTTGCGCGGGAAATGCGGCCATGCGTCTTGGTTTCCTAGATATCTTGGGTACAGCTAAGCCTTCGGTACGGCTCTCTGTCTCAGGTCAACCGGTTGGTATCGGCCGCCTTGAAGTTCCCTTATTAGGTCTTGGAGGCAGGATATTGGGTTTTGGAACTCGGTTGCCACGGTGCCGATCTGCTCTATCTTGTGGGCGTCGCTGCCGGCAGTCATGCTGGCGCTCAACCGGCCGCCCAACTCCAGCGAAAACCCATTCTGGATGGCCAGCCCTCTTCCATTCAACGCCTCGATACCCTGACACATCTGGAAGAACTCATCACCCTTCGCCCGCTCCAGCATCTCTTCTCTCACCTCGGGTTTTTCCGCCGGTTCTTCGATGAAGCGCCGCCGGTATGGGTGCGCCGCAATCATCGCGCCACCAGCCTGTACTACGGATGCTTTCAGGAATTCGGGTCGGTGCATACCAAACTCGTATTTGCTTAACCCGTATACCAATACATGGCCGGACTCGGTGTTGATCTCACAGCCGGGCATGACCAGGAAATCGTGCTTGGTGGAGAGGTCCCGTATCTCTTCATCGGTCCAGAACGCATCATGGTCGGTGAGGCATATGCCATCCAGTCCCAACGACTTGGAGCCCTCGATCAATTCGTCCACGCTCATGAAGCTGTCGTCAGAGTGGGGGTAGCTGTGGGTATGAAGATCTATCAGCAAGAACTATTTATTCAACTTAGATACGTGATAAAAGCCGGGTTGGGCAAATCATAGCAAACCAGACCGTAGTTGAAAAATATCAACGCCGGTCAACTCTTTTGAATTGACCGGCGTCGGTGTTTGGGCGAATTTAGCGATTTAGGGCGCGTTGCCGTTACTATGGGCCGTGGCTATTAAGAGTCCAAAAACCCTTCTTCTCCCAACAGCTCTATGATCTCATCGGCCTTGCGGCTGCCAATCTTGAGGCGGCGCTCCAGGTAACCAGCCGTCAACTGCGGGTTCCTTGCGGCCAGCTCCCTGGCTTCTTCCATCAGGTGAGCATCAACGCTGTCTTCGTCCTCGTCGACTTCAGGCTCGCCCACGTTGATTATCGGCAGCGCCGGGCCTTCCTGACTCAGCCAGAACTCCACCATGTGGTCGATCTCCTGGTCGTAGACCAACGTGCCCTGGACCCGGCTCGGCTTGGGAGACTCGTTGTGCAGCAATAGCATGTCGCCCTTGCCCAACAGCTTCTCCGCGCCAACGGCGTCCAAAATCACCCGTGAGTCGACCTGTGATGCCACGGCAAAGGCGGCCCGGGCCGGTATGTTGGCCTTGAGCAAGCCGGTCACGACGTTGACTGACGGGCGCTGCGTGGCCAGCACCAGGTGTATTCCGGTGGCCCGGCCTAGTTGGGCCAGCCGCACCAGGTTCTGCTCCACCTCGAACCCGCCGACCATCATCAGGTCGGCCAACTCGTCGACGATCAACACCAGGAAGGGCATCTTATCTTTGGCCCGTTTGTTGTAGCCCTCGATGTTCCTAGCGCCAACTTCTTCCATCAACTTGTAGCGCCCAAGCATCTCCCGGATCAGGCCGCGCAACGCGGTATTGACCTCTACGGCGTCAACGATGACCGGCCCCACCAGGTGGGGAATACCGTTGAATGGCGTCAGTTCGACCCGTTTCGGGTCGACCATGAGGATGCGCAGCTGTTCCGGAGTCTTGGTCAGCAGGAACGATGCCACGATGGAGTTGATGCAAACGCTCTTGCCGCTGCCGGTTGCACCTGCTATGAGCATGTGAGGCAGGGCGGCCAGGTCTAATACCACCGGCGCGCCGCCGGTATCCTGGCCCAAGGCGATCGGCAGGCCACCCTTGGCGGCTATCTTCTTGAACGCCGGGGTCTCCATGACCTCTCTCAGGTGCACCTTGCTGGGTGATGGGCTGGGGACTTCCAGGCCCACCAGGGCCTCTCCGGGCACTGGGGCTTCGATCCGTAGGTACGGGGTCTTCAGCGCCAGAGCCATGTCTTTTTCTCGCGTCAGGATGCTCTGGACCTTGACCCTGCTGCGTTCTAAGGCTGACGGGTCTGAGTCGCCGGTGTCCAGACCGATGGCAGCCCGGCCAGCATCGCCACGCTTCGGGACCCAGCCTGGGACCAGACCGAAACGTACTATCCGGGGACCTGCTTTTACGTCAGTTACCTCCACCCGCACACCGTGGTCACCCAGGGTGGTTTCCACCAGCCGGGCCATATCTTGCAAAGCGGCTTCGGGTGCGTGGTGGGTGTCGGGCGGCGTCAGCATATCCACGGGGGGTGTTTCCCAACCCGCTCTGCCTCGTCGCCTTTCGGCGGTGGGTGCAGCGATCGACTTGGGCTTGGTGCCTGCTTTCCTGAGAGCCGGTTCCTTGTTGTCGAAGGTTGGGATCAGGCCGGACTCGGGCATCTCCCAATTTTTGTCATCGCCCGTGTCCTGTTCCTCGTTCTGGTCGTCTAAAAAATCAGGGTAGTCCAGGAGCACACCCGCGTCCCGACGAGAGCCGTCTAAACGGCTAAGTTCTATATCTGTCTTAGAGTCTCCCTGGTAGGCCAGGGTGCGCACAGGGGTCTTGGACGGGCCCATGAACACCATCTTCATCAGGTCTTTTCGGGAGGCCTTGCGGTGCATCCCATAGCGCAAGATACGGACTCGCCGGTCAATGAACCGCGCGGTCTGCTGAACGCTGATATAGAAGTAGAGCACGCCCACCTGCAGAGCCAACAGGGCCACTCTGGTGTATTGCCAGTAACGGGTGCCGGCGCTCTTGGGCCTGATGATGAGAGGAACAACCAACAAGATGGCAGCCATCTTGGCCGCCGCCAGAATCACCGGTGTGCCGCCCACATACCCGCCCCAGATGCCGCCCAAACTGACATCTTCCAGGACGCCGTCTGAGGGGAATATGGTTGATAACACGCCGATGGAGATGGCCACCGACGCGGCGGCAACTATCCAACGACGCCAGTGAACAAAGAGGACGTGGCGGTTGTAGCGGAGTGTGACCAGCGTGACGGCCACAAACAGGCCCATGGGGACCCAGCCGTAACCAAGGGCCTCGATGGCCCATTCACGCGCGTCAGTAGAGAACCCGAAATACAGGCCAACAGAAAGACCAATAGCCAAAATGACTAATGCGTCTATCAGTGACCCGGGGGCTCCTTGGATGAAGTCCTTAATCGATGGCGAGGCGGTATTACCGCGCTTCCGCCAAATTGAACTGGCCACTATATCCCTCCAGTGGCAGTTACTATGGCCGATATCCGGCGAGTGGCTGGACTAAACCTCCAAAACCACTGGGATTATCATAGGGGAACGGCGAACAGAGCCAGCTATGAAGCTGCGGGCAGTTTCTCTGACTTTTGCCTTTAATCCGCCATTTTCGCTGTTTTCTTTGCTGCCGGACCAATTGCTGGTCAACTCTTGAGCAACGGCAACGCTCAGCTCTTCAAAGAGATTTCCGGTCTCAGTTTCGTCCAAAAATCCGCTGGAAACGGCGGCCGGCTGTCCCACCAGCTTGCCGCTGCTCTTGTCAGTGGTTACGACAACCACTACCACGCCGTCCTTGGACAGGCTGCGCCGTTCGCTGTAGACCGGGCTATGGAGGTCGCGAGTGGTGAGCCCATCGACGAAGATAGGCCCGGCAGAAATACGCTCATCCATGCGTCCGCCATCTTCGGAGATCTCAAGCACGTCGCCGTCTTCCATGACGAAGATTCCGTCTTTGGCAACGTCCAAGTCCCAGGCCAATTGAGCGTGGGCAGTCAAGTGCCTGAATTCACCGTGCACCGGCACGAAGAATTTGGGCCGCACCAAACGCAGCACCAGCTTGAGTTCTTCCTGGCTGGCGTGACCGTGTACGTGGACCATGGCTATCCGGTCGTAGAGGACCTTGGCCCCCTGACGCAGCAGGTTGTCGATGGTGTGGCTGACGGGAAGTTCATTCCCTGGTATGGGCGTGGCCGAGATTATCACGGTGTCTCCGGCCACGATATTCACGTCACGGTGCTCTTGCTTGGCGATCCGGACCAGGGCTGAGGTCGGCTCTCCCTGGCTGCCTGTGGTCATCAGGACGACTTTTTCCGGTGGCAGCTTTCTGGTCTCGGCCAGAGGGACCAAAACGCCCGGCGGTACTTTCAGATAACCCAGCTCGGTGGAGACTTTGACCGTGTCCACCATGCTGCGGCCAACGATGCTGACTTTGCGATCATATTTCGCGGCGGCATCCACCACCTGCTGGACCCTGGATACCAGGGAAGCAAATGTGGCCACCAAAACCCGGCCTTCAGCCTCGCCGATGGCCCGGTCAAGGGCTTCTCCCACCACACGCTCGGATGTGGTGTAGCCCGGCACCTCAGCGTAGGTGGAGTCGGAACACAGCAGCAGGACGCCGTCGTCGCCGTAGTGGGCTAGGGCCGGCAGGTCGAATATACGGCCGTCAACCGGTGTGTGGTCTATCTTGAAGTCGCCGGTGTGGATCACGGTGCCCAGAGGGGTCCCTATGGCGATTCCCATGGCGTCGGGGATGCTGTGGCACACTCGGAACCAAGAGACCTCGAAGGCGTCGCCGATCTGATGGACCACGCCGGGGTCGATGGGGTTAACCACGGAGTCTCGTGCCACACGGCGTTCTTTCAACTTGGCGGTTATCAGGCCGTGGGCCAGCCGCGGCGCATAGACCGGGCACTTCAGCTGGGGCAGGATGAAGGCCAGCGCTCCGATGTGGTCTTCGTGGCCATGGGTGATTAGTATGGCCCGGACCTTGTCGATCCGCTCGAGCAAGTAGGAGATGTCGGGGATGATCAGGTCGACCCCAAACATGCCTTCTTCGGGGAATTGGACTCCGCAATCGACGATTACGATATCGTCTTCATATTCGAAGGCCATCATATTTTTGCCGATCTCCCCAAGGCCTCCCAGGGGAATGACGCGTAGCTGAGATGTCAACGTTCTATTGTTCCTAACTGTGGATTGCCCGGCCTGCGTTGCAACCTTTAGAACAGGGTCAACTGCTCCGGCCGGGATGCTTCTTCTACGTTGACGGTGGATGGTTCAGCCTGCGCCAGGGAATCGGCTGCCTGGCTGGGAGCGTCCAGGAAGGATAGTTGGGCTGTATGCGGGGCTTCAGGCGCCTTAACACCCGGCTCCGTGCCAATATCATCCGTTCTGCCCGCCAATATCTCCGAAATCGCTTTGAAGTCTTCTATCATTGTGGGCCTTAGCTCATCCCGGCGCAACACCGCTGCTGGGTGAAGCACCGGGAATATCTTCCGCCCGTCTTTCTCTCTTAGTTGTCCCCTGGCCTTGGTGATGCCTTCTCCGGGGAAATAACGCCCAAATGCGAACCGGCCCAGGGTGACGATAAGTTTAGGGTTTACCAACTCTATCTGCCGGTCAAGGTACTTGGTGCACGCCGCCAGTTCTGGCGGGGCTGGGTCCCGGTTCTCGGGGGGCCGGCATTTGACCATGTTGGCGATGAACACATCTTCCCGGTTGGTCCCGATCGACGCCAACAGACTATCCAGATATTTGCCGGCTCGCCCAACAAAAGGCCGGCCCTGACGGTCTTCTTGAAAACCTGGGCCTTCGCCGATGAACATGACCTCGGCATTGGGGTTGCCTTCACCCGGCACCGCGTTGGTGCGGCCGCCAGACAAAGGGCAGTCGGTGCAATGTCTCACCAGCAGAGCGATCTGTTCCAGCGTCTTCATGGATCGGGAGGCGTCGGACCCGGAACCGCCGACGGTTTCGCCCGCTATCCAGGATTCCGTGCTATTCCCGTCGCGGTCGTTGTCCTCGAAGAAATGTCCGGCCTCCGAATCACCTGGTCGATGATTGCCAGGCCGATGATCAAACGAAGTCATGGTTCCCAACCTCCCGGTTCGACTGAGTTAGCCAACTGGGGTAGGAGGCCCATATGATGGGCCGTCATTGGAACGTTCTAATTGGAAAGTGCCGCCAGGACTGCGTACCTTTTTACTCGCTTCCTGTGCTCGGGGCTGTTTTTCCAGACACGATACCTGACATTTTTCCCCGATTATGCTGCTGGGGAAACATCGCGGATAACCCGATGCACAAGACGACAAAATGAATGGCGAGATAGGGGAAAACAAAACCGGGATGGGGTCCAGAAGTGACGTTTTGCAACATCGGCTCCCACCGCCGCCTCACCGCATCACACAGCCAGGTAAACCGCCCTTAACGGGCTTAGTCAGTTACGCCGTGGTCCTTGAGATAGCTCACAGCATCGCTAACCGTCGCGATATTTGCCGCGTCTTCATCGGATATCTCCAACTGTTCACCGCCGCTGGAGAATTCCTCTTCAAACGCCATAATTAATTCCACCAAGTCGAGGGAGTCTGCATTCAGGTTCTCAATGAAGGACGCAGTCTCAGTGACCTCGTCCTCTTCAACTCCCAACTTATCGACCACGATGGATTTTACTCTGTCATAAACAGTGGTCAATCAATCATCTCCCTTCAGGCACGGGCTCAATGGTGGCGATCTCTCCCGACTCCAGTCCGGACATCGCGGATCCTAGAACACCGTTGATGAACCGAGCCGAGCTCTCGCTACCAAAGATTTTTGCCAACTCCACAGCTTCGTTTATCGCCGTTTTTCTGGGAGTCCCAGGGGTGTATATCAATTCGAATAGAGCTATACGCAGGATGTTTCGGTCGATGACCGACAATTGGCTCACGGGCCACGCCGGGGCGTAGCGGGTGATGACGTTATCCAGCCCTGATTGACTCTTGGACACGCCGCCCAATAGTTCCTCTGCGAACTCTACCGAGCTCTCAGGCATCTCTTCCTCCTCGTCCAGCCATTCCAACGGCGGGTTATTCCAGGTGCCCCGCACATCGGCCGCAAACAAGGATTGCAATGCTGCCGTTCTTGATTGTCGCCTTTGGTCCGTGTACTTAACCCTAATCATGGGTCACCATCTAAAAGCCGAGCGTTTAGGCTTCTTCCTCGGCCAGCTTCCGCATGGATGCGGTATCTGACACAGTTGCCACCTTGACGCCTCGGTCGATTCTTTTTATTAGGCCTGCCAGAACTCCGCCGGAGCCAAACTCCACGAACTGGGTCACCCCAGAATCTACGATATGGCGGACTGAGTCCTTCCACTGGACGCACTGGCAGAGGCCGTTCACCAACTCGGCGCGAATCTCGTCCGCGGTGGTCAACGACTTGGAATTGCAGTTGCCAACGACTGGCACCTTGGGTTCTTTGAAGTCCATGGCCTTGATCGCGTCGGCCAGACCAGATTGTGCCTCAAACATCAACGAGGAGTGAAACGCCCCGCTGACAGGCAGAGGTATCGTCTTTTTGGCGCCGCGGGCTGAGGCCAAGTCCATGGCCCGGGCCACGGCAATCTTATCGCCACTGATCACGATCTGGTCGTCGGTATTGATATTCGCCAGTTCCACACCGGTCTCGTCACAGATCTGAGCAAAGGCTAGTTCATTCAGTCCCAGTATCGCCGCCATTGCGCCGGGGCGGTTGACTGCAGCTTGGTTCATGAGCTCACCGCGCTTGCGGACCAGTTTCACGGCATCAGAAAACTCGATGACGTTGGCTGCCACAAGGGAGGTGTACTCGCCCAAACTATGCCCGGCAACGGCCTTAGCTGTCATCACCTGAGGACCCTGCATTTCCTGCCAGGTCCGCCAGGCGGCAATGCTCATGGTCATAATCGCCGGCTGGGAATTCGCCGTGTTCTGAAGTTCCGTCGCCGGTCCTTCAAATATCAAACGGGACAAGGGGAAACCCAAGCTATCGTCAGCTTCCTCGAATGTTTCCCGCGCAGCCTGGGAAGACTCAAATAGTTCAGCCCCCATGCCGACGCTCTGTGACCCCTGTCCGGGGAACACATACGCCCGATTATTTGTCTGTTTAATCGCTTCTTCGGTACTCGTAGCTACCTCCACCGGCTCCCGCCGGTCTTCAATACCTTACGGATTTTAGGGCAGCAGGACAAAAAAGTACAACCCGAAAACAACTCCTCAATTACCCTTTTTGTGTGCTTAGCGTACATAACTCGATGAAATGAACCAGATCAAAGCCGTATCACCTGAAGGCAGATGCCCTCAGATCTAGCTAGACCGTCTGCTCTATCACCTGGCGTCCTCGGTAGAACCCACACTGAGGGCACACAACGTGCGGCCTCTTTGCGGTCCGGCATCGCGGGCACGTTGCCGGGTGCAACGGACTGAGCCTGTATGAGGCTATCCGCCGCCCCTTTCTTGCCCTAGTTAGTTTCTTTCTGGGTACCGCACCCATAGTTGGTCACGTCCTTTTTCCTTGGTCAGCACGCCTATAACACGCCATACTTCGGCTGCCGCCGGTAATTCTACCAGGCAAACACCAAAGCGTACACTTTTCCTACTGTGGGAGGCTGAGAAGGGAGATTACCTAATGGTTTTGTGATCGGCCCCAAAATACGGGCCGGCCGGGGTTCCTTTGGTTATTTCAGTCAGTGGTATCTTAAAAAATCGAGAAGACCGGTTAATCCTGCTTCTCAGTTAACAGCTCCGCCAATGATCCCCACCTGGGGTCGATCGGAGCTGCATTACATTTACATTTTTCCTTACTTAGGTTCGCTCCGCACTCCGGGCATAATCCCGGGCACTCCTCACAGCACAAGGGTTTTATCGGTACCTCGGTGAGCACGTATTGGCGCGTTACCTCTTTCATGTCCAGAACATGCTGGTCATCCAGACGAATCGCTTCGTACGCCTCTTCCGAGGAATCAGTCGTTTCTCCCGTTACCGAATCATCGGCAGGGAAGCACTCTTCTTCCATTTTTAATGTGGAACTTAATTCGAACTGGCTAAGGCATCTGCTGCAGGTCAGATTGACCTGGGTCTCCAGCTCGGCCCGAACCATAAATCCATTATGCGTCCGAATCACCCGAACCCATCCCTGGGCCCGGTCCATTCCGTTTTCAGGGCCTTCAAACGAGTCGTCTACTTCGTAGTTTTTCGTCGTTCCAGTAGGCTCCACCAACAACTGAGCCAAGTTGTAATACATAGAGCCTATCCAAACCCTGTTACTAGCCGAGGGTAATTATAGTTACTGCCATTAATCCCGTGTCAAGTGAATTCGGCTTCTCAGGCGTGGCAAATCCGTTATGTCAATCCCCAAACTGCCCCTGGATAGACCAAGATTTCACGTTGGTCAACCATCCCCGGAGCTTATACGGAAGCTTTTACGCTCCAGACCGCTCTTTGACCTTCTCTTGGATGTACTCCACGATCGAGCCGGTGGTCGTGCCTGGGCCGAAAACCTCTGCGATGCCGATGTCCTTCAACGGCTGCCGGTCAACCTCAGGAATGATACCGCCGACCACTACGATCACGTCATCCATGCCCTGGTCTCGTAGCAGGCTCATGATCTCCGGGAGTATCTCCAGGTGCGCCCCGGACAGTATGCTCATCCCTATAACGTCCACATCCTCTTGGGACGCGGCCTGGACAATCATCTGAGGGCTCTGCCTGATCCCGGTATAGATCACTTCCATGCCGGAGTCCCTCAGGGCACGGGCGATCACCTTGGCGCCGCGGTCATGCCCGTCCAGCCCCGGCTTTGCCACTAGCACCCTTGTCGGACGCCTGGCAGATAAATCGTTATCTTGCATTATTCTCTGCGTGTTCCTTAATCTCAATCATTGGTTTGGAACGCTTTCCACCAGCTCGGTCAATATCCCGAATACCGACCGGGGATGAAGGAAGGCGATTGTTCCCGATAGGCCTTCCCGTGGGGACTGGTCGATCAGATCGACGCCCAGGGTCTGAAGGGTCTGCAGCTTCCCCGATATGTCGGTCACGTTCAAGGCCAAGTGGTGCAGTCCCTCACCCCGGCGTTCTATGAACCGGCCGACTCCGGACTCAGGGCTGGTGGGCTCTAGCAGTTCCAACCGTGTTTGGCCCACCTCTATAAGGGTGGCCCGGACGCCCTGGTCTTCCATCAATGTGATCTCAGCATCGGGCACATCAAAGACCTTCTTGAAGAAGGCCAGTGCCGCTTCGATGTCTTTCACGGCCACGCCCACGTGGTCGATATAATTTACCGTGCAGACTTCAGTCACGTTAAGTCTGTCTCCTTAATCGCTGAGTCCCCTCGCCCACGCATGGGAGAGGGTTAGGTCCGACGAAGTCGAGAATCTCGACGCGGTCGGAGGTGAGGGCGCTGCTCTCAAAGAGAACAGTCTCCCTCGAATCCAACCCTGTTAAACCGGGTATTGCTCCAGCAATTTCCGGGCGATCAGCAGGCGCTGGACCTCTGAGGTCCCTTCATAGATGGTGGTGACGCGGGCGTCACGGAAGATCCGTTCCACTCCGGCCTCCTGGAAATAACCGGCCCCGCCGTGTATCTGAATGGCCTTGTTGGCCACCTCGATGCACATCTCAGAGGCCATCAACTTGGCGATGGACGCTTCCTGGATGAACGATTCTCCGGCATCCATCAAGCTGGCGGCGTTCATCGTGGCCACCCGCGAGGAATGGACCCCCACGGCCATATCGGCCAGCATGAACTGGATGGCCTGGTGCTCGGAGATGGGCTTGCCGAAGGTCTCCCGCATCTGGGCGAACCGTACCGCAGCTTCCAACGCCGATTGGCCGATGCCCACGCTCTGGGCCGCGATGATGATCCGGCTCTGAGTCAGTATCTCCATGGCGAGGTTGAAGCCACGTCCCCGTTCGCCCAGAAGATTGGCTGCGCTGACCGGCGTGTCTTGAAAGACCACTTCGTCGGTGGTGGAACTGCGCATCCCCAGCTTGCCGTGCATGGGATTGATGGTCAGTCCGGGCGAGTCTTTCTGCACCACAAAGGCGCTGATGCCCTTGTAGCCCTTGGAACGGTCTTCAGTAGCAAAAACAACGATGGTCGATGCAACCGAGGCGTTGGTGATGAACATCTTGCTTCCATTGAGGAAGAAGGTGCCGTCCCGTTCGGTCGCCGTGGTCTGCAGTGCAGCCGCGTCGGAACCACCGCTGGGCTCAGTGAGGCCAAAGGCGGCCACGGCCTCTCCCGTTGCCAGGGGAGTCAGCAGGCGTTCTTTCTGTTCGTCGTTGCCAAACCGGGCGATACAGGCAGTACCCAGTGCCAGATGCGCCAGCCAGCTTACGCTGGTGGAGGCGTCGCCACGGGCCACTTCCTCGGCGGCGATGGTCACCTGCCGGTAGCCGGCTGGGCCGCTGCCACCGTACTTGGTGTCGATGCCTAGGCCAGTCAGCCCCAGATCGGCGAGCCCGCGCCAGTTCTCCCATTGGAACTCGGCCTTCTCGTCCGCTTCCTTGGCCCTAGGTGCAATCTCCCGGTCGACGAAGTCTCGAACCGTCGTCTGGAGCATCAGCTCCTCTTCGGTCAATATCAAATCAGGCATCACATTTCTCCATTTTTACCCAGTTATGTCTACTAAACTATGTTATCCATCAATGTTGACTTGCCCGCCGGCAGGTCTGAACCACAGCATTGCTGTTTAGAAGGCGAAGGAGCCGTCTTGCTCGCCGAAAACCCCTCGGAACACCTGGCTGATCTCCCCAAGGGTGCAGTAGCTCTCCACACACTCCAGGATAGCTGGGACCGTATTCTCTTCAGTCTTGGCCACCTGCTCCAAGCGCTCCAATGCGATCCTCACTTTGTCGTTGTCACGCTCACTACGGAGCTTTTCCAGCCGTTCGATCTGTAGACGAGCAGCCTCTTCATTCACCCGCATCAGCCCTTCTATGGGGGGCTCCTCGATGGTAAACCGGTTCACGCCGACGATCGTCCGGTCGCCCGAATCAACTTCCTGTCCGTGTTTGTAGGCGGCGTCTCCGATCTCCCTAGCCTGAAAACCCTGCTCGATGGCTTCCACCGAGCCGCCCAGGTCGTCGATGCGTTTGATGTATTCCAGGGCCTTGGCTTCCAACTCGTTGGTCAGGCTCTCGATGTAATAAGAGCCGCCCAGAGGGTCGACAACATCGGATACGCCACTCTCGAAGGCCAGTATCTGCTGCGTCCGGAGAGACAGTTGCACCGATTCCTCAGACGGCAGGGCCAAAGCCTCGTCGCGGGAGTTTACATGGAGCGACTGAGAGCCGCCCAGAATGGCTGATAGCGCCTGGATGGTGCAGCGAATCAGGTTATTATCGGGCTGCTGAGCGGTGAGGCTCACGCCGGCTGTCTGGGTATGGAACCGCAGCATCATGGAGCGCGGGTCCTTGGCGCCGAAGCGGTCTTTCATTATTCTTGCCCACATCCGCCGGGCCGCCCGGAACTTGGCAACTTCTTCAAAAAGGTTGTTCTGGGCCACGAAGAAGAAGGACAGCCTGGGGCCGAAGTCGTCGATCTTGAGTCCAGCGTCCAGGGCTGCTTGCACGTAGGCGATGGCGTTGGCGAAGGTGAAGGCAAGCTCCTGCACCGCCGTCGCCCCAGCTTCACGCATGTGATAGCCGGAGATGCTGATGGTATTCCAGTTGGGCACGTTCTCGTGGCAGTACTTGAACACATCCACCATCAGGCGCATCGACGGCCGCGGCGGGTAGATGTAGGTGCCACGGGCGATGTATTCCTTGAGGATATCGTTCTGCACGGTGCCGCTGATCTGGTCCTGGGAGACGCCCTGCTTGCGGGCCGCAACGATGTAGAAACACAGCAGCAGCGAAGCGGTGGCGTTGATGGTCATGGAGGTGCTGACCTTGTCCATGGGTATGCCTTTGAACAGCGTCTCCATGTCTTCAAGGCTGCAGATGGGCACTCCGACTTTCCCCACTTCGCCCTTGGCGGCGATATGGTCAGAGTCGTACCCGATCTGGGTCGGCAGGTCGAAGGCGATGGACAGGCCGGTCTGGCCTTGGTCCAACAGATAGCGGTACCGCTCGTTGGTTTCGGCGGCGCTGCCGTACCCTGAATACTGGCGCATGGTCCAGACCCGGCCCCGGTAGGTGTTGGGTTGGACTCCCCTGGTGTAGGGGTACTCCCCCGGATAGCCAAGGTCGTTGTCGTAGTCCAGTCCTTGGGACTGCAGGTCTTCGGGGCTATAGAGCGGGTCGATGTCCAGACCGCTGTCGGTCTGGAATTTTTCGCGCCGTTCCGGGAATCTTTTAACAGCGGGGTCTAAAGTTTCCCGTTTCCACTGGTTTTTATCGCTGCTAGGCATGCCAAACTCCAAAAAATCACTGAGCCGCCGATTAAAGGGGTCTCAGGTCAATACCCAGTCCCCAGGCCAGCCGAGCTAACCAATTGTACCTATATATATGGGGCCGCTCAAGGTTGTTGGGAGATGTTAACCTAACCGGAGCCCTCTATCTCCCAACAAGGAACCACCACCATGCAACCCCAAGACCTCAACATGACAACCACTGTCAACGGCCATCAGCTTTTCTTGTTCGTCAAATTTGGCGACAAGATTGATGGGGAACTGGCGAAGGCCATCGACCTGTTGGGCCAGGGGATGGAAAACGTCCACGGCGTTGATGGCCCGCCATCTGCAGATGCCTTTGCGGGTGGGCGGTTCCAGTTGTTGCGGTCCGACCCCGGTGCCACCACCGACCAGCAGATCATCCACGCGGCGGTGTCCGAGTCCGACGGACTGGTCCGGCTGGAGTGCGCCACCCTGGAACCCATCAGGGCCTACGAGTCCGGGCTGCGCGGTCTGATTGAAGCAACCGGTGGTTCAGTCGAGACGTTGGCCGGGGTGATGCGGCCGCGCAGTTACACCAGCCACGCCATGACCGAGTTCGCCTACGCCCATGCCATGCCGCCCGGCCCCGGTGAGAAATACCCTCTGGCGGCGGTAACTCCCATGAACAAGACCGACGCCTGGTGGCAGATGGACTTCCTGCACCGGGAGAGTTTCTTTCTACCCCGCTACGACGAGAACGAGGAGATGGTGGTCAAGGGACACGCCCTCGCCTCAGCCATGGGCGTCCCCGGCATCAACCGCCGGCTGGTCCATTCTCCCGACGGCTATGGGGTGCAGGGCAGCTACGACTTTGTCGGGTACTTCGAGTTCGCGGAAAAGGACGCCCCGGTCTTCCGTGAAGTCATGGCCGGACTCCGGGACACGGAGCAGAACCCCGAGTGGAAGTACGTCCTAGAAGGCCCGGAATGGTGGGGCCGCCGGGTCGGGAGCGCCGCCGAGTTTCTGGCTAAGGCCTAGCCGGTTTCGGCGTCAAACGGCCCTTCGACAGGTCCGAATCATCGAGACTCTCGACCAACGGTCGGAGATCAGGACGAGCGGTTCCAAAACGACATTTCGCTCACCCTGAGCATGTCGAAGGGCCGCCATGAATCGACCGATCTATCCCAGGGCGACGACCGCTTCGATCTCGACGTCCAGTCCCGGCTCTGCCAGGGCGCTGATCTCGATGAGAGAGTTGGCCGGATATTGTTCCTCGAAGTGCCTGGCGAACAGCTCCTGTTGTTTCGGGGAGTCCATCTGGTAGTCAGCGATGCTGGTCACAAAGACGGTAATCTTGGCGAAGCTGCCCGGCCCGGCGCCTTCAGCCACCGCGACGGCAACCAAGCGGCCCAGCGTCACGTCTAACTGCTCCATCATGGACTTACCCTGCGCGTCGGTGCCCCGGGCCGTGCACCCGGAGATGTACATCATGCCGCCGGCTTTGACCGACCGGCTGTAGGTTGGGCCTGCGGGGGCGAAATCGTACTGCTTCCTCTCCAGTGGCATTTTCCAACTCCTAGATCATATTCTTGGAATCTCTTCGGGATTCTAGAGTGGATTCTAATCAAATCTCCACACTGAGTCACCCTACGGTCTGGCACGACGTGCTCATAGGAACTATACTTTTGAGGTCCCTTTGAGCGGGTGTAGCTCAGTGGCAGAGCTCCAGCCTTCCAAGCTGGCCATGTGGGTTCGATTCCCATCACCCGCTCCATCTATAAAATAAAAGAGATCCTTCCCATAGAATTCGGGAAGGATCTCTTTTTTGTTTCCGGCTATTCCAGCTAACCCGGCTATTATCCAGCCAGCAAACCCCTTGCCGTCTCACGGACCACTTCACCGTCCAGAGCGACTTCATACTTGCCGTCGTCCATCTCCCGGAAAGCGTCTTCATTGTTGAAGGTCTTCAGAAGTTTTGCCAGGGCGTCTTCACGTTTCTCTTCGGGGAGTTCCACGGGAGAATCCGACTCGCCAAGGTGACGGTTGATCTCGTAGGCAATGAGTTCCGCTTCGACATACCGCTGTTGGATCAGGTTGATCTCGCCGGTGTGCTTGCCCAGGTAACACCCACCGAACTGCATCGACTCGCTGTGACGCCCTTCGAAGTCGCCCTCGCTGCGGTACTTGGGCTCCAACTCGTTAGCGTCCAGGTAGTCGCGGATATCCTGGTCTTCAGGGTCCGGGTTCTCCAGGTTGGAAATCATGATAACCGTGTACATGAACATGTCGGCCGGTTCAACTTTGATGATCATTCAATCACTCCGTAAAATCCCGGAAAACCCTGGGAAACCCGGCTGTGCCGGCTAGCGGCCCACGGCTTTCAACACGCGGTCCACATGCGCCACGTCCTGCTTCAAAGTCTTGTTGTCGATGCCGTTCATGACCTCGATCACAGCGTCGTTGTAGGGCGTTGGGATCGCAACCTCTCGGCCTTTCTGAGCAACCAGGCCGTTCATGAGATTGATCTCCGAGCGGCGGCCTTTGTACACGTCTTGCGCCATGGAAGCCAGCCAATTGACCCTGCCTCCGCGTGAAGACATCTGGGCCTCCAGTTCCTCGTAAACGTCACCCTTGTCGGCGTCGGCCCAAGTCTCGGCGGGGATGCCGTTGATATCAACAACGTTTAGACCCATGGCCAACCCAACCTTGGCAGCCTCTTTGGCCAGGTTGATGCGGATCAACTGCAGCCGAGGGTCTTCAGACATCTGCTGTGAACCCATTCCGGTGGAAGCGGATATGCCGTTGCCCATGGAATTCTGGGACAGCTTGGCCCAACGCTCGCCCCACAGGTTATCGGAAGCGTAGGCAGCGTCGATATTGTCCAATAGCGCGGCAACTTTTTCCGCCCGGGGCGTTATGCGTCCGTCCTGCTCGCCGATCCGGAAGACGGTGTGGCCCGAGTCCCGGCCCACCGCGCCGCCTCTGGTAACCAACGCAGGCTCCCATAGAGCAACTTCGATGTGGGAAGCGATGCAGCCAAGTTGGCGGTCGGGGCCAACGATTTCGCCCATAGGAACGTCGTTCCAGCAGTTCTGCAGGGAGACGAAGAAGCCGTCATCCCGCACGTACCGCTTGATGAAGTGGGTGGCCCACTCGGTGTCGTACGACTTGACCGAGATAAAGACAAAATCAAATGGTTCGGAGATGTTTTGTGCTTCCGTCAGGTGCATGGCCTTCACGGGAACGGTGAATGGCCCCTGACTGCCCGTGACGTGGAGGCCGTCGGTGCGCATCTTCTCAACGTGCTCCGGCCACATGTCCACGAAGGTCACGTCTTCGCCGGCCCGGCTCAAGAAAGCGCCAACATAACTGCCCAGGGCGCCTGCTCCCATGATCCCGATCTTATCGCCCATGTTCGTCCTCTCTTGTTGGTCGGCGCCCCGCCAGTCTTTCTTTTATAGAGCGGTCTACAAAGACCCCAGGTGCGCCAGCCTTACATTGTATATATGCCCCAGGTCTTGTATCTCCGCTATCACATCGGGCGGCACCGGGTCGTCCAGGCCAATGATCATCATTGCCCGGCCCCTGAGCGCCAGACGTCCAACTTCCATGAAGCTGATGTTGATGTTGTGCGCACCGGCGATCATTCCCACCGCTCCGATGGAACCCGGTTGGTCCTGGTTGTCCACGAACAGCATATAAGGCGTGGTCGGCACGATGTCCAACCAATAATCGTCGATCTTCACGATGTGAGGCTCGTCGCGCAACGAGGTCCCGGCCAGGGTAATCTTGCCCTCGCTGGTCTCAATGGTGGCGCTGACGATGCTGGAATACTCCGGAGAGGTCGTATTGTGCTGCTCTGTGATGTTCAGGCCGCGCTCCCGGGCCAACACCGGCGCGTTGATCAGGTTCACCTGGCCTGTGGTGATGGGTTCCATCAACCCCGCCAAGACGGCGGCCTGCAAAGACCGGGTGTCATGCTCAGCTATCTCGCCTTCGTAGCTGATGGTGATGCCCAAGAACTGACCGTCGGCCAAGTGGGTCAAGAGCTTTCCGACCACGGTGGCCACCCGGATGTAGGGCGCGAGTACTGCATGGACTTCCGGGGGAACGAACGGGGCGTTGACGGTGTTCCGTGATGGCTCACCGTTCAGTATCGCCAGCACTTGTTCGGAGGCCTCGATGGCCACTTCCCGCTGGGCCTCCTCGGTGGATGCGCCCAGATGGGGCGTCACCACAACCTTGGGGTGTCCGATCAGCTCTTTGTTCTGTGGCGGCTCCTGGGCGAAAACGTCCAGGGCGACTCCACCCAACTGGCCAGATTCCAAGCCATCTAGGATTGCCTGTTCGTCCACCAACTCGCCCCGGGCCACGTTGATCAAACGAGCGCCGGGCTTGAGGAGTGCCACCTGTTCCGAGCTGATCATGTGGCGGGTGCCGTCGGTCAGCGGTGTGTGCAGAGTGATGAAATCGGACTGGGCCAATAGCTCTTCTAATGTAAGGAGTTCGATACCCTTGCTCTTGGCGTAGTCCGGGGAGACGAACGGGTCGTATCCCACCAGTCTCATATCGAAGCTCTGGGCCCGTCGGGCAACTTCCGAGCCAACCCGGCCCAGGCCACAGATACCCAGCGTCTTGTTGCGGACCTCAACGCCCATGAAGGCGCTCCGCTTCCACTCGCCAGATTTCAGTGATTGGTGGGCTGAGGGCACGTTCCGCGACAGGGCCAACATCAGCGCCATGGTGTGCTCGGCGGCGGCCACGGTGTTGCCAGTGGGCGCGTTGACCACCGCGATACCGGCGGCGGTGGCTGCTTCAAGGTCTATGTTGTCGACGCCGATACCGGCACGGCCAACCACCTTGAGGTTCTTGGCCGTCTCGATGACCTCTTTGGTCACCTTGGTTTCACTACGGACGACCAGGCCGTCATACTCGGCGATCACCGCCAGCAGTTCGTCCGGCTTCATGCCAGTCTTAACGTCTACCTCGGCATGGGACTTAAGCAGTTCAACACCCTCAGCGCCGATGGGGTCTGCTACCAGAATTTTGGGCATGAAAATCTTCCTGATTAATGTTGGTGTTTTTTGCGCCGCCGGGCTTGATATAGGTACGATCCAAGCCTGACATAACGTCGGATAAACTATAGCACAATCATGGTCAAAAGCGGCCAGCGGCCGGTGCTCCAGCGAGCTTGACCCAGATGCCCGTGCAGGCTAGGATAGGCGCTGACCCGCGCCTGGAAGCCCGCGCCTGAAGTCTAACGAGGCCGTTACCGCTGCATGGAACAACCCGACCCCGCCACCGCCGCCACCATCGGCATAGTCCAAAATTACAACGGCGCTTTCAATAGAGGCGACGTTGACGGGGTGATGGCAGCCATGACGGATGACTGCATCGTGGAAACGCCCATGCCCCCTCCGGACGGCACTCGAATCCAGGGTCAATATGCCGTGCGGGCCCTGTGGAATGAGTTCTTCCAGTCTTCTTCCAGCATGGAATTCGATACCGAAGACCTTTTTGCCAGTGGCGACCGGTGCCTCGTCCAGTGGACCTTCAAATGGGTCGGCCAGGATAACCAACCCGGCAGTGTCCGCGGGGTCGATCTGTTTAAGATAAGAGACGGCAAAGTAGCCGAGAAACTGGTCTATGTTAAGGGATGATGCCCTGTAAAGAGCGCCATACCCAGATCCAAGGCTTGAATATTCGCCCAATCAATCGGAGGTAATGACATGTTCCTGATGCGGTTCACCGAGCGAGCCTACACCGCCTACACCGAAGAGGCCGTGAGAAACAGCCCCAACCAAGCCGTGCGGCTGACCTTCTCCAACAGCAACTTCGATCCCGCGATCGGCGCACGCCAATTCAACGAGTACCTGGACGAGTACGAGTACTGTGAGGAAGTAGGGTTCGACGGCCTGATGCTCAACGAACATCACAACACCCCCACTTGCCTGGGCGCAACCATGAACCTGGAAGCCGCCATCCTGGCGCGTAACACCAAAAAGCCGAAGATCGTGCTGATGGGCAACCCACTGCCAACCTTTGAAAACCCCCTGAGAGTGGCCGAAGAAATAGCTGAGATTGACTTGATCTCCAACGGCCGGGTGGTGTCGGGGTTCGTTCGCGGCACCGGGGTAGAAAGCCTCGCCGCAAACATCAACCCCCTGCACAACCGGGAACGGTTCGAAGAGGCCCATGACCTGATCATCAAGACCTGGACCACCCCCGGCCCCTTCCGCTGGGAGGGCAAGCACTACCAATTCCGGGTGGTCAATCCGTTCCAGATGCCATTGCAAAAGCCCCATCCGCCGGTGTGGATCCCCGGTCTGGGCAGCCCGCAGACCCTGGTCTGGGCCGCCGAGCGGGGCTACCCCTACATCTACCTGGAGACCGACCCGCAAGGAACCCAGGACATGATCGACATCTACACCGAGGCCGCCCGGGAAGCTGGCTACGAGCCGGGCCCGGAGAATTTCGGTTACCTGTGCCGCATCCACGTACAAGACACAGACGAAAAAGCCTATGAGTCGGCCAAGGGATTCTTGACCGGTAACGTGGGCGTCGGCCGGGTGCCAATGCCCAAAGACTACATGCTGCCCATCGGCTACGGCGGTAGCAAAGCCGACCCGAGGATCGCCAAGTATCAGGGCCGCATCCGCAAGGACCAGTTCCTAGGCCTAGGCCTGGAGACCGCCACCTACGATGAGATCCTGGCCTCCAACCGCTGGATCGTTGGCAGTCCTGAGACTGTGATCCGAAAGCTTCGGGAGACCCTGTCGACCATCCGGCCAGGGATACTGGGAGTCTGGACCAACGACGGCGACACCACCCACGCCGACACGATGAACTGCCTGAAACTGATGGGAGAGGAAGTCCTGCCAGCCATTCGCGAGATCGGCGCGGACCTGGAACTGACCGACCCGTTCCAGAAAGAAGCCGCGACCGCCTAAGCTGCCAGCCGTCAGCAGTCAGCTTTTTACTTGACTGCGGCAGCTGAATCGCAACACGAGATATACGAAAATTTATAGCCGGGCGCAGCCCGGTAAAAAGGCTGACGGCCGACAGCTGATTGCTGAAAGCTCACGGCCTCCAAAGGAGAAAACATGGTTGCCTTCACTGAAGAAATGGTGGACGTTGGCGGGACCAAGGTCCACACCCTTAAGGGCGGCTCGGGAGAACCCCTGCTGCTGCTCCACGGCGCAAATGGGAACAGCGGTTGGGCCAAATTTGTCGACGCCCTGGCCGAGAAGTACACGGTGTACTACCCCTCCCACCCCGGCTACGGGAAGTCGGAGCGACCCGATTGGCTGGAAACCATTCCCGACATGGCCTGCTTCTACACCTGGTACCTGGAAACACTGGGCCTGGAAGGAATCCGGGTCATCGGGTTCTCCATGGGCGGATGGATCGCCTCGGAGATCGCCGCCATGTGCAACCATTCGTTCAGCAAGCTGATGCTGGTAGACGCGGTAGGAATCAAGCCCAACGATTCTGAGATTGCCGACCTATTCATCATCAGCCCCGCTCAGGTGCTTGACCTGGTGTACCACGACCCCAGCCAGGTACCCGATTACGAGATGCTCTACCCGGCAGAGCCCACCCCGGAGCAGGTGATGCAAGCCGAATCCAATCGCGAGATGGCCGTGCGGCTTTGCTGGAAGCCTTACATGTACGACCCTCGGCTACCCAGCCTGCTGCAGCGGGTTAAGATTCCCACCCGCATGGTCTGGGGCAGGAACGACAAGATAGTCCCCTTAGAATGCGGCGAGCTCTACAAAAAGGCCATCAATGGCTCCGACCTGGTGGTCATCGACAACTGCGGCCACTCGCCCCAGGTGGAAAAACCCGACGAATTCATGAAAGCCGCCCTAGATTTTCTAGCGTAATAGAGCTGACTGCCGATAGCTGAAAGCTGACCGCTTTCTCCAAAGGAGCAACATGAGCCTGGACGTTTTTTACTTCACCGAGATGCCCTACCACCACATCGATGATGAACTGGCGGAGCAGTGGCCGTCTCTGCGACTGACCTTCCCAAACAGCTATTTCGACCCCAATAAGGCCACCGACCTGTTCAAGCGGTACCTGGACGAGTTCCAGTACGCCGAGGAGGCCGGTTTCCAGGGGCTGATGATCAACGAGCACCACAACACCCCATCCTGCATGGACGTTGAGGTGAACATCACCGGCGGAATCCTGGCCCGGCTCACGTCAAAAGCGAAGATTCTGATGCTGGGAAATATGCTGCCCACCTCCGACAACCCGCCAAGACTGGCTGAAGAGATCGCCATGCTGGATGTCATATCCGGCGGCCGGATCATCTCCGGTTTCGTCCGGGGCATCGGCGTGGAAAGCTGGGCCAACAACACCAACCCGGTGTACAACCGGGAGCGGTTCGAAGAATGCCACGACCTGATAATCAAGACCTGGACCACCCCCGGCCCCTTCCGCTGGGAGGGCAAACACTACAACTACCGGGCGGTAAACCCATGGATGGTACCGGTCCAGAAGCCTCATCCCCCGGCCTGGGTGCCTGGAACCGGTAGCCCGGAGACGGTGGAGTGGGCGGTCAAGCACCGCTACACCTACGCGGCTTTCCTGACCGAGCTATCCAGAGCCAAGCAATTGTTCGGCAGCTACCGAGAGCAAGCCGCCGCAGCCGGCTGGGAAGCTGGCCCGGACAAGTTCGCCTTCATGATCTGTGCCCACGTCAACGAGACCGACGAGAAAGCCCAGGAATCGGGCAAGGCGTTCATGTGGCGCATGGGACATCCCCTCAAGGGGCCCAGGGAATACTGGGCGCCGCCGGGATACTTCTCCCAGGCCGGCGTTGCCGCCAACGCAGCGCGCCGCCAGAAGCCCATGAACGAGATGACCTATGAGGAGCTTCAGGAGCACAATCACCTGGTGGTCGGAAGTCCTGAGACCGTCATAAAGAAGCTTCGCCACATCAAAGACGAACTGGGTATCGGCTCGCTGCTGCTGGAGACCCAAGGCGGCCCCCTGTCCCACGAGGACACCATGCGCTCCATAAAACTCATGGGCGAAGAAGTGATCCCAGCCCTACAGGACTAAAAACAACCAAAAGTCCCCCCTTCCACACAGGGGAGAAGGGGCTTACTCCCTCTCCCGCGGCGGGAGAGGGTTGGGCCCGACTGGGTCGAGGCTCTCGACGAAGTCGGAGGTGAGGGCAAGTCCTCGCCTCAGTCACTCTCTCCCAGCTTCCCCCTCAATTCCCCCACAGAAAACCCAACTTCCTCAAGACAGCCCTTTACCTCAGTCGTGGCCAACAAAGACACCAGACACCTACGTAGCGTGGCAGCCGAGGATTCTTCATCGCCGTAGCCGGCGTAAATCTCCTGGGCGAATTCATACGTGGACCTCATCGCAGTGGCCCATGATTCACTTGCCTCTGGGTCGATTCTTTCCCGAACGATCAGCCCCTCACCTGGAGGATGAACGTGGTCTGGAATAGGACTCGTCTGGGCAGTCTGGCACTCCTTGACCTTGCCGACAAACATCTTGTCGGCCCTTCTCTCGACCGTGTATTCGAAATCGATATGGCCTTTATAACGGCGGTCGAACGGGTTGGTCGTCGGGAGGTTCTCCATCGCCCAATCGCGGATATGGTAGACCGTTATTCGTAGCTCTTTGGCCAGGGTCAGATCAAATTCCCGAAGCCGGTATAAACACGCCCCGACCAGGTGGACAAAACTGGGGTTCTGCTGCATCGAGAGGGCTTCATTGAACGCGATCTCCCACACAACATAGGCCTCGTGGAATTGGAACCCGTCGTTGCTTGTTTTTTCCGGCTGTAAGAGATCTGCCATCACGTTCCTAGAACAGGCAGGGCACCGACATCTCAGCGCAGGTGTCCCGAATCGACTCGGCCACGTCGGGGTGCAGAGGGATGCCCTCTTCGCGGCGGACCTCCTCCACCTCAGCCTCGGGCTGGCCCGCCACCAACACGCGGTCGTGGCCCGGCGCCGGCTTGGTGGTCTTCATCATGGTCAGCCATTCGTCCATCTCCGCCTTGAAAGGTTCAACGTCGGTGAACGCATCGATGCTGTAGGCGGCGACCATATGGCCAAAGTTGGGTCTCCCAGGCACCGCTCCGTAGCCAAACCCGGTCAACACCCCCGCCAGGATGTCCACCATGCAAGAGAGGCCGTAGCCCTTGTGGGAGCCACCTTCGCGGTCGGCGCCCAACGGCAGCAGCGTGAACTTTTCCGGAGCCAGCCCTGCTTCCATGATCGGGCTGCCATCTTCCCTTGCCATCCATCCGCCCGGAATCTCTGTGCCCAACCGTGCGGCGATACGGATCTTGTTCACCGCCACCGAGCTGGTCGCCACGTCGAAAACGAAGGGCGGCTGATTTTTGGCCGGCACCGCTATCGCTATCGGGTTGGTGCCCAGCCGTGGCTCAGCCCCAAAGGTGGGCAGCACCTGGGGCGGGCAACTGGTCATACAGACGCCGATCATGTCGTGCTCCAAGGCCAACATGGCGTGGTAAGAAGCCATTCCCAGATGCCGGGCATTGCCGATGGTCACCATGCCCACGCCCACCTTCTTGGCCTTTTCGATGGCGATGGCCATGGCTTTGGGTGTGACAATCGTCCCCAAACCCTTGTCCGAGTCGATGGTCGCGGTGCTCGGCGTCTCCCTGACGATCTTCCAGTTGGGCCGGGGGTTGATCGAACCTTCTTGATAGCCCGTGATATAGCTCTTCAGCATGTTGGAAACGCCGTGGGAGTCCACGCCCCGCAGGTCGGCCAGCACCTGAACGTCGGCGGCCAGTAGGGCGTCTTCCGGTGGCACACCCAGTTTTTCGAAGATACCGGCTACGGTCTTCTTGAGATCGTCACCCTGGACGAACTCCGCATCATCATGACTGACCTTGAATCCCTCTAGCATTTGCAAATCTCCAGGCGTCGTTGGGCGTCTTTGACGAAATTATAGCATTCGGCCCACGCCCGAATGGTTCGCCTTGGCCTCCGCCTGCCGCGTTGCTATAATCCCGCCAACCCTGGCAGACCCATATCTCCAACACAGGTGCCGTATGACCGACCCCAAAGAGCAGGCGCTGGACTTTCTTTCCCGGCTGGGCAGCAACCCGGCGACCGCATTCCGTGAGGACGGCGTGGCCAACGCCGTAAAAGCCATCCTGGAAGAGATTGGCCTGGAATACCAGCAGGACTCATTCGGCAACATCATCGCTAAGGTTGCAGGCACTGATTCCACCACCAACCCCTTGGCCATCGTCGCCCATATGGACCATCCCGGCTTTGAGATAACCGGCGCCCACGCCGACGGCTACATCGCCACGGCTATGGGCGGAGTGCCGCCGTCCAGCTTCGAGGCCGGCGTGCCGATACAAGTGTTGCTCCCCGACGGCACCCGCATCAACGGCACAACCGCCGGAAAATACGGTGAAGATAAAGACCGCCAGGTGCTGATTCAACTGGGGCGCCCCCTTGAACTGGAGCCGCCGGTCTCGGCCGTTTTCGACCTGGTTGATTACCAACTGGACGGCGAACACATCCGCATGAGGGCCGTCGACGACCTGGCCGGCTGCGGCAGTATCCTCGCCGCGTTGGCCCAACTGATAACAGGCGACGCCCCGCCCGGAGACGTCTATGGAGTGTTCACCCGCGCCGAGGAGGTCGGCCTGGTGGGCGCACGGCTCATGGCGGAAGCGGGGACACTGCCACCGGATACTCTGGTCATCTCCGCCGAGTCCAGCAGGACGCTGCCCGGCGCCGAGATGGGCGAAGGGCCGGTCATCAGGGTCGGCGATGCTGGCTTCACCTTCACCGCCGAGGCCGAGTCGGTGCTGATCCGTGCTCGAGAGATTCTTCGAGAACGAGACAGCGGGTTCAAATGCCAGCGTCAATTGATGAGCGGAGGCACCTGCGAGGCCAGCGCCTTCGCAGTGTTCGGCTACCAGACCACGGGCATCGCATTCCCACTGGGCAACTACCACAACGGCGCGCCCGAGGGCCGTATCGAAGCCGAATACATCCACGTGGACGACTATCTGGGCGGAGTAGAACTGCTCACCGAAGCCGCCCGCCGGGTCTCCGACCGCACCAACACCGCGTTCCGGCAACGCCTCCGCGAGGTACCCGCAGACATGCGTCAGCGGATGTTGGACACGGGCGGGTGAGGCTTGGCCGGCCTGGAACCAACCGCACGGCAGTTCCCAAACCGCCTTCAGACTCGCTCATCCTGAGCCCGTCGAAGGAATCCTATGTGGGAGATGACTCAGGCGAAGCGGGTGGTTCGACAGGCTCACCATGAGCGGACGGCAGGACTTCAAAAGCACACTGTTTTAGCCAACATATTCTGCACTTAGCACCGACTAGATTGAGAGGAGAACAAAATGGCCGAAAAAGACATAGCGTTCCTGTCCGCCACCGAACTGGGCGCCGCCATCAAGGCGAAAGAAATTTCGCCCGTTGAGGCGGTGGAGGCCTACCTGGACCGCATCGAACGCATCGACCCCCAGGTCAACTCCTACATCACGGTCACCGCCGAACAGGCCCGGCAGGAAGCCCTGGAAGCCGAAGCCGAGATACGCCGCGGCGAGTACCGAGGCCCGCTGCACGGCATCCCCATGGGCCTCAAAGACCAGATCTACACCAAGGGCGTCCGCACCACCGACGCATCCAAGATACGGTCCGACTTTATCCCCAAATTCGACGCCACCGTGGTGACTAACCTCAAGAAAGCCGGGGCCATCATGTTGGGCAAACTCAACATGAGCGAGTTCGCCCACGGAGAACCCCAGAGTTCTGCCTTTGGCCCGGCCCGCAATCCCTGGGACCTGACCCGCAGCCCTGGCGTTTCCAGCACGGGGTCGGGAGCCGCCACCGCCGCCCGCCTCTGCGCAACGTCGCTGGGAGAAGACACCGGCGGCTCCATCCGAGGTCCGGCAGCCAACTGCGGTCTGGTCGGCCTGCGCCCCACCTGGGGACGGGTCAGCCGCTACGGCGTGGACGGCGCAGGCTGGTCGTTCGACACCCTCGGCCCCATCTCGCGAACAGTGGAGGACTGCGCCATCACCATCGGCGGCATCGCCGGTTACGACCCGCAGGACCCGTCAACCCACAACGTGCCGGTGCCAGATTACCTAGCAGCACTGACCGGCGACATCAAAGGCCTCAAAATTGGCGTCGTCAAAGAACTGCTCGATCCGGAAGAACTGGACTTGGACCCACAGATGCGCCAGTCGGTCCTGACAGCCATCGAGGTATTGGCGGAACTGGGTGCGGACGTGAGGCAGGTGTCCATGCCGCTGGCCGAAAAATCGGGCTACATCACCCGCGCCATCACCCACGTCGACCGGGTTAGCCTGCGCCCCGAGTACCTGCGGGAACAGCCAGAGGGCTACCATTACAACACCCGAGTCCACTTCACCACCGCCAACCTGATCCCGGCCCAGGTCTACTACAAAGCCCAGAAGCTTCGAACCATGGTTCGCGAGCAAGTGTTGGGTTTACTGAAAGAAGTCGATGTACTGATTCAGCCGACCTCCAGCGCGCCCGCCAACGTCATAAACCCGGAACAGAAAGTGGACAGCCAGGAGCACGCCAGGAAAGCCCTGGCCGCAGGCGGCTTCAGGGGCCCCTATAGCCTGAGTGGAGCGCCGGCGCTGTCGATCCTCTGCGGGTTCACGTCAGCCACCGACGGCCCCAACGGCAACGGCGGCCTACCCCTGGCCATGCAGATCGCCGGCCGCCCCTTCGACGAAGCAACCGTCCTCCGGGTAGCCCACGCCTACGAACAGGCCGTCGACTGGAACAAACGCATGCCGCCGGCTGCTCTATAGGTAGATTCCAAATGTAGGTATATCAGGACGGTGCGGGCAGAAAATCATTATATGTCCTTTATTGATATTTAATTATAAAGGACATATAATCAAGGAGGCCGGACAGCTTGGCGTTTTCACTTCTGCTTTCAGTGAGTCTCAAGAATCAGGGGTGGCAAGTAAAAATTCGGGACAAAGAAATTAGAGAAGCTCCCCATGTCACAATCCTTCGAAAAGGCAAACCGTGGAGATGGGATCTCAGAGAACGCCAATTCATGGACAAAACCCCAGCGCCGTCTGGCGTTCCTGAACAGTTGATGGAACGGATTCGTGAAAGTTACGCTTCTCTCTGCAATGAATGGGACAAGATGTACCCTAATAATCCGATTCGAGGAAATCATGGCGATAAAGAGAGCTAATCAAATTTTGGTCTGCGACGACCCTCATATAGCCGATATTTGGTCTGGACTTGATGCGACATTCGCCTACACTAATGAAGAAGTTCGGAATCTGTACGCTACCGTAAAACCAGATTGCATTTGGATTGCACCTCGTTATTCCGACATGCTTTTGCTAAACAAAATTGTTGGAACTCCAAGAGGCAACCATTGTCTTTTGTGTTTCGAACCCACTGAGGGATTTGACCAGCACTACCTGAAAGCCAAGTTCAGGCTCGTAGTTTCGCCGGACGATGGACTAAAGTTGCTCCCATCTAAAGAAATCACAGAAATTTTGGGGCTACCGGATAGCGAAGATTATTTCATTGGCGGGATAGTAAATACCGCAAATGCTTCGGTTGTTTTGTACAGAGGTAATCTTGTTCCAATAACCTTGCCATTGTCTTGGTTCGAGGCTGGACCAAATTCCCCACAACCAATTCCGGACGATTTCGAAATAATCGATTTTGGACAAACAGTTCGAATGGGCGAATTTGAAGCCGGTGCGGAAGCGATCTTGTATGAATTTGATCCTCTCTTTCGCCGGCGAGACAAGGAACGCCGAATCAACACTGACGATTCTTTTGGTGGAGCTTTGCGCCGTCTTAGGTTGCAAAAAGGCTTAAAGCAAAGCGATTTTTCCCCTAGTATCAGTACCAAAGAAATCGGTCGTATTGAACGGGGGGAAGTTACGACGTTGCATAAGCGAACGAAAGAAACCCTCGCGCAGCTTCTTGGTGTTGAACCTGAGGAAATTCAAACGTACTAAAGAAGGGTCTGCTTGTCCTGCAGTTCGTCGATCTGCTCCCGGGTGCGGTCATATATCTGAGGGACGTCCCAGCCTTCTAGGCCTGCGTAGGTGTCTATCTGGGAGCGGTGGTGGACCTCGTGTTCCAAGAGCATCATCAGGATGCGCCAGCCGCTCAGGGTGCCGTCGGTGTCGATCATCTTGATGCGGCGGTTAAGCCATTCAGTGGGCGTCCCGGAAATCTGATTCTGAAACTCCACTGCGGAAGCTTCCAACGCCGGTATCCAACCCGACTGCTGTTCCGTGCTGGGCGGCTTCCAATCGTAGCGCCATCCCTTGCCGGTGTACGCCGACGCGAAGTAGATTCTGGACTCGCAGATGTGGTGCACGATCTGGGCGATGCCCCACGCCTTTTCCCCTTCGCCTCGCGACGGCTCCCAGTTCTCGGCGGGCGGAGGCAGCGCCTCGATATCCCGCAGGGTCCGCCGGTGTATCGACCGGAAGAAATTCAGAAAAGCCTCAGGATCCGTAATCATATCTAGCTCTCCCCAAGCGCGTTATTTCACTGCCAATAGATCGTAAGCCAGGGCCAGCATTATCCGAGTGCCGCTGATCAGACTCCGGATGCCCACCGACTCGTTGGTGCCGTGGATGAAGCTGATCATGGGGTCGTCATCGGGATGTGAACCAACCATGCCATAGGTTGTCGTGCCCAGGTTGCGGGTGAACCGGGAGTCAGTGAACCCGGTGTTCAGCGACGGTACCCACTGGATGTCGTCCCGCTGCAGCGCGTTCGCCGTGCTGATCTGGATGCGCTGGGCAAACTCGGTCTCGAATGGCGAGGCGTTGGGGATGGACATGTAGTCGATGTCTACCTCCACACCCGGTATGCCGTCCAATATCTTGTCCAACTCCTGCCGGACGTAGGCCTCGTCCTGGTGGGGCAGCGTTCGCACGTCGCAGGTCAAGCGAACCGACTCGGGAACGCTGTTGGACTTGATGCCCCCCTGGATCATGGTCGGCGTGATAGTCATCCGGGATAGGGCCTTCATGATCGAGGCGAACCGGGGTTGACTCTCCTCGTTGTCGGCGATGATCCGGTCGATGTTCTCCGGCGACGGCTTGTCCTCGATGGCAAATGTAGACAGGTGGTCAAACAGGCTGGTCGAGGTGTCTCGCTCTGCCTCGTAGGCCTCGATGCGCTTGATGACCTCAGACAGCCCAAACAAGGCATTGGAGCCCTGCCAAGGCGTGGAGGCATGAGCGCTGGAGCCACGTACTTCGATCTCCAACTGTAGCCGGCCCTTCTCGCCGATACCCAACAGATAGGTCAGGTTCCCGGCGGCAGAGATGGGCACGCCGCCGCCCTCGTTCACGGCATAGGGCGCCGCCAGCTTTTCCGGATGATTATCGGCCATCCAGCCAAACCCAAACCGGCCACCGTGTTCCTCATCGGCGCAAGAGGCCAGGATCAGGCTGTCTTTCAGTTCTATGTTGTTGCGCTTGAGCAGACGCATGGCAATCAGTTGGCAGGTGAGCAGGGCCTTGCAGTCCGACGCGCCCCGGCCAAAAACCCGGCCATCAGCAAGTGTGGCGCTGAAGGGAGGGAACCGCCATTTCTCCTCTTCCTCCACCGGCACCACATCCAGATGCGACATGAACATCAGCCCGGCCTTGCCCGAACTGCCTTCTAACCGGGCTATCAGGTTACCCCGGTCGGGAGCAGATTCGATGGTCTCGGACTCGATGCCGTCTTCCGCCAGCCATTTCTCGATGTAGCGGCAAGCTTCGGTCTCATTGCCGGTGGGCATGACTCCGGTGTTCACGGTGGGTATGCGCACCAAGTCCTGCTCCAGCGACACGATCTCATCCCGCATCTCATCGACTTGGTCCAACAAGCTCTCCAGGTCTGGCATCTAAGCCTCCAGTAAATGTGAAAGTCCTCTATTTTTCGATCCTAGACTCCCCGCGCTCCTGTCACCCTGGGTTGAACACTCGTCTCCGACATGCGTTTTAGCCTCAGGAATTGTTGTTCAAAACGTTGGAAATGGGATTACGCGGTTTGCTGATCACGCGTTTAGCCAAATTATCGCGGAATCGGCACGCTCTTTTTGACATTTTCTTTCTGCGCCATTTAACCGGAAGCCATAGAATCAATCAGCCCGCAACGTCGTCTGTGACGATAGAGCGTCGAGTGGCGTAAGCGGCGGCTTCTGCGCGGTTGGCGGTGCTGGTCTTGTTGAGGATGTTGCTTACGTGGTTGCCCACGGTCTTGATGCTAATAAACAAATCCTCCCCAATCTCCCGGTCGGTCATGCCATCGCAGATGAGCTGCAATACTTCTACCTCACGGCGGGTCAGGCCGTCGGGGTGTGCGGGGGTCGTGACGGGCCCGGATTCCAACCGTTCTTTCACAGCTTCGGCTCGTTCCATGAGAGGGCGCATACCTAGATCAGAGGAAATCGCCAGCGATTCCTCTATCAACGAAAGCGCTTTATTCGAGTCGCCAGGGAGGTTCCTCTGAAGCAGCCCTTCGGCGTAGTCATGGCACGTCCAGGCCAACTCGGGTCGAAAGCCGGCTTTGAGGCAATAGGCTAAGGCGTCCTCAAAATGGCCGAATGCTTCATCGATATTCCCCGCGGTTTGGGCCAAGAGCCCGATGGTGCGATTGATCTGAGGCCCCAACCCACCGAAGGTCTCGGGCGGCTCTTTGGCGGCGTAGAGTTTTTGCGCGGAGGCAACATCACCTCGTTGGACCGCCGATATTGCCAACCCGGTGCTGACCATAGCCGCTACCATGGGGGTGACCGAAGGGGACGATAAAACATTATTGGCCGCCTTCTCGGCTTCGTCTATCCAGCTGAGGTTCCCCGAGATACGGGCCGCCATGGGTATGGACATCGCTGGGAATGCGTATTCATATGCCGGACCGGGCGCTGTGAGGCGCATCACCTGCAATAGGCGTTGGAGATAGGTATCTCCTTCGCCGGCATTCCCGACCTCGTATTCCAAAATCATCCTGGTGTGAAGGAGTCGGGTCTCTCTGGGAGATGCCACCAGACCCCGGTTACTATAGTCCCGCGCAGCCTGCCACGCACCCTTGCGGTACGACAGGAAGCACATGTGATTGAGAGACCGGCCCAGATAGAAATGGTGACGCAGCCGTTCTGCCGCGATAATGCTCTTCTCGATGTATCGCTCGCCCTCCGAAGAATCACCGAGATGGCAGACCGAAGAATTTCCAGCCCAAAAATATGCCATGGTCTCTGAACGCGGGTCATCAATCTCGGGAAGAAGCTCGATAGCCTCCAGACTTTTGCTGAGGGCCTCTCCGTAGTGAAAGAAGAATGCTTCTACCTCGGCAGCGCTCACCAGGGTGCGGACGGCCAAAGAGGTATCACCTTCACTTCGGGCGATGTCCAGCGCTTGGGCCAGAGAGTTCCGGCTCCCTTCGTAGTTCGCCTTTTCTATTCCCTGGAGCCAACCATACCGGGCCAGAAGGCGGCCGGCGTGCCGGGAGGTAGGCGGGACCAGCGCCAGAGCGCGCTCGATGATCTGCAACACTCCATAATCACGCCCCGCCGATGAAGGGAACGGGAGCTCGGCGATGGCCACTGCTTGGTCTGAGTTCCCCGTTTCGGCGTAGTAATCAAAAGCCTTCCTAAGACTAGCCACCGCCTCCTCGAGTTGATGTAAGGGGAGCGTAGCCACTTGGCAGCGGCCCAGGCCGGCCCAAAGCTTGGCCGTATCATCGTCCGTCTGCTGCCCTGATTGTGCTGTAATACCCTTTTGGAAATTGACCAAGCCTTCTTCATACGCGTAAACGTCCAAGGCTTTTTCCCCTGCCATCAGGCAGTACAGGACCAGTTTTTCAGTGCCGAGCACTGTTTGGGATTCCGCGAAGTGGTAGGCAAGTTCCGCGGCATGGGCTTCTTCATCGCCGGCGTAGATTCCTTCCAGAGTCTCGGCGATCCGGGCGTGCATTCTCGTCTTTCGGCTGGTGGTCAACTCCTCAGCCAGTGTCTGCTGCACAACAGCGTGGCTGAACTGATAACTGTCGGCCAACTCCTCGTTCTCCTCAATGAGATGGGAACTGACCGCTTCCTCGATCGCCTTTAACACCTCGTCCTCGATGAATTCTGCGCTCAAGGCCCTCAGCAACCTGAAATCGAACTGCCGGCCGATGATCGAAGCGGTGGTCAGCGTCTGTACGCAATTTTCGGACAACCGGCCCAGCCGCTGATCGATTACCTCTCTAACTCCTTGGGGAATTCCTAGTGTCACCGGGCCGCCTTTCGTGGCCACCTCCTCCAGCTCTCCCCGGTCCACCAGCAATCTGATTACTTCCGACATGAAGAATGGGTTGCCTTCGGTGTGGGCATAAATAGCATCGGCCAGTCCCTGCGACGCTCCCCTACCGCTGGCTGCCTGCAAGAAAAGGCTCGCACCACCAGAGTCCAGG
>CAVOAA010000005.1:0-39667 GCA_963693555.1 Dehalococcoidia bacterium | reverse complement strand
CATAGACATGGAAGCCGGAACTTTCAGTCAAGAATTCGACCATTTCTTGGATTTTTCCGAGCTGAAGCTGGCCAACAATATCGGAAAATCGTATTCCGGAACCATCACTGAAGAGGTCCTCAGAACAGGAAAAGGCCGCGTACTTAATTTTGGTGATCCTCTATTGAAGGCCGGCCACTTTCCATTGACCCAAGCTGCGTTTGAACGAGGGTTCAGGTCAATCATGGTCGTGCCAGTAGAGTACGAAGAGAAGATCATTGGCGTTTTGGGCTTTTTCAATCGGCAAGATCATTACAACGACGAAGATCTAGCCGTTGCCAACCGGATGGCGGCCTTGGTGGGAGGGGCGCTGGCGACTTTCAAGATTTCTGCTGAAAGAGACCGTGCGCAGGTGGCCTTATCAGAAAGTGACGGGCGCTTTCGTCAGATCGCAGACAGCATCGGTGGCGTATTCTGGCTAGTTGAGTTGGCGCCCCATCGGCTGATTTACGCCAGCCCGAATGCAGACAGCGTTTGGGATATGCCACTGGCCGAAATCTATGACGACTTCAGCCTGATTTTTCGTAATATCCATCCTGAGGACACGGCGCGTATCCAACGGGACAGTATCGAAGCGAATAAAACAGGCTTTCTCGATATCGAATATAGAATAATCAAACGGGATGGCTCGGTGCGTTCGATCAGAAGCCGCGGCTTCCCTGTTTTGGGTCCAGAAGGCGAAATACTCAGAATGAGCGGTTTCGCTGAAGATGTTACCGAGCATAATATGGAGTTGGAGAGAATTACCGAGGCTGGACGCCTGCTTTCGGTCGGCGAACTCGCATCAGGTGTGGCCCACGAGATCAACAACCCCTTGGCGGCCATCAACCTTTACACAGAGGCGCTGCTGGAACAGGACCTTACGGTGTCTGTGGCCGATGACATCAAGATCATATCCGCCCAGGGGAAACGAGCGGCAGGCATAGTTCGTAATCTATTGCAGTTCTCCAGGAAATCTAGTTATGAGGTCACAACGGTCCGCGCCGATGATTTCATCGAGAGTTGCGTGGACCTGAAGAGACATGATTTTAGGGTAAATAACATAACAAATTCGATCAGCGTTCTCTTGGACCAGCCTGAGATTTCGATCGATAAACAATTGATGACCCAGGTGATGGTCAACATCTTGAGCAACGCGGAGCAGGCGTGCTCTGCTGCCCAGAGGGGCGGCCATATATCGATATCGGTCCGAGAGGCCGACGGTTCGACCCGCATCAGCATCTCCGATGACGGACCTGGCATCCCCACGGACGTCCTGTCAAAAGTGTTTGACCCGTTCTTCACGACGAAAGAGGTTGGCGAAGGGACCGGCCTGGGCTTGAGTGTGTCGTACGGAATCATTACCCAGCTAGGCGGTCAACTGTGGGTGGAGAGCGATGGCGCGTCAGGCACGACTTTTCACATCGACGTGCCTCGGAATCCTGCTGGACAGTTGGACGAACTTAAACCGATAGAACCCCCGGGCGGAGACTTCCTGGACGTTGACGGTCTACCGGAGAGTAAGTCTAGCTTGGTCACCCATGTTTTGGTGGTAGACGACGAGCAGGACCTGAGGGAGGTCGTGGCCAAGGTTCTGGAGCGGAGAGGTTACACGGCAGAACAAGCGGCTGACGGCGAAGAGGCGTGGAGCAAACTGCTAGAAGGCAGCTACGATTGCATATTGCTTGACCTGCGAATGCCCGGGCTGAGCGGCCAAGAGCTTTTTCGACGTATAGCGGTCTCAGACCCTGAAACCGCTGCCAAGGTTGTTTTTATCACCGGAGACCTCGATACCCGTGCGTTCTTAGAACCGTTGGACAATCGAGTGCTGATCAAGCCGCTCGCTGTGCAAGACCTCGAAGCGGCGATCGAGTTGGTTACTTCAGCCAGACCGGACAGGGCGTGACCGGTTTACCAGGCACCAGGGCTAAGGTTCTGTAGCAACGTCAGCGCGACTTGTAAACAGGGTCCCGCTTCTCACGATAGGCAGTCATAGCCTCATCGTGGTCGGGAGCAGCGATGGCGATGGCCTGGCGATTCAGGTATTCTTCGAAGAACTGGCCGTGGGGCAGGTCCTGGTAGGCCGACATCATGAGTTTGGTTTGCCTGGCGCCCTCGGAGCTGAGCGCCAGATAACGCTGAGTCAGCTCTTCAACTTCTTTTTCGAACTCCTGTGGCTTGACCACATAGTCCACCAAGCCGATGCGCAGGGCCTCAACGCCGTCGATGTTCTCGCCGGAGATGGCCATCCGCTTTGCGCGCCCCAGGCCGATGTAGCGCGGCAGGCGATAGGTGCCCAACCCAGGTATGAAACCTTCTTTGGCCGCCGGCAGGCCCAGGACCGCGTCTTCAGTGGCGATGCGGATGTCGCAGGCGAGTGGCAGTTGGAGGCCGCCGCCCAGCGCGAACCCCTGGATGGCGCAGATGATCAGCTTGTCGGACCGCTCCAGGATGCGCAGGGCCTGGTCCCACTGATAGAAGTAGTCATGGGGCGTTTTATCTGCCGCCAGTTCCTTGAGGTCGATGCCCGTGCAGAAGGCTCGGCCGTTGCCGCGTATGACCACGGCTCTGGCGTTAGGATCGTCATGGATGGCTTGGGCCGCCTGGTGGAGCTCGATCGTGCTCTGGTAGTCGATGGCGTTCAGGGCCTCAGGCCGGTCCAGGGTTAGGCGAATTAGATCGCCGTCCGTCTCGTACTTCATGTTCTGAAGTTCCATCGTTTGCCCCCCCAGGCGTTTGCCCCCCAGGCATGTCGATTATATCTGCCGGTTATCTATCACCCGTACCGCTTTACCTTCGCTACGGTCGATCTCACCAGGAGCAACTATGGTCACATCGCAGGCGATGCCCAGGGCGTTGCGCAGGTCAATGCCTAGCTTACCCCTAAGCTCGATGTGTCTGCTCGACTCAATGATGGATTCTACCTTAATCTCGAGTTCGTCCAGTTGGTCCGCGTCCCTACCCACCACCAGTTGGTAATTTGGCTCAAAGTCGCCCTTGGCTAGGAGTACCGACTCGATCTGGGAGGGGAACACGTTTATCCCCCGGATGATCAGCATGTCATCGTTCCGGCCAAGCACCTTCTCCATCCGGACCGTCGTACGGCCACAGGGGCATTCGCCGGAAATGAGCCGGGCAAGGTCGTGGGTACGGTAGCGGATCAGTGGCAGCGCATCTTTGGTGACGCAGGAGAAGACGAGTTCCCCCGATTGGCCCATCGGCACTGGTTCCAGCGTCTCGGAGTCGATAACCTCAGGTATGAAATGGTCCTCGGCGATATGCATCCCCGTCTGATGGGTGCATTCCATGGCCACCGCCGGACCCATCACTTCAGAGAGGCCGAATATATCTAACGCGGTTATCCCCAAACGCGTCTGTAGGTGAGCCCGCATCTGCTCCGACCAGGGCTCGGCGCCGAATATGCCCACCCGCAACGGCCCGTTTGCCAGGTCGAACCCTGCGTTGAGCGCGGCTTCGGCAAGCACCAGGGCGTAGGACGGTGTTGAGCAGAGCACCGTCGTTTCAAAGTCTTGCAGCAGCATCACCTGCCGGGCAGTGTTTCCGGAAGAGGCCGGCACCACCGCCGCGCCCAGTTTTTCTATCCCGTAGTGCAGACCCAGGCCACCGGTGAACAACCCATATCCGTAGGAGTTCTGAACTATGTCGTCTCTCGTGACTCCGGCCATTGAGAGGGCCCGTGCGGCAAGGCCAGCCCACATATCAATGTCATTTGCGGTGTATCCGACCACCGTGGGTTTGCCGGACGTTCCGCTGGAAGCGTGGATGCGCACCACCTCTGACATCGGCACGGCAAAGAGGCCAAAAGGGTAGTTATCGCGCAGGTCCTGCTTGTTGGTGAACGGCAGCTTGGCCAGGTCGGCCAACGACTGAATGCTGCCTGATTCTATCCCTTCCAGCAGATCACGGTAGAAAGGCACCCGTTCTTTCACATCGGCGATACATTTTCGCAACCGCTCGACCTGCAACTGTTCCATATCTTCGCGAGAAATAGTCTCGTTCTGGTCTAATATTCCTGACTGCAACGTGCCTCCAAAATCCACAACATAGGGTTCAGTATATCGGTGAGTCTGCGACAGGAGCAAACCGCTTTGAGGCACGAGATTGACCCGTTCTTAACCTGCGCATACAATTGGCCCACTCGTTTGGAGGTGGCGCCACGGTGCCTGTTTCAGTTAAAAACTCGGAATTTCTTTTTGCGGCTTTGAAGTCGGCGGGTATAACCCTGCTGTCGGCCCTGCCGGAGACGTGGTTGGTCCACGTGATGCAGATGGCCGAAGACGACCCGGACATGACCCTGATCCGCCTCAACAAAGAAGAAGAGGGTGTGGGCATATCTTCAGGCGCTCACCTCGCCGGCCGAAAATCAGCCATGTTGATGCAGAACCACGGCCTACTCACCTCGGTGAACGGCATCGTGTCTGTGGCCCAGCTCTACCGGATTCCCCTGCTGATGGTAATCAGCTACCGCGGCGAGATGGGGGAGCGCGACCCGTGGCAGACCGAGGGCGGGAGAGTCACCGAGCCGTTGCTCCAATCGCTGGGTATCATGTACCGGAAGTTGTCTGACCCGGCGACCGTGGCCCACGAAGTACAACAAGCCCAGACCCTGGCTGAGAGCTCACTGCGCCCCGTAGCGTTGCTGCTCACCAGGGACCTGATGTGGGAGGAGTAATGCTGCGGGAAGAGGCGCTGAAGGCAGTCTATCCCCGGTTGAAAGACCAGGTGGTGGTGACGATCATGGGCGCGGTGGCAGTGGAGCTGTACAACCTTGGCCACCAGCCTAATTTTTTCTATCTGGAGCACGGCATGGGCCTGGCCTCATCCATGGGCCTGGGCTTGGCGGTTTCGCTTCCAAACGAGAGGGTTACGGTATTGGACGGCGATGGCTCAGTACTGATGAACCTTGGTTCGCTGAGCACTTTGGCCCGCTATCGGCCGCCCAATCTGATCCACTGGATATTCGACAACGAGAGTCTGTTGTCGGTGGGTGGATTTCCCACGGCCACCGGAACCGGGACTGACCTGGCCGGCATCGCTGAGAAGGCCGGAGCGGAGCATGTGGCGTTGGCGGATACTATCGAGGCCGCCGAACAGGCTTTTGCGGAAGCCTCGGAGCGTGAAGGCTTGTCCGTTATCGTGTCCAAGGTCGAACCGATCGGACCGGCGTCCTTCGCCATGGATATCGGCCTTTTGGAGAACCGCTTCGAATTTGCCCGGCATGTTCAGGGGCTTGAGCGACCCTAGAGAACGGCTTTAGCCACCCGCTCGATCGCCTCGTGGGCCGACTTCTCGTCGGTGGTGTTCAGCATATGGACCACCCGGTCGGCGCCGGCGTCGGCAAAACGCCGGTTCATTTCCCGGTCTGGTGGGGCGTCCCACATGGTGATATTTAAGGTTGAGGCATCGCGTCCTTTTTGTGTCATCAGTTCTTCTATATGCTTGCGCGCTCCGGAGAGTTTGTCCGGGTCCTCATACTGCGAGGTGTTGCGGGCCCTGGGGAGCCAGCCGTCTCCGTAGGCTGCGATGCGCCGGGCAGCGCTCTCCAGCTCGCCGCCAACGAAGATAGGCGGATAGGGCTTCTGCACCGGCTTGGGAGCGCAGACCAGGGGTGGGAAATCGATGTATTCGCCGTGGTATTCGGTGATGTCTGTGGTCCACAGTTTCTTCATGACGTCCACGTATTCCCGGGTCTGCTTCCAGCGGTGGGGGAAGTCCACGCCCAGAATCTCCGACTCTCCCTTGAGCCAACCCGCGCCCACTCCAAAGATGAACCTCCCGCCGGATATCTGGTCCAGAGTAGCCACTTCTTTGGCCAGCCGAATGGGGTTCCGTTCTGGAACCAGGCAGATACCGGTGCCCAATTTGATCTTCTTGGTGACGGTGGCGGCCCCGGCCAGGAATATAAGCGGGTCGATGATCTGGTTGATACCGCCCTCGGCGTAGAACTTGGGTATTCCGCCCTGGCGGCCGGTTACGGGAGTCACCTTGAAATCGACCGGTACTATCCCGTGCTCCGGCGCCCAGAGGGACTCGAAACCCAGCTCTTCCACCTTCCGGGCCAGGTCGATCGTGTTGAAATCATGCTGGGTCATTAAGAGCGCGATACCGATATCCATGATTCACCTATAGTTGATTATTTTAGTTGATTATTTTTGTGATTTGGGCGTGGAGAAGCGAGCAAAAAGCCCCCCTCTACAACGTGGTAAAGGAAGGCTTTTCAAATACGATCGATACGCGGCCGGGCTACTTTATGGGTTATGGGAAAAGTTGCTCGCCGGTGTCCGCGTCCGTGACTGTTATGGCTGCAACCGGGCAGTTCTCGGCGGCCTCCAGAATCAGTTCTTCGGTGTCGCCGTCAGGGTTGGCTGACTTGGCTTGCCGTTCTTCGTTCAGCTCAAAAGCTTTGGTGGCGATGGTGATGCACATTGCATTGCCCACGCAGATGTCGTGGTCAACAGAGACCGATATCTTTCTTGCCATGGTGTTCTAAACTCCGCAGATAGAGTGTTATGGGCCGTAGTGCCAGGCTGGAGGGACAGTCTGTGGCTCCAAGCGTTTTAACCAGGTTAAGTGGCCCAGTTGTCGTGCCTGAAATCCAGCCTGAATACCAGGTTGGGCGCATTCTATCAGCGGGGTAAAGGTCGGTCAACCGAGACCGGGCATAACTCGGACCTATTTGGTTAGCCCCACTTTGGCCGCCGGAAGGCTTTTGGCGGCCCTCCGGGCAAACGCGGCCGATTCCTCTTCAGGCTCGGGCCCAAAGGGTCTCTGCTTCCTGTTGATGAGGCCGGCCCAACAGGTGAGACCGGGGCGATCGCCCGCCATCCTCTGGTGAAATCGTTGGTCTGCATGTGTAGCGTCCGTATTTTAGTGCAGATTAACTCACTGCGTCGTAAACCCTGGCCAGAGGGACTTCGTGTATCTGGCTCACGAAGGCTCTGACCGCCAGGATACGCTGGTCGTGGCCGGAACCGCCGAGGATACCAAGGTTCTCGTAAAGTGAGCTTGAGTGCAATGCCACTTCTTTCTGATCGATGTGCAGGGCCTCGCAGAGGCGTTCGTCGTCGTACCCCTCCGCCATGAGCCCCAAAAGGTCCTGCTCGATGTCGGCTAGGTTGGAGTTGAATTCGTCCGAGTATTTGCAGAACAGACGGGCCAGGCGTTGGACGATCCCCGAGTCCAACACAGTGCCTCCCTCGTAAACCGCCTCAACCACGCTAACAAGGTCAGTGATGTCCGAGATGGAATGCTTCAGCAGATAGGACTTCCGTTCCACTCCGTTTCGCATCAGGTCGGCAACAAAAGTAAGGTCGTCATAGGCAGAGATGACCACGATGGCCGTATTCGGTAGCCGCCTACGTATCTCGTGGGCCGCCTGGATGCCGTCCACCTTCGGCATCCATACGTCCAGGATAGCCACGTCTGGCTCGATCTCTTTTGCCATCATGGATGCTTCTTCGCCATTGGTAGCCATCGCTACCACCTTCAGGTTGGACTCGGCCTCAAGTATCCGCTTGTAGGCCGTCCGCATGAACTCAGAATCGTCGGCGATCAAGACCTCTAGTTGCTTCATTTTGCTCTCTTGTGTCTCTTTCGGATGTGGGTCTGCGTATCAAGGCAACGCAGGACCGTGCCGCAGGCTGAGCACACCCAGCCCACGGCTCAGAAGTAGTGGTGCGTATTAATATTTCTAGAGTGTTCGCGCCTTAATAGCAAATGGCGAGCCTATTTCAGGCGTGAAAATAGGGCGTCAGCCAAGCGAGGAGAGATGTGAGGGGTAATGCTAGGAGCAACGTTAGGAGCAACGTTAGGAAGGAAGCCGGAAGAGGTCAGCGGGGTCTGGCTTGGGCAAGAGGGCTGCGGCCCATCAATTCATGCTTATCGCCGTTTACGATCAGGTTTGCCGTCATCTCGGCCAGGACTGCCGCCATCAGGAATCCGTCGGTACTGGGCACGGCAAGGTAGACGCCATCCACCCCGGGCAGCGCGCCGATCAGGGGTATGCGGTTGGGCGTGGAGGCCGCAAACGCCGCGATACTTTCCGCTCCGGAAGGTTGAAATCCGGGCATGATCGCAGCCACTTGGTCCAGCAACCATCTTTCGGTTTCTGCGGACGGTTTGGCGTCGAACCCGGCGGGGTCGAACCTGCTTCCGGCATGGACCAACCCGTCCCTGCGGCAGACGATGTTAACGCCGTTCCAGCGGACAGCGCAGTTCAGCGGAGTGGCAGAACCCAGGTTCAGGTGTAGTTTCTGCAGCCCATATGGTTCCACCGGCAGGTCATAGCCAAGCCATTCGGAAACGGCTTTAAGGGTCCAAGCCCCAGTGGCCAGGACAACGGACGAACACTCCAATGTGCTCCCGTCCTGCAGGAGGACCCCGGAGATACGACTGCTGGCAACCGCCAGGCCGACAGCTTTACTCTGACGTTGAAGGTCTACACCTTCAACCACGGCGGTGTTCGCCAGGGCGGTCATGAACAGTTTGGGGTCCATCTGGATGCAGTCTTCGTGGAGCATACCCCCGATGATCGACTCGGAAAGACGAGGCTCTACCTCCCGGGCCGTTGGGCCGTCTATCCACTGTGCCTTCAGGCCGGCGGCTGCTAGGCCAGAAAGCGTTTGGCGGACTTGACGTTCTTCTTCTTCGTTGGTGGCGGCATAGAAGTAACGGACGTCCTGCTCCCGGTAATCCACCCCGCCTGCTTCTTTGATCCGGGGCAGGTACTTGCGCCAGAGGGCAAGGCTCTCCGCACCCAGAGCGATCTTGTAGGCATTATCGTCGCCCGAAGCCGGTTGGACGTTGCCGGCAGAATTTCCCGTGGCTCCCGAGCCGGGGCCGTCTTGTTCGATCAGGACTACAAACACTCCCATCGCGGCAAGCCGGTAAGCCGTGAAACAGCCGACCGCCCCACTCCCGATAACGGCGACGACATTGCCTAGATTGTCATTTGAATCAGTCATGCTCTTTACCGTCGGGAATCACCGGATACCTGTTCATCGGTTCAGAAAACCAAACCTACGATGATCCGTTCGTCCTGAGCCCCGTCGAAGGGCGTTGGTTGGGGCGCATAATCGGGCGCCTAGGGAAGCCCGACGTCCACAACAACCTTGCCGATTACGGCAGCCTCGACGGCTAGATGGGCGTCTTTAAGTTGTTCCAGGGAGAAGTGAGGCCCCGCGAAAGATGCCAGATTGCCCTGCTCCAACCAAGCGGTGATATCGGCAACGGCTGCGTCTTTGGCAGGCTCGGGCATGTCGTAGACCAACACCATTCGGACGGTCACGTTGGTGGAGTTGAACTTGAGAGGCACGGCCGGAGCAGCCGAACTGCCCGCCGAATAAACCGCCAACACCCCGGAACTCTTCAGGACCTGTTGGCTCACCGCGAAATTGGCTGCCATGTCGACTTCTACTATGTGGTCGACTCCTGCGCCGCTTGTCAGGTCTCTGATCTTTTGAGCTGTATCGCCTTCCCGGTAATTGACGATTTGGTCGGCCCCTGCTTCGATAGCGATCTGAGCCTTCTCATCCGAACTCACCGTACTGATGACCGTCGCACCGCCCAGCTTGGCTAGCTGCACAGCGTAGTGGCCCACAGCACCCGCGCCACCGGTGACCAGGACGGTCTTGCCAGTGACCGGCCCGTCGGCAAAGACGCAACGGTGTGCGGTCATGGCCGGGACGCCAAGACCTGCCGCAGTTGCGAAGTCGGTATTGTCGGGAAGCCGGACGGCGTGGCCGCTGGGTTGCACCGTGTATTCAGCGCCGGTGCCGAAGGGCCGCCGGAACTGGGACTCGAACAGCCAGACCCGTTCGCCGACGCGAGACTGGTCAACACCCGACCCCACCGAGTCGATCACCCCAGCTCCATCTTGGTTTGGGATGACTCTGGGGAAATCGATCGTATTTGTCAGGCCCTGACGCCGCTTCCAATCAGACGGGTTCACGCCGGAGGTCACCACGCGGACGCGGACCTCGCCCGGCCCTGGTTCAGGGTCGGGCATGTCTCCGTATTCCAGGATGTCCGCGTCGCCGTTACATTCGTACCAGACTGCTTTCATGAGTGATTACCAGGGTGATTATCGGGAAACGTAGTCGGATTTGGCGCGGTCGATGGCCTTCACACGCCCCGCGCTCAGCACTTCTTGGTGCTCGAAGGCCCACTTATTGGACGCGGCAGTGCTCAGGGTTGTGCCCTGGAAGACCGGCATGACGTAGCGGGCCAGGAGCTCGAAGCTGTGCATGACCTGCTCACGCTGTGCCCAGTCGATGGTCTGGACCATGAACCCACCGAAGCCTCCGCTCCGCTCTTCCAGCTTGCGGATGCCGGCGATGCAATCGTCGGGGTCGCCGATGATCCAGCTGCCGTTCTCGATCATGGCCTCGATGATCTGATCCTGAGGCCCATCGATGACCGGAGGACGGCCCATCGTGTGCTCGAAATATTCACCCTGATAGCGGCCCGCGCCGACCCTGGCCTGCTCGATGGCCTCTTTGCGGGTCTCTGCGATGTGTACCGGGATCACCAAACGCCAGTCGTCACGGTTGACCACCTGGTTATGCTCGGCGGCCGATTCTTCGGCGATGGCCCAGAGGGCGGCCAGATCGGAATCCGGGGCGCCGGGGTCCCTGGGACGCGTGATAGTCAGCACCGAAGCGCCGTACTTGCCTGCCAGAGCAACGCCGGCCGGAGACTGCACCGATGCCACCGATAATGGCATGTGGGGCTTGGTGTAAGGGCGAAGTTGGAGCATCGCTTCGTTAAGCTCGAACCAGTCGCTCTTGTAGGTGATCGGCTCGGTTTCGGTCATCAAGCGCATAACGATTCCCAGGGCCTCATCCATCCGCTGACGCTGGGTGGTCGGGTCGATGCCCAGCATGTAGGCGTCGCCGGGCAGCGCGCCGGGGCCGACACCCAGCATCACCCGCCCGTGGCTCATGTGGTCAAGTTGGACCATCCGGTTGGCGACCATGAAGGGATGGTGATAGGGCAGGCTGATTACGCCGGTGCCCAGTTTGATGTGCTTGGTGCGGTCGGCGGCCACGGCCAGGAACAACTCCGGAGAGGAGATGGTCTCCCAACCGGCGCTGTGGTGCTCACCGATCCAGGCTTCGTCGAACCCAAGGTGATCCAACCACTGCACCAACTCTAGGTCGCGGTCGATGGCCAAAGTGGGATTTTCTCCGACCCGGTGGAAAGGTCCCATGAAGATTCCGAATTTCATCCGCTCTGGTAGAGCCATGTTTTGTACTCTCCTCATCGTTTGACCTACGCCGCTCCCGCCCATCTAGCCAGTGGATATACCGGTAGACACAATAGGTGAGGCGGAGGTGATTGGGCGCATTATACCCGCAGGCCCATTTGCAATGCCACCAATTCGATTGACTAGGCCCGTTACCGGTAGTAGTCTACCCCCTGCCCTGTGGTAACAGGCGCGCCGGATCGATGCTTCGGACCGGTAATTGATTATGACTTGGGAGGACTATTCATGCCGTATGAAGGATTAATAGCCGAAACAGTACTCATCAACGGACACGAGGGCACTCAGATCGATGCCTACCTGGCTCGGCCTATGGGCGCCGGCCCCGTCGGTAGCGTGGTCCTGATCCACCACATGCCCGGCTGGGATGCAGCCTCCAAAGAGATGGCCCGCAAGTTGGCCTACAACGGTTTCGCTACCATTTCCCCCAACCTGCACTTTCGCGAGGGCAAGGGTTCTCCCACCGAGAACAGCGCCAGTATCCGCGAAGCGGGCGGCATGCCCGACGTGCGGACCATGGGCGACGTGCAGGCAGCCATGGACTATCTTCGCAGTCTGCCCTATGCCAACGGCAAGGTTGGGCTCATCGGCTTCTGTTCCGGCGGACGCCAGACGTATCTGGGCGCCTGCACACTGGACAACGTCAATGCCGCAGTGGACTGCTGGGGCGGTGGCGTGACCAAGGGCAACGACGAGCTAAGTCCCGCCATGCCCGCTTGGCCAATCGACTTCACCGATGGCCTGAAGTGTCCCATGCTTGGGCTCTTCGGAGAAGAAGACGGCAGGCCGTCACCCGCCGATGTGGCTGAGACCGAGGCAGAGTTGAAGCGGCTGGGCAAAGATTATGACTTCCACATGTACCCGGGAGCGGGCCACGGCTTCTTCGCCGTCGACCGCCCCAGCTACCACCAGGAAGCTGCCACCGATGGCTGGGAAAAGGTGATCTCCTTCTTCGGAAAGCACCTCAGCTAAACCAGACTTAAAAATAAGTCACAAAAAAGGGGGCTGCCATCAGGCAGCCCCCTTTTTTATTTGCCTCGTTCCTGTCCTCCCTCGGATGGTCGGAAACGACGGGTAGGATCCCCTCTCCCATGCGTGGGAGAGGGTTAGGGTGAGGGCATAGGTTCTTAACAAGCCATCGAATGACCGCCGGAAGCGGGTTGTATGGATTCCTGCCTTCGCAGATAGGACAGGAATGACGGTGAGTGAGAGAGCTTAGTTGTAGCGGATGCGGGGGTCCAGCCAGCCGTAGAGCAGGTCCACCACCAGGTTGATGAGCAGCACGCCAGTGCCGATGACCACGATCACGGCTTGGATCATGGGGAAATCGCGGTGGAAGATGGCCTCGATCAGTATCCGGCCAACCCCTGGGATCAAGAAGATGCTCTCGATGATCACCGCGCCCTCAAATAGACGGGCGAACTGCCAGCCAGAGATGGTCAGGATGGGCAAGATGGCATTCTTGAGCCCGTGCCGCACCACCACGATCCTCTCGGAAAGGCCCTTGGCCCGGGCCGTGCGCATGTAGTCCTCGCGCAGCACTTCCATCATTGCGGACCGGGTGACCCTGGCGATGAAAGCCATGTCGTAGATCGCCAAGGCGGTTGCGGGAAACGCCATCTGCTGCAGGTTCCGGACGGGGTTGTTCCACAGCTCCACGTAGCCCAGCGGCGGGAGCCAGTTGAAGACCTTGAGCAGGAACAGAATCATCAAGATAGCCATCAGGAAGTTGGGGATGGCGATGCCCACTATTGTGAACGTGCGTGCTCCCAGGTCCAGCCAACTATCCGGCTTGATGGCGGATATTATTCCAAGCGGCACCGATAAGACCACAGCCATGACGATGGCCAGAACAGCCAACTCAAGTGTTCTGGGAATCCGGTCGCCAAGCTCGGCCATCACCGGGGCTTTGAACCAGAAGGAATCACCGAAGTCGCCATGCAATATCCCACCGATCCATTCCACATACTGCACGGCTAGGTTTTGGTCGGTGCCAAGCTCCGCCCGGAGTCTCTCCAGGTCTTGGATGGTATATGAACCGCCGCCATCTCCCTCAAGCAGGGCGATCGCCGGGTCTCCGGGGATGATCCGCATGACCACGAACACCAACATCGTCATCAGCAGAAGAGTCGGGAGGAATAGGCCGATTCGTTTTGCGGTGTACTGGCCCATTTAAGCGGCTGGCTCCATAGGTCGTGTCTGGGCTGGTCATTCTCTACGCGAGCGACCAGCGCGAGGCCATTTACGTTGATAACTTAACCGCTAAACTATATCAGAATATGACGTCATTTCCGATTGCCGTTCCGGCATGGAAAGGTTGCGAAAACTGCCGTTCCAGCGGATTATGTATCCAGTATTTTCTTTCCGGTTAATCGGAATACGAAAACGAATATAGATCGGCAAACCAGACTGGAAACCCCAAGGAGAGAACATGGCTGAGATTGTCTTGGGCCTTGGAACTTCGCATAGCCCCATGCTGAGCCTGCCGGGCGACATGTGGGGCGAGTATGCCGCTCGCGACAAGGGCAACCCCATGCTGTTGTCTTTGGAAGATGGCTCAACCAAGACCTACGATGAACTCTTGGCTGCCGCCGATCCGGCCATCGCGACCAGGCTGACCCCCGAGACCTTCCAGGCTCAATACGAGGCCTGTCAAAGGGGCATCATCGCTCTGGAAGAAGCCATGATCGAAGCCAATCCGGACGTCGTCGTGATCGTCGGCGATGACCAAGAAGAGCTTTTCTTCGACGACAATATGCCCATGTTCTCCATCTACTGGGGCGACACGATGCACCTCACTCCCCGCGGCCTCGGCGATGGCGCCTCTCCCGCGACCAAGGCCTCGATGTGGGGCTACGGCACCGAGGAGATGGACGTGCCGGTGGACTCGGAGTTAAGCCTCCATCTGATCGAGAGTCTGATCGAAGATGACTTCGACATCGCCCAGTCCCGCTACATGAATGAACAGTCCGGAGGGACGGTCGGGCCGATCGGATACGTGAAAGAACCGATCGTGACCCATCGCCGGCCGCAGGCGATGCCCCATGCCTACTCCTACGTGGTCAAGCGGATCATGAACAATAAGATCCGGTCCATAGTTCCGATAACCCAGAACACTTTTTACCCGCCCAACACGCCCAGCGCGCGGCGGTGTTACAACCTGGGCAAGGCCGTGGCCAAGGCGATCAAGAATTGGGACAGCGACAAAAAAGTCGCGGTCGTCGGCTCCGGCGGCCTGAGCCACTTCCTGGTCGATGAAGAGATAGACCAGCAAGCCCTCAAGGGGATGCGGGAGCGTGACGTGGAACAACTGGCCGCTCTCCCCAAATACCGGCTGAACTCCGGAAGCTCGGAGATTCTAAACTGGATCACCGCGGCCGGAGCATGTGAGCACCTGGAAATGGACGTTGTGGAATATGTCCCGGTCTACCGGTCGCCAGCGGGTACCGGCGGCGGTTGGGGTTTCGCTATCTGGAAGTAGCCCAACTCGCCTGATTAAAGTAGCAACAATACGGCCCGTCCTTCCGCAGAAGGACGGGCCGGTCTGAGTCTGGAATTATCGAGGTTTGATAGATGGCACAGTCTCCCCGCGACGAACGGGTGACAGTTGACGACATGAGCTTCCATTATCGTGATTGGGGCGGGTCCGGTCAGCCGATTTTGCTGCTCCACGGCCTGGCCTCCACCTGTCATATCTGGGACATGGTTGCTCCCCTTTTGGCCCAGGACCACGCGGTTATCGCCCTAGACCAACGGGGCCACGGCGAGACCGACAAGCCCACCCACGGGTTTGACTTCGCCACGGTCGCGCAGGACGCTCTGGGAATCATCAAGCATATCGGCGGAGCATCGCCAGTGGTCGTCGGCCACTCCTGGGGAGGCAGCGTCGCCCTGGAACTAGCGGTGCGCGCGCCCGAATCGGTCAAAGGTATGGCCTGGGTCGACGGAGGGATGATCAACGCATCGGCCCGGTACCCAACAGTCGAGGATGCCAAGTTTGAGATGTCCCCGCCCGACTTTAGCGGCGTGAAGGTCGAGAGTTTCATGGAACGGGTGCGGAGCCGGCATGAGGGCTCCGGCATGGCGCCAGGCTCTCACGAAGTGGTGATGGCCAACTTTGAAGTCCTAGAAGACAACACCATCAAGGCCCGTCTGACCAGAGCCAACCATCTGCGGATCATCGAAGCGCTCTGGGACCATCACCCCACCGAGCTATACAAACAGGTGCAATGCCCGGTGCTGATCATGCCGGCCCGGCAGCAGAACCTATCGGCCACTGAGGAAAGAGACCAACGGCGGATGGTGTCGGTCGGCGAGGCGGAAGAGCAATTGCCCAATAGTAAGACCGTTTGGCTGGAGAACAGTATCCACGACGTGCCCCTACAACGACCCGAGCTAGTAGCTGACCTGATAAAAAGCCACATAACTGACGGCTTTTTCGGCTAACATACAACTCCTGGCCTGAATGGCGGCTTTTTTAGCTAACATACGACTCCTGGCCTGAATGGCGGCTTTTTCGGCTAACATACAACTCCTGGCCTGAATGACGGCTTTTTCGGCTAACATACAACTCCTGGCCTGAATGACGGTTTTTTTGGCTAACATACAACTCCTGGCTGGAATGGCGGGTCTTTGTAGGCGCGGGTTTCTAACCCGCCCCCACTAACTTGCAGCGACGGTTATAGAAATGAAGATCACGATAGGGAAAAGCTAGGCCGGCCCACAAAGCTCTGGCCTGCTAGGAGCGTGGTCTACGAGAGCCACGGCGGGTTAAAAACCCGCTCCTACGATGCGGAGACATCGCGCATAGAAATCTATTCTGGCCTGCATTCCCTGAATCGCCGGCGGAGCCGGGATGACTCGGGCGGTCCTGTAAAAGCTTGAAGGAGAAACAAGAATGCCCGAAGTAGATTACTCAGTTCTGGACGCCCCCGACATCTCCATGAACTCATTCTTCCCCCGGCAGGGTTGGACGCCGCCTCCCGAGGGAGTGCAGGACTACACGGTAAACGTCGGCGGCCCCGGTGAAGAGATTGGCCTGTCCTGCCGGTTCTTTCCGGCGGGCAACGGCAGTCCCACCATCTTGTTCTTCTACGGCAACGGCGAGACGGCCATCGACTACAACACCATTGCGCCGCTGTACAACCAGATCGGGGTCAACTTCTTTGTTGCCGACTACCGCGGCTACGGCAAGAGCGACGGGTCTCCGTCGTTCACTACCATGCTGTCAGACGCCAATACGGTGCTTGAGGCCATGCAGATCGTGTTGGGCGCCAGCGGCTACAACGGCCCGGTCTTCGTGATGGGACGTTCCATGGGGCGGCATTCGGCCTTCGAGCTGGCTGCCCAGGAAGACCCGCACATCAACGGCGTGATCATCGAAAGCGGGCGGCCCAGCCTCGGGCAGTTCACCGGCGGCCTGGACCCGCAGCAGGCCTCAGACCTGGAAGACGCCTACCGGGCCAAGGCGGCGTCGATCGCGATTCCGGTCCTGGTCATCCACGGAGAGATGGATGCGCTGGCGCCCCTGGAACACGCCGAAAACATGTTCCGCGATTTCGTGTCTACCGACAAGAGAATGCTGACGGTTTCCGGGGCAGGGCACAACGACCTGCTCTTCAAGGGGTTGGACGAGTACTTTACCGCCATCCGGGATTTCATCTTTAGCTAGTTTTTGTTCTCCGCGATGGCTTGGCCCTTTGACAGACTCCGGCAGGGGTTTTAGCATATCGTAGCCGTAGATTAAGCACGGCGGCCCCCAATCTAGGAGACTAAGAAAATGGAAGCAACCTGCGTAACCCATGTCGGCGTGTGTGTACGCGATATGGCAGAGTCGCTCAAGTTCTACCGGGACGCTCTGGGTATGAAAGTCATCGGTGAAAAGATCACCGACATCACCGAGGGCGGCACCCAATCAGCGCGCCTGGACAACTATGCGTTGGAACGCAACACCCGCCACTGGGTAAGACTGTCCTATGCTGACGACCTGACTCCCACGCTGACATTGACCAGCCACCCTGGTGAGAAAGCCGACGGGAAACCCATCCTCCTTGACCAGGTGGGAATCAGCCACATATCCTTTGGTGTTGCCGATGTGGCCGGTCTGGCCGACGAACTGGAGGCCAAAGGATTCAAATTGGCCGGGTCCAGGGAGTCATTTACGGACGCCAATGGGCAGATCAAGAGCATCTACGTCCGTGACCCGGACGGCATCTTGGTGCAATTCAACAACCCTTAAGTTAAAGCAAGAAATCAAAGATAAGGACTAGAAACAATGGTTAAGATGACCGGCGGCCAGGCGTTGGCCAAATCCCTCTACCGGGAGGGCGTCCGGGTGATATTCGGCCTACCCGGAGTTCAGCTCTATCACATGATGGACGGCCTGTACGACGAGCCAGGCATCCGCTTCATAACCGTGCGGCACGAGCAGGCAACCGCCTATATGGCCGACGGCTACGCCCGCGCCAGCGGCGAGATTGGCACCGCGTTGACGGTGCCCGGACCCGGCCTTCTAAACGCCGCGTCGGCGTTGTCTACCGCCTATTCTGCATCTTCACCGGTGCTGATGGTCACAGGCCAGATCGAGCGGGATGAGATCGGCGGCGACCGCGGCATGCTCCACGAGGTCAACGACCAATTGGACGCCATCGGGCCGGTCACCAAGTGGGCCAAGCGCATCATGGACCCGGCTGATGTTCCCGAAGTGGTCCACGAGGCGTTCCATCATCTGAAGAATGGCCGGCCACGACCGGTTGAGATCGAGATTCCACCGGAGACTCTGGCAGAGGTAGGCGAAGTGGAACTGCTGGAGCCGGAAGCGCCCCGCAGGGTGACTGCCAGCAAGGAACAGATCGAAGCGGCTGCCGAGGCCCTGGCCGGCGCGGCCAAACCACTAATCTGGGCCGGCGGCGGAGTGATATCCTCCGAGGGTTCGGCTGCACTGACGAAGCTGGCAGAACACCTACAGGCACCAGTGGTGATGACCGCCGAGGGCAAGGGCGCCATCTCCGACCACCATCCCCTGAGTCTAGGTGCGCTTTGGTTGCGGAACGACACCATCGCCAGGAAGGAATTCGGCCATGACGTTATCCTGGCCGTCGGCACCAGGTTGGTGACTTCACAGTGGCTGGATGGCCAACAGGTCATCCAGATCGACGTTGACCCGGAAGAGATCGGCCGCCACTACGACAACACCATGCGGGTCGAAGGGGACGCCAAGGTCACCATGGAAGACTTGCTCAAAGCTCTTGAGGGCAAAGGCGCCGCCAAAGATGACCGGACGGCGGAGATCGCCGCCCAGAAAGCCCAGCGCTCGAATGACATCATCAAGGTTGAACCGCAGGGTGAGCTGCTGGAAGCGGTCCGGAGGGCCATGCCTGAAGACGGCATCGTGATCTCCGGCATGACCCAGTTGGGCTACTACAGCCGGGCCCACTACCCGGTCTACGAGCCCCGCACGTTCATCACGTCGTCCTACTCCGGAAACCTGGGCTACGCCTACCCCACCGCTTTGGGGGCCAAGGTTGCCCAGCCGGACAAGGCTGTGGTCTGCCTCTCGGGAGACGGTGGGTTCATGTTCAACTCCCAGGAGATGTCCACCGCCGTGGCGCACAACATCAACGTTGTGGTGGTGGTGTTCAATGACAACGCCTACGGGAACGTGAAACGCGATCAGATGAACCAGTTCAGCGGCCGGACCATCGGCGTTGAACTGCACAACCCCGACTTCGTAAAGCTGGCCGAGGCCTACGGCGCCAAGGGCTTCGTGGCCAACGGACCGGCCGAATTGGAGTCCACGCTGAAAGAGGCGTTGACCCTGGACGTCCCGGTATTGATCGAAGTGCCGGTGGGCCCGATGCCCTCCCCGTTCTTCAAGCCGTCTTAGATACCAACGAGATCAGCCAAACAGAAAACCCGCAACCCTCGGTTAGTGGGTTGCGGGTTTTTTTGTTGCCTGGCTGGTTGGCGGTTTACTCTGCGCTGATGGTCAGCCCGTGGCCGGCGGCGTAGGTGGCGGCCTCAGTGCGGTTGGCGGTATCGGTCTTGTTGAGAATGTTGCTGACGTGATTGCCCACGGTCTTGACGCTGATGAATAACTCTTCGCCAATCTCCCGGTCGGTCTTGCCTTCGCTGATGAGCCGTAGGACTTCGACTTCCCGCCCGGTGGGTCCGTCGGGGTAGGCGGGCGTCCGGACGGGTGTGGACTCGGCGCGCGTTTGAAGCGCAGCGGCCTGCTCCACTAGGGGGCGCATGCCTAGCTCCGTTGAGATGACCAACGACTCGCCTAGCAATTCCATTGCTTTCGCATGGTCGCCTCGTCCATTGCGGACGAGCAAAGTCTCAGCGTAGTCAAAGCAACTCACCGCGACCTCTGGTTTATAGCCTGCAGCTCGGCAGAACTCCAACGTATCTTCAAAATGATCCACTGCCCGGTCTGGGTCTCCCGTCGTTCTTGCAGTAAGGCCGAGGAGATGGTCGGCAAAGATTGAGAAGAAGTTCATGTAAGTGCCTTGAAGCGAACCGAGAGCAGTGTATTGCTCAGAAGCGAGGGCCACATCTCCTGAATTCACGGCTTCCAAGGAAAGTCCAACAGTGACGAACCCGGAGATCAAAGGCATGGCATTATCACTGGCGAGAACGATTTCGGCGGCGGCTTTGGCCTCGTCATGGTGCTTATGGACGCCCGAGATTCTTTCGATCAACGGGATCAATCCCGAGATGGAAGCGTGCTCGAAGTTTGGGCCTGGCTCGACACGGCGCATAGCTTCCAAACAGAGTTCTAAATACTTTGCGCCTTGCTCAAACTCTCCCAGTCGGTACAACAACAACGATTTGCTGGCGAGCAAGCGAGGGTTCGAGGGGAGCAATTCTAGGCCCTGATCCATCGATTCCCGGGCTGTCTGCCAGTCGCCCTCTGACTCGGCCAGCCATGTGGCTCGATATAAAATGCCACAGGAAAGCTGCCGGTCTCGAAGTCTTTCCGCCAGTACTAATCCCTCTGAAACATCCCGCCGGGCAGCGTCCCGATTACCAGTTGCCACCTCAGCCGCTATAGCTCCCCCACGGGCCAACAACTCCCCCACAGGGTCATCAACGGTCCTGGCGAGTTCTAACGCACGTGGGTTTTTGTCCAAGATCTCTCGCCACTTGCAGTGCCACATACCCACGTAGGATTCTTCGGCAATGGTCTTCAATTCCAATAACGGGTCATCTTCTCGCCGTGCAATATCTAAAGCCCTCCCGAACGCGGTCGTCGCAGCCTCATAATCCCCTTCTTGAGAGCCCGCTATCCTGCCCAACAACGATAGGAGCCAACCGGCAGCTCGGGAATCCGGAGGGACCATTTCTAGGGCGCGAGAGATGCGTTGACTGGAACCGGTGTTCACGCCGGCGATGTTGGGGATCGGGAGTTCGGCCACCGCCACTGCCCGCTCCACATCTCCGGATGCAGTGAAGTAGTTAAAAGCCCGTTCAAGGTTTCCCTGAGCTTCTGGGACCTGATTTCTGCCAAGGGCCGCTAGTTGCGCCCGGCCCAGCCCAAATAGCAACGACGCCGATTCCGCGTCCATCTCACTCCCTTCTTTGGCCGCCAGACCCTGCTGAAAGAGGGTCAAAGCCTCGTCATGGGCATAAGATTTAAGGCTGAACTCTCCAGCCATCAGGGAGTATCTGACGAGTTTCTCAAGGCCGGATTTAGTCTGAGATTGCGAGAAATGATAGGCCAATTCTCCAGCATGTTCGCTAATATTGCCGTCATACATTTCTTCTAGTGCCTCGGCGGCAGCCAGATGGTTCTGGGCTCGCTGCATAGGCGATATCTCTTCGTAAACGGACTGTTGTATCAAAGTATGACTAAATCGATAGCCGCCGTGGCCGAATGGAATCGTTTCGACTATCCCAGTCGCATTCGCTTCGTCTAACCCATCGGAGAAGAGGCCCTCGGAAATCTCTGGGCAGAGGGAGCGGAGCAATGGGAGGTCGAAGTTGCGGCCGATGATTGAGGCGGACCGCAATATCTCGTAGCAGGCCTCTGACACCCGGGCCAAACGCCTGGATATTGCTTCTCTGACCGCCTGGGGAATACCGGCTAGCCAGTCTTGATTCCGGCTCATTTCCTCCGGGCTGACCGCGCTCACAACCTCGCCAACAAACAAGGGATTGCCTTCCGTGCGCTGATGCAATGAGTCGACCGATGCTTCAGGCACAGTGACTCCAGCCCGCGCTTTAACGAAATCACCAACTTCTTCCCGGCTGAAACCAGCCAGTGATACCCGGTGGAAGTTGTTTTCACGGACGAGGCTGCCCAGCGTCTGTGCTAGAGGGTGGCTTCCAGTCACTTCATGGTCCCGGTAGGTGCCCACGACCATGATGGGATAAGAAGATATCTCGCGTGCAAGAAATTCCAACAGCAGCAGAGATGACTCGTCGGCCCAGTGCAAATCGTCCAGGACGAGCACCAGTGGCTGAGACCGGCTGACGTTTTTCAGGAACGTGGTGATAGAAAAAAACAGACGAAAACGGGCCTGCTCAGGTCCCAATGCCGGAGGCTGGTCCAATCCCTCCAAGATGGCTGACAGTTCGGGAATGATCTGAGCGATGTCCGCAGCCCCTGGACCCATGTCCTCGCCGAGTTTCTCAGTATCTGCCGTATCCAACTGGGCGCGGAGCAACTGCAGCCATGGCCAATAGGGAGGTGCGCCGGTCTGCTCGTGACACCAGCCCCAGAGCACCTGTGCGCCACCTTGCTCGGCGACGTCAGCGAGTTCGTGGGCGACGGTGGTCTTGCCGATACGAGGCTCCCCGGCCAGCATGACCATCTGGCCGCGTCCAGCTAAGGACTCGTTCAGCGCCGAAGTGAGAGATTCCATCTCTCGTTGCCGTCCGACGAATATCTGCCCTTGCTGCATCGCACTCAAATGATCTGGCCGGTAAGAATTACGGCCAGTTTACACCAAGCACACTGTCCGGAAACGGGTATTGGACGCGATACGGCACAACTTGACATGAAAATCGACAGGCCCTAGCCTTCAAACCACATATAGCTTCAGAAAGGCTAGGCCTAGGTGATACATGACCACTGCTGAAACTCCGAAATTGATAGTCCTTGATCCCACGGCGGCTCCCAGGGAGATGGTGCAGGCCATGGCGCCCGTGCTGGACGGATTGGGCGGCCAGTCCATTGGATTCCTTTGGAACAGCAAACCCAACGGCGACCTGCTCTTCGAGCGGCTCGAAAAGCTGCTGCGGGAGAAATACGAGATCGCGGACGTGGTCTACAAGCGTAAACCGACCGCTTCCCTTCCTGCGACGGAGGAAGTTATCGACGAACTGGTCGCGTCAGTCCAGGCGGTGGTCGTCGGTCTGGCGGATTGAGGGTCTTGCACGTCGTGGAGTATCCACGATGCGGTTGAACTGGAGAAGCGGGGCGTTCGCACCGTGGTGGTTGGCACCGACCGCTTCAAGCGCCTGGGTGAAGTCGAGCGTAAGTCACTGGGCATGCCGGAACTGACCATGGCCGTCGCGGAGCACCCGCTGGGCGGGATACAGGCTGATAAACTCCTAGCCAAGGCCGACGGACTGCTTGAGCAGGTGGTTGAGGGATTAACGGGCCGCTAGGCCGGGCACCACTAGGCCTCGTAGTGGGCGAAAGCCTTGACGACCAATCCGTCGGGGCCAAAGTGAAAGCACTCGGCGGATAGTCCTCGGTGCCCCTTGTAGTACAAGGTGACGCTATTAGCCCCGACCAAGGTCGTGACCAGTTCGAAGTGCAAGTCTGGAACTAACCTCAAAGCTTTTGCCCAATAAGCACCTACGGCCTCTTTTCCGGTTAAGGTGCCTGAAGGTTCGTCCATCAGCCTGACGATTGCCGGCGAGCTCATCTCGAACGTGTCCACATAGTGGGACAGGATTCGGTCAAGATCATGGACGTTCCAAGAATCGATCCAGTCTGCGGCGAAATGCGCGGCAAAGGCTTGGTCTATCACGGGGTTTTCAACTCCTAGTGTTCTGTCATCGTTCTTGGATAATTGTATGCCAAACCCTGAGCCCCTGAGTTCTGTGATTCCATTGGAGGCGCGTTTTGACCGATCTGATCTCAGACCGACTGGAAGTCGATGACGATTTCGAGGCTGTCCAGGCCCTTTACCTGGAGCGAGGCTGGACCGACGGCCTCCCCATTGTGCCGCCCACCACGGAGCGGGTGGAGGCGATGCTGGCGGCCACTCCCCTGGGCCCGCAGGACATTATCGGCGAGATTCCTCCCAATTGGGGCTCGGCGACGGTGGAGAAGCTGGCCGTGAACGCGGTCATGGCCGGATGCAGGCCCGAGTATCTGCCGGTGGTCATCGCGGCCGTTGAAGCCATGTGCGACGAGGTGTTCAATCTCTACGCCATCCAGGCCACCACCCACCCGTGCGCCCCGCTGATCATTGTTAATGGGCCAATCTGCGATGAATTGGGCCTGCACGGCGGCTCCGGCGCTTTCGGCCCTGGCTGGCAGCCCAACGCCACCATCGGCCGGGCGGTCAGGTTGGTGCAGTTGAACGTGGGCGGGGCCCATCCCGGCGTGGGCGACATGTCCACCCAGGGCGCTCCCTCCAAGTACACCTACTGCGTGGCCGAAAACGAAGAGGCCAACCCGTGGGGACCCCTGCACATCGAGCGTGGGTTCCGTGCCGACCAGAGCACGGTGACCGTGATGGCAGGCGAGCCGCCGCACAACATCAACGACCATTCGGGCAGTACTGCTGAAGACATCCTGACCATCATCGCCGGGGCCATATCCATCACCGGCGCCAACAACGCCTACACCGGCGGAGAGACCCTGCTGGCCCTGGGCCCGGAGCATGCCGCAACCATCGCCGGAGACGGGTTCGGCAAGAAAGAGATCAGAGAGTGGCTGCACCTGAACGCCCGCATCCCACTGGAGCGTTATACCCACGAGACCATGATGGAGCGGTTTCAAAAGATACCGGACGGCCCAGTGCCCATGGTGGTGGACCCGGACCTGCTCATGATCATCGTCCTAGGCGGCCCGGGCAAGCATTCATCGTGGGTGCCCACATTCGGCGGGTCAACCCACTCTGCAACCAGGGAGATACAGCGGGTTTGATTCGCCCGCCCAACCCGTCATTCTGGCGTAGGCCAGAATCCAGGGTGGTTGGGTTAGCCAGGCTTGGTTCTGCGACAGCATTCTGGATTCCAGCCTTCGCTGGAATGACGTTGTGATATTTCCGAAGCAGGAGTATCAAGTAACCACCGTTGATTGACTCGCCGATTTGTCACGGCTAGAATTTTTGTTAATAAGTCGTCGCGCCAGGAGGGCAAACATGTCTAATAAAGGCTTCTCCCACATCGGTCTCTCCACACACGATCTGGACAAGACCCGCGAATTTTACGAGGGTGTCCTCGGTTTCACAGTGGTGCGATGCGACATCATCAAGATCAAAGAGGGCGGCACCATCCGCCACATGTTCATCGATGTTGGGCAAGACCAGCTTATCGCCTTCATGGAACCCAATAATGTGGACGCCATACCCAACAACTACGATGCCGGTATCAACGACGGACTGGGCGTGCCAGGACCGTTCTACCACTTCGCGTTCGAGGCGGGTTCGGTACACGCGCTGGAAGCCAAGCGTATCGAGTTGATCGACAAAGGCCTGACAGTCACCGACGTCGTCGACCACGAATGGGCCAAGTCCATCTACATGAAAGACCCCAATGGCATCTCTCTGGAGTTCTGCTGTCTGACGCGGGACGTCGGCAACGAAGATGATGTCACCATGCAAGAACGGGGCGAGGTCTCCATCGAGAAGTGGCTCGGAGACAATTACATCAACATGAGAATCAAATCAAGGGTTGAAGAACCAGCCCTTGCCGATGATTAATCTTATTTCGAAGGCATGAGATTGAGCCCCCGCCTAAGAGCGGGGGCTTTTTATTACCTGGCACAAGACCGGCAAAGGAGCGGCGATGGACGGGAACTTTCTTGGCACCACGGCGGTCGGCAGCTATCCCCAGCCAGAATGGCTGATCGACCGGGAGGCCCTATCCCACGTTGTGCCCAGGGTCCGGCAGACCGGTCTCTGGCGGGTTACGGACGAGTTTCTGGAGTCCGCACAAGACGACGCAACCCTGTTGGCCATCGCCGAGATGGAACGGGCCGGTGTGGAGTTGATCACCGACGGGGAGATCAGGCGGGAGAGCTATTCCAATCGCTTCGCCACCGCGCTGGAAGGCGTTGATATCGAGAACCCCGGCCAGGTCACCGGCAGGAGCGGCCAGCCGACGATCGTGCCGAGAGTTGTCGGCCCAATCAGACGCAACCGTCCAGTGCAGGTGCGGGACGTGGAGTTCCTGCGGGCGAATACAGACCGCTGCATCAAAGTCACCGTGCCCGGCCCGTTCACCATGTCCCAGCAGGTGCAGAACGACCATTATCCCGACCGGGCGTCTTTGTCCATGGACTATGCCGTGGCGGTCAACCAGGAAGTGAAAGCCCTGTTCGAAGCCGGTGCGGACGTCGTCCAGTTAGACGAACCGTGGCTGCAAGCTCACGCCGACGATGCGCGGGAATTCGGCGTCCTGGCCATCAACAAAGCCCTTGAAGGCGTCACTGGCACCACTGGCCTGCACCTGTGCTTCGGCTACGCGGCAGTGGTCAAGAACAAAGCGTCTGAGTACGCGTTCTTAGCGGAACTGGAAAAATCCGTGGTCGACCTGATCTCCATCGAAGCGGCGCAGCCGCGTTTGGACTTGTCAGTATTAGCCAAACTCCCCAGTAAAACCATGGTAGTGGGCGTATTGGACCTGGAAGACGCAAATGTTGAGACCCCGGAAGCCGTTGCGGCCCGAGTCCGTGAGGCGCTGAAATACCTACCGCCGGAGCAACTTATGCTGGCCCCCGACTGCGGCATGAAATACTTGCCCCGCGAGACCGCGTTCGGCAAGCTGCAGGCCATGGTGCAGGGGGTGGAGATGGTTAGAGCGGATTTGCGGTAATTCCCCAGCGTAATTACGCGAAGGCCAGGCTCCACATTTCTGCCGTCTACGCCACCCTGTTCGTGGTGAGCCCGTCGAACCATCGCCCTCTGCAGACCATCTTGGTTTCGTCCAATTGAATTGACTGATGCGGCCCTTCGACAGGCTCAGGACGAGCGGTTGTAGAGACTGGCTTTGCCTTCTTACGTCATTCCTGCGAAGGCAGGACTCTAGGCAGACCAATGAATATCATCTCTCGGTCAATCACAGCAACAAAAAAGCCCCGGCCCTTCCACGAGCGGAAGGACCGGGGCTTTGGTTTGCGATGTTTGGGTTTAGAGGCCCATGGCGTAGCAGGCGCGGCGGGGGTCGGCGCCTGTGCTCAGGTTGCCGGTTTTGGGGTCTCGGACTGATATGGTCGCGCCGAGACCGCAGTTGGCGGCCCGGCCGATCTCGTGTCCTCTGGCTCTGAGGGCGTCGGCAGTGCTTTCGGCGATGCCGCCTTCTAGCTCCAATTTACCTGGGTAATAGTTGTGGGGGTAGAAAGAATTTTCGACGCTCGCAGTGGCGAACCGGGGCGCTTCCACCGACAGTTGGGGGTCCATGCCAAAGACCAGAGAATTCAGGATAATCTGCACGTTGGCCTGGGCCTGGTTGTCGCCGCCTGGGCAGCCGATGGTCATGACCGCCTCGCCGTCCTTGCGGGCCATGTAGTTGATCAGGGTAGTGCGCGGTCGCTTTCCCGGCTCCACCACGTTGGGATGCCCTTCTTCGCAGTTGAACATCTCGATGCGGGTGCTGAGGCAGCAGCCAAGCTCCGGGAAAAACACTGACTTCACGAACGCGCCGCCACTGATGGTGCCGTTGACCATATTCCCTTGGCTATCTATCACCGACACGTGGGTCGTGCCCTCGTGGTTCGAGTCTTCGGACGTGCCGTTTGCCGACGCTGCAACGGCCGCAGCTGCCGGTACTCGGCCTACACCGTTGGAGAACTTCCAGGGGTCGCCGGGGGCCGCTTGCTCGGGTAGCGCGCGTTCCGGGTCGATCAGACCGACACGGTCGGCGGCATACTCCTTGGAGATCAGTCCGTCGAGGGGAACCTCGGCGTACTCGGGGTCGGCGTAATAGGCCTCCCGGTCTCCGAATACCAGCTTCAGGGCTTCGGTGACAGTGTGGATGTACTCGGGGCTGTTGTGGCCCATGGCTTTAAGGTCGAAGTGCTCAAGAATGTTCAGTGTCTGTTGCACCATGGGTGCCTGAGTCCAGGTGTCGTGGCCGAGGATCTCGTAGCCTTCGAACGTACTGGAGACCGGCTCTCCGTATAGGGCCTTGTAGGCGGCAAGGTCTTCCATGGTTAGGATTCCGCCGACCTTCGCCGAGGAGTCCACGATCGTCTTTGCCACGGAACCCTTGTAGAAAACGTCCCGGGCCGCCTGCAGTCCGGCCATCCGGTCACCGGGGACCGCGACCGCGGACATCGCCTTCATGGTGTTGGCCAGGCCGGGCTGGACCAGAGTGTCTCCCGGTTTGGGGACTTCTCGGTTGTCATAGAACACGTCCCAGCCGCCGGGAGGATAGTTGTCGAACTGCGCCCCTGTGTTTGCGTTATCCAGGCGGTTGAGCATGTATTCGTAGTGCGGAATACCGTTCTCGGCGTAGTCGATGGCCGGGGCCAGGACCTCGTCGATGGTCATGGTGCCGTAGCGTTCCAGAATAGAGATATACGCTGCGACTATCCCGGGAACGGTGAAAGAAAGATGAGCGTCTTTACCGGGCCCGGTGGGTATGCGATTGAACCCTTGAGACTTGTAGAACTCTGCAGTGGCTTTGCCCGGCGCTGTGCCCTGTCCACTGAGGGACAGCAACTCGTCGCTGGCCGCGTTGTAGAGCATGAACACGCCTTCCGCCGCTAGGGAATACGATGCTATAGGCTCGATGACGGCAGCAGCGAAACCGGCGGCGACCATGGCGTCGAAGGCGTTTCCACCATTCAGCAGCATCCGCATCCCGGCCATCGAGGTGAGATAGTGCCCACTGGATATCACGCCCTTGGTCGACCGGACCACCGGACGGCCAGTATCAGGAAGTACGTAATCGCCTTGTTCCAACTCGAGCATGGTTTGTTCGCGGGCCATCATTGACTCCTGGTGTTGTTTGTTGTGGTGGGAGGTTGGGCCGGGCGGCATGCGTGGCACGCGTAGGTCCGACGGTAGTCTAAATGTGGTCCAAAAAAGTAGCTAGAGGGAAATGGTCGGGGTGAAAGGATTTGAACCTTCGGCCTCTGCGTCCCGAACGCAGCGCGCTACCCCTGCGCTACACCCCGACTCGGCCTGCTGAGCTCCCGCTTCCCAGTCGGAATTGGGCTCTGGACAGGGTTGCAAGTATTATACCGCAAGTTAGACGCGGAGTGACGGGTGGCTAAAGCCACATCCAGCGAGGATGTAGGGAGCGGGTTTCCAACCCGCCCTACTAGGCGTAAATGACGTCCGTGGTGGGCGAGACTATTATGGTCTGGCAATCTTTTCTCAACATCTTTCCGATGGGACGAACGTGCTGGAAAAGTAAAAGGGCAGGTTGGAAACCTGCCCCTACGCATGGCTTGGCCGGTCGATTCGATACCAGATTACTGGTCCAGCATCTCCAATGTCTTTTCCTTCAGAATCTTGCCGTTGAGCGCGCCGGTCCACTTGTTGAATATCTCGCCATTGCGGTCGATAAAGATGGTCGTAGGCATACCCAGCACTTGGTAGTCCCTGATCACGTCGGCGTCGGAGGTGAACCCGGCAGGATAGGTCACTCCCAGTTCAGCCAGCAGGTCTTTGGCGTCCTTCTGGGTCCCCAATCCGGTGAACTGCCCCAGGTCTACGCCCAGCAGCAGGGCGCGGTCTTTAAATTCTTCGTTGAATGCTTGGAGGTCTGGCATCTCCGCCCGGCAGGGTGGGCACAGTCCGGCCCAGAAGTTGAGCACGACCGGTTGATCACCGATCAGGCTGTGCAGGCTGACCTCTTCGCCGCCCACTGCATCCTGGCCTTGGAACATCGTGATGGTGAAGTCGGGCGCAGGGTTGTTGGAGCCGGAGCTATTTCCGTCTCCCACGATCGACGAGCTGCCGCTGGTGCTGCCGCCGCAGGCGATGGCCGCCACGGTCAATATCATCGCCAATGGAAGGAGAAACCGAAGTTCGCTTCTTTTTCCACCGGCGGGTTTGTTATCTATTAAATTGCCCCTTGAATTGCCGTTCAAGTTGTCCTCCATTGTGAATCGCTGATGAGTCGTGAAACGAGCGCGATTCCATACCCGCTATCGAAAACTTAGATGTGCTTAAGACGTTGTGGGTTCAATAACTAATTACGAAGAAACCCGCATGTTGGTTTCCTGTCTGCATTTTTAGAGCCGGCAGGAAATCAGTCGTCGGAGGCTGGACCGGCCAGCGCAGTTAGGTTCACTTGGAAGACCAAGAACCGTTCCAATACCCTGGTGAGGCGGGACAGCCATTCGTCGCCCATCCGCCGTAGCGGCATCTGCATCTGGGTGTTTCCGACCTGGACCGATGGCCCCAAAGCCCTCTGGAGCGGCACCCGTGCTCCGCCTACCGGCACCCGCAGCGACAGCACTATAGCGTCGTTGCCCTGCACTATGGATTCAACGCCCACGTCGGCGGCCAGCGCCCTTAGAGAGGCCAAGGTCAGGAGGTTCTCCACTTCTTCCGGCAGCGGGCCGAACCGGTCTCTTAGTTCTTCACGTATCTCCGGGATGTAATCGACGTCGGTCATCTTTGCCAGGCGTTGATAGACGGCCAGCCGGGTCGGCAGGTGGTCGACGTAGTCCTCGGGGATACGGGCGTTCATGGGCAACTCGATCCTGGGCAATTCGGCGGGAATCTCAATGTCGTCACTGACGCCACCGGCCTCGTCCAGCTCCTGTACTGCCTCGTTCAAGAGCTGGGTGTAGAGGTCAAGACCGACCTCTTGGATGTGGCCGCTCTGAGACGCCCCCAGGATATTGCCTGCGCCGCGTATCTCCAGGTCGCGCATGGCGATACGGAAACCGGCGCCCAATTCCGACGCCTCCAGGATGGCTTGCAGCCGGTGTTCCGCGGCCTCGGTGATGCGCCGGCCTCGGGGGGCCAGCAGATAGGCGTAGGCGCGGTGTTGGCTACGGCCCACACGGCCTCTGAGCTGATAAAGCTGGGCCAGTCCGAACCGGTCGGCCCGCTCGAGGATCAGCGTGTTTACGTTGGGCATGTCCAAACCGGACTCGATGATGGTCGTGCAGACCAGGATGTCAGCGTCGCCGTTGGCGAAGTTGACCATCACATCTTCCAGTTCCGACTCCGGCATCTGGCCGTGGCCGACCATGATGCGCGCTTGAGGGACCATTTTATTGATATCGGCGGCAGCCTGATGGATAGTGCGGACCCGGTTATGCAGATAGAAAATCTGCCCGCCCCGTTCCATCTCCCGCAGAATCGCCTCTTTGATCACATCCTCGGAATATTCCGAGACGAACGTCTTCACGGGTAGGCGGGCTTCAGGCGCCGAGTCCATCGTGCTCAGGTCTCGGATTCCCGCCAAAGCCATGTTCAGCGTCCGGGGAATCGGGGTGGCGCTCAGAGTCAGCACGTCCACCTGCTGGCGCAATTGCTTCAGGCGTTCTTTGTGGCTGACGCCGAAACGCTGTTCCTCGTCTACAATCGCTAAACCTAGGTTCTTGAACCGCACATCTTTTTGTAGCAGCCGGTGGGTGCCGATGACAATATCCACGCTGCCGTCCTTCAGCCCCTCGATCACTTCCTGCTGTTCTTTGGGAGTCCTGAACCGGCTTAATACTTCGATCTTTACGGGGAAAGGACTGAGACGTTCGCTGAAGGTCGCGTAATGCTGCTGGGCCAGCACGGTGGTTGGTACCAGCATGGCCACCTGCAAACCGTCGTTAACCGACTTAAAGGCCGCCCGGAGTGCGATCTCGGTCTTGCCGTAGCCAACATCCCCGCAGATCAGCCGGTCCATGGGGCGGGTGGTCTCCATGTCGTTCTTCACATCGATGATCGCCTTGGCCTGGTCGGGCGTCTCGACGAAGGGGAAAGAGTCCTCAAGTTCCTGCTGCCAGACCGTGTCCCCGCCGTGTTTGTGCCCCTCGGCCAGGGCGCGGGCGGCATTGATGCGCAGCAGTTCTTGGGCCATCTCCCTGGTTGCGCCCTTCACTCGGTTCTTCACCCGGGCCCACTCGGCAGTGCTCAGGCGGGTCAGGGACGGCGGCTGGTCTTGCGCGCCGACGAAGGCTGACACCCGGTCCAGGTGGTCGGTGGGCACGTATAGTTTGTCGTTCTCGGCGTACTCCAGAATGAGATATTCTTTCTCGTCTTCGCCGTCGCCGATGTGAGTGGTTCCGGCGAACCGGGCCACGCCGTGGTCGATGTGCACCACGTGCGCGCCTGGGACCAGGTCGGCCAGGACCACTTCCGGCCCGTGCTCGGCTTTGCGGCGGCGGCTGTAACGCTGTTCTTTGACCGTGCCGAAAAGCTCAGAGTCGGTCAGCAGGACCAATGTCTGTACTTCCCCGTCGGCCTTGGGCAGTTCCACGGTCCATCCGTCCCGGAGTGATCCCGGCAGCAGGCAGACCTGGCCGGGAGATGGCGGGCTTTCCAGAGATTCCACCTGGGTTACGCCCACGCCTTCTTGTTCCAGAATCTCCGCCACCCGGCGCTGGTGCTGCGTGATAGCCACCACGGCGTGGTTGGCTTTCTGGTGTTGGAGGACGTCGATGGCCAATTCTTCCAGCTTGCCGTAGTACTGTGTCGATGTCCGGAAAATCTTGTCTTCGTCATCGCCGACCCAGGTCTGAAGCTGCATCTGGGGCACGCCGCTCAACCGGTTGGCGAAGGTCTCCCAGTCCATGTGCGGAGAGGGGAAATTGACCGGCAACTCGCCGCGTTCCTCCCTGGCCTCGCGCATGCGTTCGAAGCGCTCTTCCAGTTCTAGGGCCTCTGCTTCAACCCGGCCGGAACGTTCTAGGACCACCAGGCCGTTGGCGCCGATGTATTCCATCAGGTGGGCTTGGTTGACTAGGCCGTTGTAGAAAGAGAGGGTTTCGGGGTTGGGCGACGTTCCAAGTTGGGACAATTCGTCGGCCATGCGATCGCGGACTTCCTGGTTGCATTTGGCGAAGTCCAACGCCTCGGTCCTGGCATCGACCGTTTCTTGATTGGCCAGACTGGGAAGTTGCTCTCGTGCCGGGGCCAGTCGCACTTCGTCTGCGGGGCCGATGGAGCGTTGCGACACCGGGTCGAATTGACGGATGGTGTCAATCTCGTCGTCCCATAGCTCGATGCGCAGCGGCCATTCGGCGCCGGTGGGATAAATATCTAGGATTCCGCCTCGGTGGCTGAAGTTGCCTGGTGCTTCCACCACTGGCTCGTTGTGGTAGCCCAATTCCAGCCATTGGCCGAGGACCTCGCCGATCCTGATGCGGTCTCCCTTGCGCCAGACGCTCAATTCTCCGGTGGACGGGAACACGCCGGCCATCAACTCGGGCGGTAGGGTGTAGAGCAGGGCCGAGCCGACCGAGCAGACAACCAACGGCTGCGTTTCGATCAAAGAGCCGCCGGGAGTGCCGCCGAAATTCCCGGCCGCCGCCAGGGCCGCCAATGCAGTGAGACGTTGTTGGCCGGTATTGGCGTCAACTGCCAAGCGCTCGTAGGGAAGTACCTCCGGTTCGGGCAGCAGGTGTATGGGTTGGTCCTCGCCCAGATAGGTCAGCAACTGATCGTGGAGACGCCGGGCGTCGTCGGGGCGGGGCGTCACAACCAGCATCGGGCCTTGTTGGCGGCACCACAAAGAAGCCAAGAAGGCGGCACGGGCCCCTTGGCGGACGGTCACTCCCGAATCACCACCCTTTGTTTCAGACGGTTGGCTCGAGGCGTCAACATTGCCCCGGTGCTCGGGATGGCGGTCCAGTAGGTCTAGAACTCCCTTGAGGGTCATATGGTGGCTAGAATCTCCGTTTCAGCTTGGGCCGGATTCGGCCCAGATATAAAATCACACGCCAGAAAGGGGGCTGGTGATAAAGCCAGCCCCTTTTCAACTATTTTATGGCCTGAACGCGCCTGTTACAAGCGGCGTTTGGGCATTCACCAACCCATTTCCATTTCGGTGTAGAATGCCACCAATTCGTTAGGACGGGAGAGTCATGACCAGCTCCGGACAGCCAGGCAGGATATTCGTCGGCCGACAGCGGGAGATGGACGGCCTGCGCGCGGCCTTGGACGAGTCCATTACCGGGCACGGCCGGTTGGCCATGATGGTGGGTGAGCCTGGCATCGGCAAGACCCGAACGGCAGAGGAACTCGCCGCCTATGCCGAGACTCGGGGCGCCCAGATATTGTGGGGCCGGTGCTACGAAGAAGACGGCGCGCCCCCTTATTGGCCTTGGGTGCAGGCTATCCGTTCCTACGTCGAACTCCGAAACACAGACCAGCTTCAAGCCGACTTGGGGCCAAGCGCCGCCGACATCGCCGAGATCGTCCCTGAGATTAGCCGAAAGCTAACAGGCTTGGAGCCGCCTCCCGACCTGCCGCCGGAGCAGGCCCGCTTCAGGCTTTTCGACTCCATAACATCCTTTTTGAAGACTACGGCCCGTTCCCAGCCACTCATGTTGGTTCTAGACGACCTGCATTGGGCCGATGAGCCTTCCCTGCTATTGCTTCAGTTCCTTGCACAGCAGCTAGCGGATAGCTCAATCCTGGTCGTCGGTTGCTACCGGGACGTGGAATTGTCGCGTCAGCATACTCTATCGGAAACCTTGGCCCGGATCTCGCGTGAAGCCGTGTATCAGCGGCATGCGTTAAGAAGAATGGACCACGACGACACGGCCCATTTCATTGAAGTGGCTGCTGGGACCAACGTCTCCCGCACCGTGGTGGAGGCGATCTACGCCCGCACTGAAGGCAATCCCTTTTTTACCACCGAGGTGGTCCAACTGCTGTCAGACCGCGGCGAATTGGCCCAGGAATCGGATGGCGGACCAGGCGAAATTCGCATTCCGGAAGGCGTGCGTGAAGTCATTGGCCAACGCTTCAACAGACTATCGGACGACTGCAACCTAGTGTTGAGTACGGCGGCGGTTATCGGAAGGGAATTCACCCTTGATCTACTTGGACGGCTTATCAAGGACCTGGCCGGGGACAGGCTGTTGGAGGTTTTAGAAGAGGCGTTGTCGGCACATTTGTTAGAGGAATTGCCCACCAGCATGGGCCGGTATCAGTTTACCCATGCCCTAGTCCAAGAGACCCTCACTGACGAGTTGTCGCTGACCAGGCGGGTGCGCCTCCACGCCCGGATCGCCAAGACTCTGGAAGAATTGTACGGCCCGGAAGTTGAAGTCCACGCCGCCGAACTGACCTACCATTTTGCCCAGGCGGAGGCTGTTACCGGCGCAGAGAAACTTGTCCAGTACTCTCTGATGGCGGGCGACGGCGCCCTAAAAGTTCGGGCTTACGAAGAAGCATTTGCCCACTTTCAAAGGGGATTAACAGCCAAAGGAGTGGCGGTAATGGGCCTCGAACCAGCCACAGATGAGGCTGAAGCAGCGTACTTATCGGGCCTCGGCCACGCCCAGATGGGAATCGTTGAACGGGCTAACGTGGGCCAAGTTGCTGACACTTTTATTCGTGCCTTTGACTACTATGTGGATGCGGGCGATTCAGATCGGGCAGTAAGCATAGCGTTGGCCGATATCGGGGACACCAGCGTGCGTGAAATGATTGAAAGAGCGTTGACGTTAGTCCCGCCAGACTCCCACGATGCCGGGAAGCTCCAGGCCCGCCAAATCATGGCTAACCGTGCCGACTATGACAAGGCGCAGGGAGCGTTCCAACACGCTTTCTCTATCGCTCGCCAACACCAAGACCAAAGATTGGAGATGCAGGCGCTAGTTGCCTCAGCGTGTGTGGATTTTCACCATGGCCACAATGAACAGAGCTTGGAACGGAATCTGCGAGCCATTGAACTATCCCATCTGGTCGATATGCCGTGGGAAGAGACGCACGCCGATTATGATCTATGTCACGTTCTTTACGCGATGGGTGACTCGGACCAGGCCACCCGACATGCTGAGACCATGGTGGCATCCGCGGAACGGACCCGCATGCGCATTTGGCGAATCCGCGCGATAGAAGCTAATGAAGCTCTGCGCAGCGCGAAGGGAGACTGGCAGACCGCCAGAGAATCTACAGAGCAGGGCCTGGCAATCTCACCCAAAGAGTTTAGTTTGATGGGAGCCAGGGCACTATTGGAATATCAGTTAGGTGATACCGCGGCCGGCGATGCCTATCTGAGTATCCTTCTCGAAAACTTTCGAGCCGGCGAATTTGATTCTAGATTCCAGCAGAATTACACCGTTCCCGCTGTGGTCATTCCCATGGTCTCCTACATCACTGGCATTGCGGCTAGGTTTGAGCTCGTCGAGGACATTGCCCGGTCTATATTTTCTTCGCCAGATGCTAATCCGTCGGCTGCGGTTGCAGCCCGTGTTGGCCTGGCACTGATCGCCGCCCAACGAGGAGACGAGACGGCAGCCAAAGAGTTGTATGGCGCATTACAGCCGATCGCAGGGACCCTGGCTCCTACTTCTATTTATGGACCGGGGTTGGCGGTTGACCGCATCCGTGGCCTTCTATCTCAGACCATGGGCAACCTTGACCAGGCAGCAGGCAACTTCGAGGACGCTGCGGCTTTCTGCCGCAAAGCGGGCTATCTGCCCGAGCTGGGCTGGGCCTGCTGTGACTATGCCGATACCTTATGCCTGCGATTGGGTACCGGCGACCGCGAGAAAGCGGCTGCGCTTTTGGACGAATCGCTGGCCATCGCCACTGAACTAGGCATGCGGCCATTGATGGAGCGGGTGGCTAATCTCCAAGGGGCATTGAAAACACAGCCGGTGGCGAAAGCCACCTACCCAGACGGCCTGACTCAAAGGGAAGTCGAAGTTCTGCGCCTCCTGGCCCAGGGCAGAAGCAACAGCCAGATCGCCCAGGAGTTGGTCGTCGCCGAGGGTACTACCCGCAGGCACGTGGCCAACATCTACGAGAAGATCGACGTTGCCAACCGCACCGAAGCCACCCGGTATGCCCTCAAGGAGGGTCTGCTCTCACTGGAAGAATCCTCGGACTAAGCACCGCTCGTTTTTTCCTGCCCTTAGCCTCGGTTTCCGCTACTAGGTGCCGCCGTCTACACACTTCGGCACATACACCGCGTGCCACCGTTTAATTTCCGGTTTTCAGAGTTGTGCACTTTGGTCGATGTTGGCCCCTGCCTTGGCGAATTAATATTCATCCATACCGATTCGATAGGCCAGGAGAAAACGATGACTACAGTAAGCAACCTGCAAGGAAACGTCACCGCCCAGGTCGCTCCAAGCCCAGACGGCTTTCTAGACCGGGTCAGCGACTGGATGAACCATGTTATTGGCGTATTTTTTGGTCCCGCTCCATCAGTTAACATCCACGATAATCTGGCGGAAGAGTATCTGTTCTTGAATCCCAGTTGCTGCGGCGCCGAGATCGATAGCGATCTTTGGGACTTACTGATCGACCAGCGGTCCCAGCCTGTGACTGAGGAAGCCAGCAATGTCTAACCCCACGATAATCAATCCAGTAGCTATCGAGCCTAGGGAAGACCTGGTGCGGGCGGCCAAACAGGCTGCGATGCGTATCGCGGAGCGCGCCCCCGAGGCCGACCGGAATCGCCGGGTGCCGGTGGAGAACATTCGGGACCTACACGAAGCTGGGCTCCTGACTGTCACCATCCCCGCTGACCTCGGTGGGACCGAGTCCGACCTGGTTACACAGATCGCCGTATACGAGATCATCGGCGGGGCCTGCGCCTCAACCGCCTGGGTCATGGGCAACCACTCGGTCCTCTGCAATCGTGCTCTGGGCATGATGGGCGAAGGCGCCCATTCCCTGCTCAAGGACGTGGTTAAGAACGGCTCATTGATCTCCCATGCCGCCATCCCTGGCGGCGACACCAAACCCGCGCCCGGTGGGTTCATCGCATCGGGACGCTGGCCCTTCGTCAGCGGGTCCAACATATCAACTTGGATGTTCCTCAGCACCATGGTGGACGGCGGAAACCGCTGGATGCTGATGCCCACCACCCAGCCCGGACTGACCATCGAAGATACCTGGCTGTCCATGTCAGCCCGGGGCTCCATGACCAACGACGTGCTGCTGGACCAGGTGTTCGTCGCTGAAGATATGGCGCCTGTGGCCGTCCCACCGGCTCCCTACGAATCGTGGCTGCCCAACGGCCCTGCGGCCCTGAAGGTGCCGACCACCACGGCACGGGTTTGGATGTCGGCCATGATGCTGGGTGTGGCCCAGGCTGCTTTGGATGAGACCATCGAGTTCGGCAAGGCCCGCAGTATGACCCTGGGCGGCGCCACTAGGGGCAGCATGCCCGGCAACCAGTTCGCCGTGGCCGACGCTGCCATGTGGGTTGAGTCGGGCCGCGCGTTCCTGGTCCAAGAGGCCCGTTCCATCACCAACAAAGCCCTGGCCGGCGAGGCTTTTGTCCCCACGGACGCCTCCCGCATGGATATGGCCGGGCTTGTGGCCAGGGAAAACGCCCAGAAAGCTGTCGACCGGCTCTTCGGAGTTAGGGGCGCCCACGGCCTGTTTGAGAGCGATAACTTTGAGCGGTATTACCGGGACGTCCGCATGGGCACCCTCCACGCCGTAAGCACGCCGGACCTGGTGCGGGAAGAGGTCGGCAAGCACATCTTCGGCATCCCGCTGGGTACGCAGCCTCGCTGGGTCTAGAGGCTAACGCGTACCTAAATCAGGTGTTTCGGCACCTTGGGTCTAGCCTGGGGCCACAGGCGTGCGTGCTATAATATCCGGTGAGCGTGGCGGCCCCAAACCGCCCATTTTCATACCGATTTCTAGCTCCGAAGAACCCTTACTATGGCCAGAGAGAGTCAACAAAACAAGGCAGAAAACAATCGGGCGTCCGGCGCCCTTCGTTACCGGCGCATCGTGGTCAAAGCCGGTACCGGCGCCCTGACCGGGCCCTCCGGTCTGGACTCGGAGGTCATGGCTGATCTGGTGCGCCAGATCTGTCAAGTGCGCAACGCCTCGGGCGAGGTGCTGTTGGTGACTTCTGGCGCCATCGCCGCCGGACGCTCGGCATTGGGTCAGACCCGTGAGAACCTGGGACACGACATTTCCTCGCGCCAGGTGTTCGCGGCAGTGGGCCAGAGTCGGCTGATGCACACCTACCAGGAGATGTTCGCCGCCCACGACGCCCAGATCGCGCAGACCCTGCTGACCATCGCCGACCTATCCAACCGGCAGTCCTACTTAAACGTGGGCAACACCCTGCAACGGTTATTGGAACTGGGCGTGGTGCCCGTGGTCAACGAGAACGATGTGGTGGCAGTAGACGAGATTGGCGAGGTTTTCGGAGACAATGACCGACTCTCCGCCCTGGTGGCGAACCTGGTGGACGCCGATCTGCTGATTGTGCTGACCGACACCGAAGGCCTGTATTCCGCAGACCCGCGCACCGACCCCAACGCTACACTGATAACGGAAGTCGACCGGGTGGACGCCCGGATAGAGGCGTTGGCCGGAGAGGAATTGCATCCCTGGGCCAGGGGCGGCATGGCCACCAAACTGGAAGCAGCCAAACTGGTTACGACGTCGGGCATGCCCATGGTTATGTGCCATAGTGGTGCCAAAGATGCGGTATTGCGTGCCGCACAAGGCGAGCCTGTTGGAACCTTCTTCAAGGCCGCCGATGGCAAGATGGAAGCCCGCAAGCGGTGGATGCTCAGTGGCATATCGCAGCGGGGGCAGATAATCGTGGACTCGGGCGCCGCCGGGGCGTTGGTTAAAGACCACCGGAGCCTTTTGCCGGCCGGTATCCAGTCAGTCGAGGGCGAATTCAGCCGTGGCGAATCCATCTACGTTGTGGATTCCAAGGGCGTCAAAATCGCCTGCGGCATCGCCAACTACGCAGCCCGGGACATCGGCAAGATTCAGGGACTGCGCTCAGACCGTATCGAAGAGACTCTGGGCTACCACTACGGCCAAGAAGTGGTGCACCGGAATAATCTGGTGCTTTTATAACCTGGTGCTTTTATAAAATGAATACCAAGACAGTGGAAGACATACATGCCCTGGGCCTAGCCGCCCGGAACGCCTCTCGGAAGTTGGCCCGGTTATCGACCGAGGACAAGAACCGGGTGTTGCTGAACCTGGCCGGTCTGCTCCGGTCTGACCAAGCCGCTGTGTTGTCAGCCAACGAAGAAGACTATCAAGAAGCCAAGGCTGAAGGTATGGACGAGTCTCTTCTGGACCGGTTGCTTCTGACCAGCGA
>CAVOAA010000004.1:0-39712 GCA_963693555.1 Dehalococcoidia bacterium | reverse complement strand
ATGATGGGCTGTGCTTCCTCCGCTCTTTCGACATGTCCCACTCCTTCTTCACAGCAACAGCTGTGTTTATTTTAGGAGCGGGATCCTCACTTAGCCACCTGTCCGAATTTCCGGGTCCACCTCATTCACCGTAGTGATCGCGAATCGGGCGATCGGTTAACTGCATCACATACTTGTCCCTAACACGGCTAGTATCGGTTTACACGCCACGGGGCGAAATCTAAACTTTCCTTAGGCGGTCTTAATGCAGAAACTACCCCTCGCGCCTGTTCGCGCCATCACCTTCGACATGTACGGCACATTGCTGGACCTCGTGGCCAGCTTTGCCGCCGGATTCGACGAATTCCTCAAGGCCAAAGGCTACCCTGGCAGCGCCGAAGACGTGGTGCAGGCCTGGGAGACCACCTACCTCCATGAGAGCAACGTCGACTCGCTGCTGGGACGCCCTCGCACGGCGTTTGAGATCGTGCGGCGGGTTACTCTGAGCGGGCTCTTTTTCAAGCTTAAGATCGACCACACCCAGGACGATATCGAAAAACTGGTGACGGTCAAAGCAACCCCGACCCTCTTTCCCGACGTGAAAGAGCACTTGATACGGATCAAAGACTTGGGGAAATACCAGATGTCGGTCCTCTCCAACGGTGACCTGAAATCCCTTGATGGCGCTGTGAGCGGACTGGGCATACCCGTCGACCGCGCAATCTCTGCCGAGCAGGCCGGTTACTACAAACCCCACTCCGGGGTCTACAAACATGCCATCAAGGAACTGGGTGTGCCGGGCGAGCAGGTTCTCCACGTTGCCGCCCACGCCTGGGATATCCGGGGCGCCAGGGTTGCAGGCATGGCGGGGGCCTACATAAACCGCTACGAGATTCCATACGTCGATTCCGACGGCTCTCAGGCCGACTTGGAAGTGCCCGGCTTGGCGGAGCTGGCCGATAGTCTGGCCAAGATTCAATAAAACGATTCCCACTGGTCGCTGATGTGGTGGGCGGGACCGGGTCCGATAGCAAACGGAACGTCCCTGATGTGAGGAGGATGCAGTGTCTACAAGGTTGGGCATCGAATTGGCCGTTGAGCCCGCGTTTACCGCCAGGGCCTACCGGACCCGGAACATCGTCTGCGGCCAGTACGGGTCGTGGGCGGCAGAGATGCACATGCTGCGCATGAGCGTGGTCGGCTATTTCCAGTGTTCAGATACAGTGGTCGACCACCTGGCCCACGGCGCCGGCCGGATCGCAGAGGAGAGTCGCAAGCGCAACGCCCGTTTCTCGATCAATTGCCGTGGCGTGGCCAGCGGCCGGGACGGCGATGACGGGGACCGGAAACTAAACAATATCTTCCTGGATTTTCAGCTTAGTGACCCCAACCACCCTCTGATGACGTTGAGGCGTGATGCGTTGGCGATGGTGGGCGAACTTCCCGGCGCGGAATTGCCGCCGGACTCTGGTGAGTTCCATCCCAGGATCAACCTCATGGAACACGCCGACCTGCCGTCGCCGGTCATGGCAGACGCCTCTGAATTCGCCCAAGGGGTGGCGATAGACGTGGGCGTGCCCTCGGTGGCCCGGGCCTGGCGGCTGGTGTTGCTGCGCTATCACTCGGAGGCTGCCGGCGACGACTGGAGCAACGGCAGCTGGGCCAACGACATCCGCTGGGAACACCTTTCAAGCTACGTCCTCTAAAGTTCAAAACTTCCCCCTTTCGTAAAGGGGGACCGAGGGGGATTTTGGGATTTCCCGCTGGCGGCCAAACATGACCTGGGTTATCATGCTCCCAATCCGCAGGCCCAAGCTGATTCGTGCCTGATTTGAGAGGAGACCAAGTTATGAAGACGACTACCAAGCTACGCCAAATGATCAATTCCGGCAGCCTGACCGTTGCGCCATTCGTGTGCAACGCATTCCACGCCAAGATCGCCGAGTCTGTGGGATTCAAGGCTGTTTATATGACCGGGGCCGGTACGTCCGCCGAACGGGGATTCCCCGACGTGGGCCTGCTGACCATGACCGAGATGGTGGCCAACGCCAAATACATCGCCGGTGCGGTGGACATTCCCGTGATCTGCGATGCCGACACCGGGTACGGCAACCCCCTGAACGTCCAGCGCACCATTCGTGAATACGAAGCCGCCGGAGTGGCCGGTGTGCATATCGAAGACCAGGTGTTCCCCAAGAAATGCGGGTTCTTCGCTGGCAAGCAAGTAATCCCCCAGGAAGAAGCCGTGCAGAAGATCAAGGCTGCTCTGGACGCTCGTTCAGACCCCGATTTCCTGGTCATCGCCCGTTGTGACGCCTACGCCGTGACCGGCTGGGAAGACACCATCGAACGCTCCCACGCCTACATCGAGGCCGGAGCAGACCTGGTGTTCGTCGATGGGATCAAGAGTCGCGAGGATATCGAGAACTACGCCCGTGATATGGGCACATTGCCCCGGATGTACAACGGAGACTTGGCCAACACCAAGGAAATGGACGCCCTAGGCTACAAGGTCATGATCTGCGGCAGCACCATCTGGCTGATCTACAAGCAGCTCAAGGACTCTTTCACCGAGTTGATGGAAGAGGGCGCAGTTAACCCGGACCGCTACGGTACCCGCTGGGACGTGGCCGGGCTCATGGGCCTGGACGCCGTCTACGAACTGGAACAGAAGTACGGGGTGACCGAAGCGCCGGTCGCCTAGGCCGAAACGGTGTGCTAGGATTCGCCAGACTTCAAAGCTACAAACGTTTGGGGGTAATATGGCCCGTTATTTAGTTCAGGCAAATTACACACAGCAGGGCATAGCCGGGTTGGTCTCCAGTCCTCAAGACCGATCGGGCGTGCTCGTAACTTTGGTGGAATCCATAGGCGGCAAAGTTCATTCCATAGATTACTGCTTCGGCGAATTTGACGTTGTAATCGTCATGGAGGCGCCCGACGATATTGCGATGGCGGGGTTGTCGATGGCGGTTGGAGCCTCCGGCGCAGTGACCAATATACATACCACTGTTCTGATACCGACTGCCGACGGGTTCGCAGCGGCCCAAAAAGCCAAAGAAATCACCTACCGCCCGCCCGGCCAGTAGCGGCCTCACCCCTTCCAAATCATGTCAACCGCACATGCCGGTGTACGTAGGGGCAGGTTTCTAACCTGCCCTGCTTTTCGCTGCCACGGTAAATAAAGCGAAGTGGACCACGGCGGAGAAGCGTCACCCTTCAACCCATCTGCAACGAGGGGTCCGGTTTATGATTACCAGGGCGGGTTGGAAACCCGCCCCTACGGTGATGATATACGCAGGGCCGCTTCGTCCCGACGTACCACGTTAATCCGGAATCAAGGTCATCACTTCCCGAGAGAAGCGCTCCATGTTCTCCTGAAGTTCAGGCACCGTGCCGCCCTGGAAGTTGACGATGAAATTGGCCACGCCCAGGTCCTGATACTGGCGCAGGTCGGCGGCTATCTGCTCGGGCCGTCCCTGCATCATCTCCCGTGAGCTGCCTGCGGCATCGTTGAACACAACGCTGGTGCTGAAGGTCAGCGCCACCGCGTCCTCAGGCCTTCCTGCCTCCACTGTTAGCTTCCGCAGACGGGCGATCTTGCCGCCTAACTCCTCGGGGTCGAGGATGGCGGGGGGACGCAGGCCGATGGGCATCCATCCGTCGCCGTACTTGGCGGCGCGTCGGATGGCCGGTCCGGTGTGTCCGCCGATCCAGATGGGAATATGGGGTTTCTGCGCCGGTTTCGGCTCAAACCCACTGTCGGATATCTGGTAGTACTTACCCTGGAAGGACGGGTTCTCTTTGGTCCAGAGCTCTTTGTACAGCTCCAGGTATTCGTCGGTCACCGCGCCCCGCTCTTTGTAGGTGTCCAGACCCATCGCCTGGAACTCTTCTTCCATCCAGCCCACGCCTGCGCCCAGGATCACCCGGCCGCCGGAGAGGACGTCCAGGGTGGAAAGCATCTTGGCCGTGAGTACCGGGTTGCGGTAGGGGATGATCAGCACGTGCGTGCCCAGACGTATCCGCTGGGTACAGCCGGCGATGAAGTTCAGCGCGGCCAGCGGCTCGAAGTACGGCTCATCAGGCTTGAAGGTGGGGACGCCGTCAGCGGCGTAGGGGTAGAACGAGTCGACCTTCTTGGGCAGGACAATGTGGTCACTGACCCAGACATGGTCGTAGCCCAGGTCCTCGGCCCTCTGGGCCACGCTGCGTAGTTGTTCCGGCCCGGCCATGTCGCCGCGGCTGGGCAATGAGGTGCCAAATGTGACTGGCATGAAGGTTCTCCAATTTGCGCCCGAATTCGGTTTGGGGCAGTGTAGCAGACCGTGGCATGCACTGCGGTATTCGATGCAGAGGCACGACGTTCACGCGCCAATACTCTATTTCTTGATGACGTAGGTGCCGGCGATGTAGTCGTGCCAGCCTCGTTTCTTGGGGTCCCAGAGTATCCACAGGTACCCGATCAGCAGGATTATGGTGGATATTATCTTGCCTACCACCTCACGCAGGAGCACCTGCTTCAGGGTCGGCTTATTGCCGTTCTCGTCCTGTACATGTAGCCCCAGCAGCATCTTGCCTGGGGTTTGGCCACGGTAGTAGGTGAACAACACATAGTAGGCGATGGATATGACCGTGCCCAAGGCCGGTATGTCGATGAAGATGGCAAAAAGGGCAACCGGGACACCGGTGATCAAGTTGTCGATCACGAACGCACCCAGGCGTGGTAGGAATCCGGCGTAGCGGCCCGCGCCATAGCTTTCCTGCTTCGAGCCGCAGTTGGGGCAGAATTCCACGCCCTGGCGGATACGGGCACCGCATTCAGCGCAGGGGACGGCGGCTGGCGCCTGGGCCCACGGGCCGGAAAAGCGTTTGGTGACCGGCGAATCGGTTTCCTCAGGACTCTCTGCGGTCAATTCTGGCGGGCACAACGAGCAGGAGCGTGTTGATGGGTAGAAATGCTCCCGGCAGAGAGGAGTGACGCCGCATTTGGTGCAGTGGAGGGCCGCTTCCCTGGGCACCGGCACGCCGCAGGCCCGACAGTAGGGCACGTAGTCTTCCTCCAAGTCTTCAAAGAGGTCGTGCTCATGCTCGATGGCCACACCGCACCGGCTGCAAGCTGCAGAACCAGGCATGACCACAGCGCCGCAGTTCCCGCAGAACTGGTCTCCAGATGATGCAGCGGTGTCTCTTTCGGCCATCAGCCTTCCTGAATTATGATTTTCTTGAGCCTGGCGGCAGGCTAAGACTCGGCGTCTCGCTAATAGACTACTACTAATATCGGATCTCGGATGCGTCGGTATTGTCTGCTTGGGCCTAGTTAGAGATGATACGGGCCTACGCTCGACCGGTTATTCCACAGGTTGTTCCACCCCTATGGTTGTGCTAGCCTGAGAATTCAGTCAGGTTTTAGAGAGTCGATCAAGATGCCGGAAAAAGTAGTAGTCGCCATGAGTGGAGGGGTGGATTCCTCCGTGGCCGCTTTGCTGTTGACGCAGCAAGGCTACGACGTCGTGGGCGTCACTTTAAAGCTCTACAACTTGGACGGAGAAGACCTTCCTCCCAACTACCAGGGTTGCTGCACGTTGGACGACGTTGAAGACGCCCGCTCGGTGTGCCGCCGCCTGGGCATCCCCCACTATGTTCTGAACACCCAGCGTGAGTTCCAGTCTCAGGTGGTGGACTATTTCACCTCCGAGTACCAGCTGGGCCGCACGCCCCACCCCTGCATCGCCTGCAACGACAAGATCAAGTTCAGCCACCTGATGGAACGGGCCGCCGTCCTGGAGGCTGATTACCTGGCCACCGGCCACTACGCACGCATCGAGCGCAGTGCAGACGGCGTGTTGCTCAAAAAAGCCGTCGACCCAGCCAAAGATCAGTCGTATGTCCTGTTCGGCATGGGGCAGGAACAACTTGCCCGCACGTTGATGCCGGTGGGTGAATACCCCAAAGATCAGATACGCCAGATGGCTGAGGATGCCGGTCTGCTGAACGCGGCCAAGCCCGACAGCCAGGACATCTGCTTCATACCAATGGGCGACTACAAGTCCTTCCTGAAGAAACGCATCGACACAACGCCTGGAGACATAGTCGATCTCGACGGGACTGTGTTGGGTCGCCATGAGGGCATCGAGTACTTCACCATCGGGCAGCGTCGAGGTCTGGGCATCACGGAGGGCGAACCCCGGTTCGTGGTGCGGCTGGAGCCTGAGTCGCGCCGGGTGGTCATCGGGCCGGAAGAAGCCCTGATGCGGGACGAGATGCGCGTGTCAGCCGTTAATTATCCACTGGGCTTCACACCCCAGGGACCGGTGGACGTCAAAGTTAAGATTCGCTACAAGTCCAACGAAGCCGACGCCGTGCTACACCCGAACGGCGACGGCGCGATTGTCCGGTTTTCCAGGCCCCAGAGGTCGGTGACGCCGGGCCAGGCTGCGGTATTCTATCAAGGTGATGTGCTGTTGGGCGGTGGGACGATAGAGCCTGCCCTGGACCCCGGAGTTACTACCGGAGTTAAGACCGGCGTGACAGAGGACCAGCCAACGGCAACTGCCTAGCTTTGCGAGGTGGCTGATGCCGGACCTTTCCCTGGAATCTGGGATACACAGGCGTGGTATAGAGCATGTTGCCGGCGTTGATGAGGCCGGGAGAGGGCCGCTGGCCGGGCCGGTGGTCGCCGCGGCCGTGATACTTCCCCCTGACCTGACTGGGTCCGAGCCTTGGCTCCAATATCTGGACGACTCCAAAAAGCTGACCCACGCTCGGCGGGAACGCGCCGTCGAGGTTATCCACAAGCACGCTCTGGCTGTGGGAGTGGGGATGGTCAGCCCCGAAGACATCGACCAGATGGGCATCGGTCACGCTGCCTTGGCGGCCATGCTCCGCGCTGTTGGCCAGCTTCACCTCAAGCCGGGACACCTGCTCCTGGATTTTATCCATGTCCGTGAGTGCGCCTACACCTACGACACCATCGTCAAAGGGGACAGCCGCAGCTACTCCATCGCCGCAGCATCCAACGTGGCCAAGGTCACCCGGGACCGTTTGATGGTCGAAGCTGAAGAGACCTACCCTGGCTACAACTTCGCCCAGCACAAGGGTTACCCCACCAAGGCCCACTTCGAACGGTTGAACGAACTCGGCCCCTGCCCGATCCACCGCCGGTCGTTCGCCCCCGTGGCCCAAGCCATCATGTTCGCGCCCAGCGGCGACTGAAATTGTCCACCCCTCAAGGCCGCCTCGGTCGCTGGGGAGAAGACCACGCCCGCCGTTACCTGGAAGGCCAGGGCTATACCGTGTTGGCCACCAACTACCGCAGCCGATGGGGTGAGGTGGATATAGTGGCGCGCCTGGGCGAGGAATTCGTGTTCGTCGAGGTCAAAACCCGCCGGGGAACTGCCTTTGGTACTCCGGAAGAGTCGGTCACCGCAACCAAATCCCGCCGCCTGATCGCCACCGCCCAAGACTACCTGCAGAAGAACGACCTGGAGCAGGCGCAATGGCGCATAGACGTGATCACGGTGCACCTGGATAAGTCAGGCAAGCTGCTGGAGGTAAACCACCTGGAAAATGCGGTTGGGGAGTGAGGCTGCGCAGTGGGTTTGGCCGGGGCGCAGGAATGCTAGATAGGAACGCCTGTTACGCGGGATGAAATCAGGATCAGGATCAAAAAACCCGCCAACACAAAAGCCAGAATCATGCAGCCCCATCGTGCGTTCACAGAAGCAGTCTAACAGCGGTGTATGGGGTAACCAAGCTCAATGGCTCGGGCCGATTTCGTCGCCGGAGGTATTTGCCCCAATGCCATTGGTTAGAGCGGCCAGGTGTCCGGCGCCGAAGCCGTTGTCAATGTTGACCACGGACACGCCGGGGGCACAGCTGTTCAGCATGCTGAGGAGCGGGGCCAGGCCGTCGAAGCTGGCACCGTAGCCGGTGCTGGTGGGCACTGCGATCACCGGGACCGATACCAGGCCGGAGACCACTCCCACCAGAGCAGCGTCCATGCCCGCAACCACGATCAACACCCGAGCTTTTTGGATGACCGGCACTTGGTCCAGCAGCCGGTGCAGCCCGGCCACCCCAACATCGCTCACCAGAGTAACGTCGTTGCCCATGAGCGAGGCGGTCAGGACAGCCTCTTCGGCCACGGGTAGGTCGGCGGTGCCGGCGGTCACAACGGTTATGCCCTGTTTCAGGGTTGTTTGCTCTGGCCCGGGGACGACGATGGCCTTGGGCAGTTTGTGGAACTCGGCCTCGGGCGTGTCCTTAAGGACTTCCCGGTAGGCTTCTTCGTCCGATTTCGTGACCAGCACCGGATGACCGCGTCCCTTCATGGCGCTGACGATCTGGGCAATCTGATCCGGGGTCTTACCCTTGCCGAAGACGACCTCGGGCCAGCCGGTACGCAGGGGACGGTGATGGTCCAGCTTGGCGAACCCGATGTCCTGGTAGGGAAGGTCGCGCAGCTGTTCCACGGCGGTATCCACGGTCATACCGTTCTCTTTGAACCGTTCCAGAAGGTCCCTCAAGCGGCTCTCTTCGATGGTTATGCTCCTAAGTGGCTACGCTGGGACCGGAAGATAATCCTTCCGGCCCCAGAGATCGATTACCTGATGTTATGCGAAAACCTTGTTGCCGACAAACGGCTCGACCGCCTCTTTGACACTGGCGCCCACCGCGCTGAATTTGTTGGCCAGGTCGGCGGGGATGCTGATCTTCGAGAACATGATCACCACGAACAATTCTCCTGACGACAGCACGCCGCCAAAACCCAATACTGACTTGATCCCATTGGGTATAACGAAATCGTCTTGGGCTGGGATGTAAGGGCTGCCCACGGCTTCGGGCACGAAGAACGTGTTGTAGGTCTTTTTAGACATGTCGCCGATAAGCATCGGGTCCGGGCGCATCACTGACCCTACGTAGATGCCGAACTGCGTCAGTAGCCGGGATATCATGGGAATGCTGGCCACCATGTCGGCGGAAGCCAAAGGGATGGCTCGGTGACCATTGGACTTGCCCCGGGACTTCCAGTCGTCGTTATCGCCGGTGGTGCCGAGCATGGTTAGACAGTTGGTGTCGGAGTTGGGAGCTGAACCCAAGATGCCTTGGGCGAACCCCTGCAGGCCCTGGTCTAGTTGGTCGTAAGGGTGGGTCTTGTAGAACCGTACCAGAGCATTGGCGCTGCCGCCTGTGGCGTCGCTGATATTGTCGTACAGGTAGTTCACGGTCTTGTTGGCCACCTCTTCCATGTTGGAAGACCCGGCACCCAATGCGGCCAGGTTGGCTCCGCACTCTTTCAGGTCTGCGTCTGAGAATTTAGAGTAGTCGTACATTTTCCCCTCTCTCCGATTAATTTGGCTTCTAGTCGAGTAATTGCTGCCTGGCTGCCTTAGAACGAAATGGCTTCTAGCCGAGTAACTGCTGCCTAGCTGCTTCAGTGGCCCTCTGATAGACCTCCTGGAATGGGATGCCCGTCTCCAGGGCGATGCGGCGGACCTCATCAGGCTCCGGAGACGCGCTGACCGGCCGGCCATCTAATATCTTGACCTTTACCGTGATGGTCCCCAGATCGGTCTCGATGGTTTTCATCTGGCGGTCAGCGACGTGCCGGTCGACCAGGCGGGTGCGGATGCCCAGCGTGGGCGTCTCCCGGAGAATGACCTCCGACGCCTCCCGCTCTTTGTCCTTGGGCACCAACACCGAGAGCACAGTGCCGGGGCGGTTCTTCTTCATCTGGATGGGCGTGTTCCAGACGTCCAGTGCGCCAATGGCGAATAACTTCTCTTGGGCATAGCCCAGCACTAGGCCGGAAACATCATCTAGGTTTGTCTCCAACAGCACCACCTGGCCCTGTTGTGTCGTCGAACCAGCCTCGGCTTGGGCCATCTCTCCCAGCCAGACCCGTAATGCGTTGGGAAACCCGGCCGGGTCCTTGGTGCCCAGCCCCAGACCAACGCGGTCGACGGAAAAGGCGGGCCGTCCGAATTCGGCCAAGGTCGTGATTAGTGCCGCTCCCGTGGGCGTGGTGAGTTCGCCGGCTTCTTCATACATCGGTTTGTCGCCGATGACCGGCGCTCCTGCCGCGGCGATCAACTCCAATGTGGCCGGCGCAGGGTTGGAATAACCACCAGCCCAGCGCGGCGGGGTGGCATTGCCGATGACCAGGGGTGCGGCGTGGATGCCGGCAACACCAAGGTATTCGAACCCGATTGATGAGCCGACCACGTCGACGAGGGTGTCGACGCTGCCCAGTTCTTCAAGTTCTAATATGTCTTGGGTTTCACCGTGGACTCGGCATTCCGCTTCCCAGAGCGCCTTCAGTACCCGGCAGGACCGGTCTTTCACGGGGTCGGACAGGCTGCTGCCATCGACTGTTTCCAGCAACTGCTTGGGCGAATAGCGGGTTTCGTCTTCCAGGTCAACCTTCAGATAAGTCCCGCGCATCTCGCAGCGGGTCTCCGTGCGTGCCTCCAAGCGGTAGCCGCCGACGTTCAGCCTGTCCAGCTCACTCTCCAGGTGTTCGATGGGCATACCCAGGTCAGTCAGAGCGCCCAGCATCATATCGCCGCTGGCGCCGCCGATTGGTTGTATGAAGGCTATTCTCATAACCCGGCCTTCAATCCGATTGCTAAGGGATTTTGGTTGGCATTTTCTGTCAGGTTGAGTTGGTCGTTGAGGCTGCCCGAGCGAAGCCCGGACATATCGAGCGACACCCAGAGATAACCGATCTTCTTGATGGCTGCGACAATCTCCTTGCGGCGGCCGAAGGCTAGGTCGATCTCATCCTCGCTGACCTCGATGCGGCAGAGCTGGTCGTGGTGCCTGGCCCGGACCTCTTTCAGGCCCAGACCCCTGAGGTAGTCTTCAGCGCGTTCGATCTTTGATAGGCTCTCGACGGTTACGGGTATGCCGTAGGGGATACGGGAAGAGAGACAAGGTTGGGCCGGTTTGTCCCAGATGGGTATGTCCAGAGACTTGGCGATGGCGCGCACGTCGGCCTTGGTCAGCCCGGCTTCCACCATGGGACTGCGGACCTTGTGCTCGGACGCGGCCACCATGCCGGGGCGGTAGTCGCCGATGTCGTCAGTATTGGCCCCGTTGACCACCCACTGGATGGCCTCTTTTTCCGCCAGCTCGGTGAGTTGGCCGTAGAGTTCGGTCTTACAGAAGTAGCAGCGCTGGGGAGAGTTGGCCACATAGCCTTCCTGGGCCATCTCGTCCGTGTGGATGATGCGGTGGGCGAACCCGAACTGCTCGGCCAGGCTCACTGTCTCTTCCAGCTCGCGCTTGGCCAGGGCCGGTGAAACGGCGGTTACGGCCAATGCCTTGTCGCCAAGGACTCGGTGGGCCGCCACGGCGACCAGAGTGCTATCTACGCCCCCGGAGAAGGCCACGGCAACCGAGCCCATCTCTTGGAGGATGTGTTCCAGGGCTGACAATCGTTCTTGCGTTTGGAGAGTCATTCGCACCTCGGGTGACCTGGGAGGATTCAGCCATGACGGCCACCAGCATGATAATAGTGTCTTGGGATAACGTCGACCGGCTGGTCTACTCGATGACCGATGGTTTTAGGAATTCAGATAATTATTCCAGTGTTGAACCCCCGGAACAGCCTAAAGTCTAGCTTAGGAAATCTGATACGGCGCTGGCGAAGACTTCGGCCCGTTCGATCATCAAAAGGTGCCCGGCATTGGGTATGACCGATACCTGGGAGCCGGCTACCAGTTTAGAAAAGTCATCGGCATAGACCGGCGGAATTATCCGGTCGTTCTCGCCCCACAAGATCAGGGATGGCGCCTTGATCCTGTAGGCCCGGCGTTTGAGGCCACGGTCCGGGATGGGCCAGAGGAACTTTCCGGCGGCGGTCAAGTCCTGCATCCGGTCGGCGGACAGAGCGGCTTTCAACCGAGAATTAGCTTCGAAATCGGCGGTAGACAGGCTCATGGAACTGGATGCGGAGGACCAGAGGTTTTCCAGCAATTCTTTTTCAGTCATGGCCAAAAGATCGGCAACGGGGTCTGAGTCCAGCCAGGTTCCCGCCGGTGCGGCCAGGACCAGGCGGTCGACATAGCTGGGTGAGTAGGCGGCCATCTCGGCGGCGATCATGCCGCCCAGGAAATGGCCCACCACATGGGTCTTTGACACGCCCAGGGCATCCAGGAGTTCGAACTGGTAGAGGGTCAGGTCGGCGACGTCGTCCAGCTTCTCCAGGCCGTTGGACTTGGAGTAGCCGGGCATATAGGGAGCGTAGACAGTGAATTTCTCAGCAAGAGCGTCCAGGAACGGCGCCCAACCCTTCTGTCCGACTGCGCCGTGCAGGTACAGCAGTGGCGGCCCGCTGCCGCCTTTAAGCACCTCGGCCTCAAAATCGCCGCCCCGCAGGGAAATGTTCAAAGTCTCCGGCATGTCTACTCCGTTATTTGACCCACTGTTGCAGATATGTGTTTCGCGAAATTAGCTAGTTTTGGCCCGTTCGTCCTGAGCCTGTCGAAGGGCCTCTCCGCGAAAATAATGGTCCGACAAGCTCACCACGAACGGATTTGGTTTCGGATATTTTTTCTTAAAGAGCCTGGTACCACTGAGCGATCGCCTGCCCGATCTCGGCTGGTGAGTCCTCTTGTATGAAGTGGGTCCCTTTGACAGTCATTTCCTGCTGGTTGGGCCAGGTGCGGCAGAACTCACGCTGGGGCCCGGTGAGAATGGCGCCCGGCTCGGCATTGATGAACAGCTTGGGCACCTGGCTGGCTGCGAGCCACTCGCTGTAGTCAGAGGCTATCTGGACCACGTCTGCAGGCTCTCCGTCGATGGGGATCTCCCTCGGCCAGGTCAGCGTGGGCCGGCGCGATTCTCCGGCCTCCAGATAAGGCTTGCGGTAGACGGTCATCTCTGCTTCTGTCAGGCCTCTGATCACACTGCCAGGCAGCACCCGTTCCACGAAGAGGTTCTTCTCTAAGACCATTTCTTCTCCCGCAGGCGAGCGGAACCCCTGGAACACCTGGCGTGCGGCGTCCGGCCACTCTTCCCAGGTGACCGGTCTGACGATGGCCTCCATGTAGACGATTCCCTTGACCCGTTCCGGATGACGCTTGGCCCAGTGGAACCCCAAGGCTGAGCCCCAGTCGTGGATCACCAGAGTGACATTGTCGGTCAGGCCCACGGCGTCGAACCACTGGTCCAAGATCGCACTGTGGTCGGCGAACCGGTATGAGCCGTTGGGCGAGCTACCCGACTCACCCATACCCATCAGGTCGGGAGCCAAACACCGGCCGGCAGACGTCAGATGGGAGATGATGTTGCGCCAGAGGTATGACGACGTGGGATTACCGTGGAGAAACACGATGGGGTCTCCATTGCCGGTATCCACGTAGGACACATCTACCGCGCCGGCGGTTACGCGCTGGCGGGGGTGGGAATCTTGAGTTGAGATCGGTTCTTGAGCCAAAGTTATACCACCTGCTAAGTGCTGGATTTCTGGGCAGCCGGCGACAATTTTTCCGGCCACCAACGGGTCTCGTATTCGGACCAGATGTCACGCATGTGAGGCATGACCTCGTTGGCGAACAGAGTGGTGTTCTTCAGGGCCAATTCTTTGGGCATGTCGCCGAACTGGAGCAACAGCATAAGGTTACCCACCCGCAGTTCCTTGACGGCGTGGGTCAGTTCTTCAATCACCGTCTTGGGGCTGCCAGCGATGACGTTGCCTGCCTCCAGATAATCGGTCCAGGTGAAATCGCTGAGCTGCTTGGTCCGCGAGTCCGAGGTGGACGCACCGGCTTGCGAGGCGTTGGTCTTGACCGACCGGTAGCCGGGCGGGTTACCGAAACCAGCGGGAATGTGCAGGCTCTTCTTGAAGAAATACTCGATGGAGTCCTTGTATTCCTGGGCTTGTTCGTCGGTCTCGGAAACCGCGACGATCTGCAGGAACCCGGCGTGGTAGGGATTGAACTCTTTGCCCTTCCGTTCCATCTGGTCCCAGAACCCGTCCATGATGGTCTTACCCACCTTGTAGCCGGAATAGCTCAGATAGCAGTAGACGTAGTCGTTGTCGATGGTCCAGTCCCAGGTCTCCAGGCTGCCGCTGCCGGGCACCCAGATGGGCGGATGGGGCTGCTGGTAGGGCCTGGGCCAGATGTTTACGTAGCGCAGTTGGGTGTATTTACCGTTGAAGGCGAAGGGCTCCCGTTCTTTCCAGGCCCTCATGACCAGGTCATGGGCTTCTGTGTACTTCTCCCGCAGGGTGACTGGGACCTGGCCGTAACCGAAGATGGTGTCCATGGCCGTACCCAGTGGGAACCCGGCGATGAGCCGCCCGCCGCTCATGACGTCCAGCATGGCCATCTCTTCAGCGACCCTGATCGGCGGGTTATAGAGCGCCAAGCTGTTGCCCAATACAACGACTGCAGCCTCGGACGTCGCCCTGATCATGGCCGACGCCATCAGGTTCGGCGAAGGCATCATGCCGTAGGCGTTGCCGTGGTGCTCGTTCACACAGATGGCATCGAAACCCATCTTCTCGGCGTATTCCAGCTCGTCGAGGAAATCGTTGTACATATGGTGCCCCTTTTCCGGGTCGAAAAGGGAGTTGGGTGCGTCCACCCATACGCTGTGATAGTCTTTCTCGAAGCTATCGGGCAGGTCCTGGTAGGGCATCAGGTGAAAGAAGCACAATTTCATGTCTGGACGTTCCTTTTTCTGGCTCTAGGCCCCGGGCAAAATTGCCTGGTCAGGATTGCCTGAGATTGTACAAGAACGCCGATGCCGACGCCACCGGTCCGCGTCTAGGTAAAAATACAGGGCACAGGAGCAGGTTAAATGGCGGCTGAGATCACTGAGATCGAGCATAGAGTTGAAGTGGCCAAGCGGCTGGCCGCCAAGATCAGGGGATACCTGGGGGAGTTGACCCCGGAGCAGTGGGAACTGCCCAGCGCCTGCGCAGAGTGGCAGGTCAGAGACGTGGTGAGTCACCTGATCGGTGGCGCGGAACGGCAGGGAGAAAGCATGGAACGCGGCCGGGGCGGCGACTCCAATCCGCCAGCAGGGTTTGTGCCTCCGCAACCTGCTGAGCTTTCCGCCACCAACGCCCAGCGCGACATCGACCGCCGCAACCAACTGGAAGGCCGCATGCTGGAAGAGTTCGATGCCAGCTACGAGAAGCTCCACCATGAGTTTGATCAGTTCAGTGGAGACTCGTGGGAGACTTTAGCCTGGCACGTCCGGCGGGGCGCTATGACGGCGGCCGCCTACGTTGAACTCCGCATCCAAGAGCTCGCATTACACGACTACGACATACGCTTTGCGCTCGAGACCAACCCCGGCCTGGACCCCGACTGCGTGCCAATCTTGCTGGATATGTCTCCCCGGTGGCTGAAGATGTGTTTTCGGCCGTCGTCGCCCTTGCCGAAACCGCTGGTCTTTGAGTTCACGATCGATTCAGAACTGAACCATCTGACGGTCACCGGAGACAATTTCAAGGTGGATGACGGTGCTGCTGCTGGGGCGGACCTTATGCTGGCAACGACGGGAGAGAACTACCTGCTGTTCACCTACGGACGTTTGACTGCTGCCGATGGCATGCACCTGGGCAAGCTGTCGGTCCGGGGCGACATGGCTGATCTGGACCGGTTCGAGGTCTGGTTCAAAGGGCTTTAGTCAGGCGGTATTCCGGGGATTCAACACACACGCTCCGCGCCTGTGGTAAGCTCGTTAGCGGACATAACATGTTGCCCTATTTTGCCAGCGTTTTCCTAATGCTTTGGCGAGACACGGGCCGCAAAAGAGAGAGAAAAATTGACCACTGATTCAAAGGATGTGGTGATTGTCGGCGGTGGTATCGTAGCCTGCTTAAGCGGCTATTTCCTGGGCCGGCGCGGCTATAAAGTAACAATCTTAGAGGCCGACTCCCTGGGAGCCCACGCCTCTGGTTTCGCCTTTGGCGGGTTGGACCCGCTGACCGGTATCGGTATGCCGGAACCGCTTTTGGAATTCAGCCTGTGGTGCTACGGCCGCCACCGGAGCCTGGCTAGAGAGCTGCATGACGCTTCTGGGATAGATGTAGGGTTCGAACTTCGCGACCGGCTCCACCTGGCCTTCACCGACGATGAAGTGAGTGCGGCTAAGAAAGACATCGAATGGATGAAGGACGTCGGCGGGTTCCACGTCGAATGGTTGGACAACTCGCAGGCCAGGAAACAAGAGCCTCAGGTTAGCGGTGAGATCGCCGGAGCGCTCTTCGAGCAGAGTCCGGGCGCCGTGGAGCCGTATCGGTTCATTCTCGCAGCCATGCGGGCTGGGGAGCGGTATAAAGCGGAAATGATTCAACGCCGGGCCACCGGACTGATCACCGACGGTGAACGAGTGGTTGGAGTTCAGCTAGAAAATGGCACCATCAACGCCGGAACCGTGGTGTTGGCCATGGGCCCTTGGACCGGGCTGGCCTCGGAATGGTGCGGTGCAGACATACCCGTCACACCCCTCAAAGGTCAGATACTCAGGCTGCGCAGCGAACGTGAACCCCTGAAATTAGCCGTGAACTACTCCCACAGTTACGTGGCCACCAAGGCTGATGGACTGATCTGGGCGGGCACAACTGAGGAAGAATCCGGCTTTGACAACAGTCAAAATTCCGCCGCCCGTGACAGCATCATGGCCGATTTCTTGAAGATGATTCCCGGGATGGATGATGTCGAGCTTGTGCAGCAGACTGCCTGCCTGCGGCCTCTGTCGGGCGACGGCATGCCTATCGTGGACAAGGTCAACGGTTGGGACAATCTCTACGTTGCAACGGGGGCAGGCCGCAAAGGGATCCTTTGGAGCACCGGTATGGCGCAGATGGTATGCGACTTTATCGCCGACGGTAAATCCGACGTGCCCGGCGTCGAGCACCTGAAGCTGGACCGGTTCCCGGCCAAAGTCTGAGGGTCTAGAGCGCGTGCTTCCGGGCCACCAGTAGGCCGTCTTCCCGGCTGATCTTCATGGCGAAGTCATAGCGGTCGGCTTCCAACGCCAGCGTCACATCTTCAGGATGGTACTGAGGCTGGTTGGGATCGAAGAATTTCTGGGTGGCCCCGCCCTCGAGTACCAGGCTTTTGACTGCAGCGAAGTCGGGCTTCCGGCCTTCCAGGATATTTCGGAGATAGATCCCGCAGTGCTCGTCTTCGTCAGCACGCGCCACTCCCTGGTCTCCCATGGCGATTATTGAGACCAGCTCCGGCGCACCAGCCTTAACGGCATCCATTGTGGCCTGTGCGACTACGAAAGACCCCAGGAAAATTTCTGAGGCGTTCACGGCTGCTTCGACTCCCACCGTCCCGGCCCTGGTGGATTGGATCAGAGTCTTTCCTGTCAGGTCCACCTGGGATATCTCGTGGGGGGAATTCCCAAAGTCGAACCCGTCCGGCTTTTTCCCGCCGACTTCTCCCATCAGATAATCGCCAACACCCTTCTTGTGCAGGGCGAGCGCGTCTTCCGGTTCGGCGAACAGCGTAATCTCCTTGGCTCCGTGGTCAAAGGCGATGGCCGCCGTGGTGAAAGCCCGGAAGACATCGATGATGACCGTCGTGCCCTGGGCTTCTTCGGCATCCCGTTTCAGGCTGCCAAGTCGTACTTCCATGTGGATGTTTGCTCCGAAGAGAAGTTGTCCCTTCTCCCTCGCAAGGGAGAAGGAATTGTTTGTCGATGAGGGGTCGTCGGCAAGGCCCTACTTCTTGGTCAGCTTTTGTAGGGAGCGGACCTCGCGGGGCGGGGAGAGCTTGCTTCCGGTGTGGGTGTAGGAAACCTCGCCCACGAAGATGTCGCCCTTGGAGTTGATGCAGACGCCGTGGGGAGCGATGAAGCTGCCGGCCTCTTCACTTTCCGGGACATCGCCGAGCTTGGCCAGGTAATTCCCCTTGGTGTCCATGATGCCGATGCGGGGGCCAAGGCCGTTGGCCTTCTCATTGGGGACGATGGCCGCGCCCAGTTCGCCAACGTAGACCCGTTGGTCGCCGCTGGTGTCGATGAACAGGCCGCAGGGGCGGGCCATGTCCTTCCACTGAGTCTCGAACTTGCCGTTCTTGTCGAAGACCTGGATCCGCTGGTTCTCGCGGTCAGCCACGTAGACCCAGCCGTCTTTGTCGGTGCAGACGTTGTGGGCGATGTTGAACTGTCCGGGGCCGGTGCCCGATTCGCCCCAGGAGAAGAGCAGCTTGCCGTCCGGAGAGTACTTATGCACTCTGGCGTTGCCGTAGCCGTCAGACACGTAGAATTCGGCTGTCTGAGGGTCCAGGGCCACGTGTGTGCAGCGGTTGAAGGGGTCGCCGCTCATGAACGGAGCCGGCGTGCCGGGGATGCCGAGGGTAAAGATGACCGAGCCGTCCATGTTGCATTTGCGCACGGTATGGTCGCCGTCATCAGTCAGGTAGATGCTGTCATCGGGGCCCATGGTGATGCCGTGGGCACGCGGATAAACGCCCTCGCCCCAGGAACGGAGGAAATTGCCGTCCTTATCGAAGACGATCATGGGGTGCTCGCCCCGGTTGAAAACGTAAACGTTGTCCTGGGCGTCAACGCCGACCGCGGCGCATTCTTTGAAGGAATAACCGTCGGGGAGCTTGCCCCAACCCTCTTCTACCTCGTAAGTCCAGGAACCTGAGCCTAAAGTAACCATTGCTACAACCTCGATCTTGCCGTTGTTAGGGTGATTTTTTCCCTGCGTGGGGCATTCGGAGCCCTCTTGCGGGGCACCCGCAGATTGTAGCACCGCCGGGCGGGAAATCAACGGGCTGCTGAGGTTTCGGTAGATTCTGCGAGCTTTACATTGCCACAAGCAGTTCGCCGTTGCTATGATTATTCCGATACACCGCATCCTCATTTGTCTGCGGGTTCCCAAAAAACTCCGCGAAGTAGGGTTAGATGACAGAACAAGTCAGGCGAGATTTCGTAAAGTACTCATTCTTCAAAGTAGACCCGGCGTGGCGCCAGCTTCCAGTGAAGGAACGCCAAGACTCTAAAGCACAGTTCGCCGAGGTGCTGAGCGAGTTCTCAGACCGCGTGTCCATGTCCAGCTACAGCCTGGTGGGCACCCGGGGCGATGCTGATTTCCTGCTCTGGAAGGTAAGTGAAGAGATCGAGGCTATCAATGAACTGATGGCCAGGGTCAACCACACCGACCTTGCCCCATATTTGACGATGCCCTATTCGTACCTGGCGATGACCCGCCGGTCGCCGTACATCGACGACCACAAGCACGAGGGCCAAGAAGGGACCGGCGCTGCGACGATGCGAATCATCGGCCGGAAATACCTCTTTATCTACCCCTTCATCAAGACCCATGACTGGTACCAGCTGCCCAAGGAAGAACGCCAGAGCCTGATGAACGAGCACTTCGTCATCGGGCACAAATACCCGGACGTCAAGATCAGTACCGCGTATTCATTCGGGCTGGACGATCAGGAGTTTGTGCTAGGGTTCGAGACTGATGACCCGTCCCATTTCTTGGACCTGGTCATGGACCTCAGGGAGTCGAAGGCCCGGCCCTACACGCTGGTCGACACTCCGATATTCTCCTGCCTCAGCAAGCCGATCGATGCCTGTTTGGATGACCTGGGCTAAACAGCTAGCTAGTTAGAAAAAAGGGCACCCCGATCGGGGTGCCCTTTTTTGTTGTCCGGGTCCATAGGTTGGCCGCCGGGGTCCTTCGACAGGCTCAGGATGAGCGGCTAACATTTCCGCTCATGGTGGACAGTCAGCCATTCCGCTCATGGTGAGCCTGTCGAACCACCGATTGCCTTATACCAAGGTGGTTTGGCAAGAACCGGTACTTTTGCCTACTACCCTGCCGTGTTCTTCATATGGTTCATGGCGGAACCGGCCTGGAACCAGTTTATCTGACCGGGGTTCATGGTGTGGCGCAGGTTGATGCGATCTTCCTCGCCGTCGTCGTGGGATACCACGCAGATCAGAGGCTGCCCCGGTGTTATGTTGGCCAGGCCGATGATGCTCAACCGGTCGTCGGCCCGGATGAGGTCATAGTCGCCTGCGTCCTCAAATGTCAGAGGCAGTACGCCCTGCTTTTTGAGGTTGGCCTCGTGGATCCTGGCAAAGCTGCGTGTGATTACCGCGGCCGCACCCAACATCCGAGGGGACATGGCCGCGTGCTCACGGCTGCTGCCCTCTCCGTAGTTGTTGTCACCGATGGCGATCCACTGCATGCCCTGGGCCTTGTACTCCCTGGCGATCTCGGGGATCGGCTGGATCTGCTCGCCGGAGAGCTGGTTCAATCCCGTGCCCGGGTCGTCGGTGAAAGCGTTGACCGCGCCCAAGAACATGTTGTCGCTCAGGTTATCTAGATGTCCCCGGAAGCGCAGCCAGGCTCCGGCCGGAGAGATGTGGTCGGTGGTGCATTTGCCAGAGGCCTTCACCAGCACGGGCATGTCGGTGAAGTCTTCGCCGTCCCATGCGGGCCACGGTTCGAGGACCTGTAGCCGGGTGCTGGTGGGGTCAACATTCACGTTGACTCCGCTACCGTCTTCGGGCGGGGCAACGTAGGTTTCCGCTCCGGAGTCGAAGCCGTTGGCCGGGACTTCAGGCGCCGGTTTGGGTGCTTCAAGCATGAACTCTTTGCCGTCGGCGCCGGTGAGGGTGTCGGTCATTGGGTTGAAGCTCAAACTGCCGCCCAGGCTAAGCGCGACGGCCAGCTCGGGGCTGGTGATGAAGTTCATGGTGCCTGAATTGGCGTCGTTCCGCTTGGGGAAGTTACGGTTGTAAGAGGTGACGATGGAGTTCGGCTCGCCCTCGGGCATCTCGTCCCGTTTCCACTGGCCGATGCAGGGGCCACAGGCGTTGGCCAAGACCACGCCGCCAAGCTCTTCCAGATCAGCCTGTTGGCCATCACGGGAAATCGTTGCCCGCACTTGTTCGGAACCGGGGGTGATCATGAAATTAGATACCGACTTGAGGCCGTGGGCCGTAGCCTGGTTGGCCACGTCGGCGCAGCGGCTCATGTCTTCGTAGGACGAGTTGGTGCAGCTACCGACCAACGCCGCAGAGACCTTGTCGGGGAAGCCTTCTTCAATGACCTCTTTGGCCATGGCGGATATGGGGCGGGCGCGGTCGGGCGAGTGAGGCCCGGTGATGTGAGGCTCCAGCGTGGAGAGGTCGATCTCCACGATGCGGTCGTAGTACTGGGCCGGGTCCTTCTCAACCTCGGGGTCGGCGATGAGGAGGTGCTTGTACTTCTCAGCCAGCTCGGCCAGTTCGGGTCGGCGCGTGGCCTTCAGGTAGGTTGCCATCCGCTCGTCGAAGGGGAAGACATCACCGGTGGCGCCCAACTCGGCGCCCATGTTGGTGATGGTGGCCTTGCCGGTGCAGCTGATGGAGTTCACGCCGGGACCGAAGTATTCGATGATGGCGTTGGTACCGCCAGCAACCGTGAGAACGCCGGCTAGGTAGATGATCACGTCTTTGGGGGCGGTCCAACCGCTGAGCTCGCCGGTGAGGCGAACGCCCACCAGAGTGGGGTAGCGGACTTCCCAGGGCAGGCCGGCCATCACATCGGCAGCGTCGGCCCCGCCCACACCGATGGCCAGACAGCCCAGGCCGCCGGCGTTGGGGGTGTGTGAGTCGGTCCCGATGACCAGACATCCAGGAAAGGCATAGTTCTCTAGGTTCACTTGGTGGATGATGCCGGAGCCGGGCTTCCAGAAGCCCATGCCGTATTTGCGGCAGGACGACTCCAGGAACTGGTAGACTTCACTGCTTTCGTTCAGAGCGTCTTGCAGGTCGGACGATGCGCCGACACGGGCCTGGATCAAGTGGTCGCAGTGGACGGTAGTGGGTACGGCGACTTCGGTGCGTCCAGACTGCATGAACTGGAGGATGGCCATCTGCCCGGTCACGTCTTGGTGAGCAACACGGTCCGGGTTGAGCATGATGTAGCTTTCGCCTGGTTCAAGCTCGGCGCCCTTTGCGTCGTCCAGGTGTCCCAAGAGCAACTTCTCAGCCAGAGTCAACGGCCGGTTGAACCGGGATCGCACAACCTCCAGGTTGCGCTCCATCTTCTTATAAGCTTCTTCTACGAATTCGGGGGTTGAGTCGACAATCATTTGAGGGCTCCTAGCCGTAGTATCTGGTTGCGTCCTGGTAAATCGAGGGAAAAGTAGGTGGTCTGTAGTGCGCGTCCCAACCCAAACATCCCAACGATTCCAGGGATAACTCCCGGAACGAGATCGCTAGCGGACGATATAAAACCTTTAAAGGGCGACCCTTTAAAGGTTTTATAGTTTCGTTCCCAGGAGGCCGTCCCTGGATGTGCTGAACCCTCTTCCCAGTCTCTATCGGAGACCAGAAGAATCCGCTCTTACTTGCGCTTAAGTTCGGAGGGATCGACGTTTTTGAAGTAGTCGTAGTTCTTAGCGATGTACTCAGTCCACTGAGCGGGAACTGCATCCTCGGCGAAGATGGCCGTCACGGGGCAGACGGGCTCGCAGGCAGCGCAGTCGATGCACTCGTCAGGGCTGATGTAGAACATGTCGTCCTGGTCGCGAGTGTAGATGCAATCAACGGGGCAAACATCGACGCAAGCCGAATCCTTTAGTCCAACGCAAGGCTCGACAATAATGTAGGTCATAGTGGAATGCTCCTATCTTCAATATAGCTCCAGCCCCTCAATCAGGGTTTTAATGAGCCTGGTTGCGGCTGGTGAAAAGGCACTGGAATTATAGCATAGCGCATCGTCATTGCAACACGACGGAGCAAAAAAATACCACCGCCCATCAGGCGGTGGTACAAGTTTCAAGTTTGTTTTCGGTCAGGCCGGGCTAGAGAACTAGGCCGTAGGTGCGCTTTTTACCGACTGGGCTAGAGAACTAGGCCGTAGGCGCGCTTTTTACCGACTGGGCTAGAGAACTAGGCCGTAGGTGCGCTTTTTAATCGAAAGGTTCACGAAGGTCTCGGTGCGCTGAACTCCGTCGATGATGCCGACCTTGGACCGCAGAAACGTCCCCAGGCCTTCAGCGGACTCCAGCCCAGCCCAGATGAATACATCATAGGCGCCGGTGGTGATTGCCACGTAGTGGGCTTCGTCGAGCTTGGCGATCTGTTCGGCCACCGCGTCCGACTTGCCGGGCCCGGTCTGCAGGCCGATCAGGGCGGTGGTGGCATAGCCCAGTTTTTCGAGGTTCGGAACAGCAATGATCTTGACGACGTCGTCGTTGACCAAGCGGCGCAACCGGCGCCGGACAGTCCCTTCGCTAACTCCAACCTCACGGGCGATCTTGGCGTTTGAGGCCCGACCGTCTAGTTGGAGCAGGGCGATGATCTTTCGGTCCAGTTCATCCATGGGTATCACTCTCCGCAGTTTGAGGGCCGGTTGGCATTCATGGGCCCATCGTCATGGGCAAATTGGCTATGCATCAAAAGTCCCGCACAATCATATGGCTGGTGTTAAGGGGTGTCAACACCGAAATCTTATCAGATACTGCCGCAAATAATCGAATATCGACCAATGTTATCCGCTTGATGAGCATTAAAGGTGAAGCCCCACCCAAAAAGGATATTCAGAAGCTCACCACCATCATCCTCACCACCCACATCCTCACCGCCCATTCACGCCGGGTATTGATGGGCGTAGGCACATTTGGTAACATTTAGACAGTGCGTGGAAAGATGACAGAGTGGACGAATGTGCGCGACTGCTAATCGCGTGAGCCTGCAAAGGTTCCGAGGGTTCGAATCCCTCTCTTTCCGCCACCACTATTTTAGTAGATTCGTCGCCGATAGCTCAGAATTGGCGATTTACGGTTTCTTAAGCTAGGAATAGAAGCGCTACCTTTAGCCCTTTCTCATGAATAGTTACTACCTTTGGACCATTGGCTGCCAGATGAATACCGCCGACTCCGAACGTCTCGGAGCTGCTTTAGAGCAGATGGGGATTCAGCCGGTTGAGCAGGCCGCCGACGCCGACGTTATCGTGCTCAACTCGTGCGTGGTGCGTCAGGGCGCCGAAGACAAGGTTGTCAGCAACCTGGCCTGGATGGCCCCCCTCAAGAAAGACCAACCCGAACGAATCGTTGCCCTCATGGGCTGTATGGTTGGGCCTAATTCCGACGAGCTAGCCCGCCGATTCCCCTACGTCGATGTGTTCATGCGGCCCCAACAGTTCGACCCGCTCCTGGAGATGATCGGAGAGCGTATCGGCGTTGACTGGGAGGGCTGCGTCGGCCCGCTGACACCAAACCGGCCCGATGTGACCTGCCACGTGCCCATCATCCACGGCTGTGACCTGATGTGCACCTTCTGCATCATCCCCTATCGCCGGGGACGCCAGGTCAGCCGCCCCATCCCAGAGGTCGCGTTGGAAGTTGAGACCCTGGCCGATCGAGGCGTGAAAGAAGTCACTCTACTGGGCCAGACGGTGGATGCCTACGGTCATGATCTGCCGGACCAACCGAACCTGGCGCACTTGTTTGCCAGGTTGAACGAAGTTGACGGCATCGAGCGCATACGTTTCTTAACCTCCCACCCGAAGTTCATGACCCAAGAGATCATCCAGGCAGTGGCCGACGTGCCCAAGGTCTGTGAGCATATAAACCTTCCGGTACAGGCCGGCGACGACGGCATACTGACCGAGATGCGGCGCCAGTATAGCCGCGCGGAATACGTGGACTTGGTCGGCCGGATCAGGGAAACCATGCCTGATGTAGCCCTGAATACCGACATCATCGTGGGCTTTCCGGGCGAGACGGAAGAACAATTTCAGCAGACCATGGACCTGCTTGCAGAGCTGCGGTTGGATAAGGTCCACTGCGCCGCTTATTCGACCAGGCCAGGCACCATAGCCTCGCGGACCATGGATGATGCCGTACCCGAAGAGGAGAAAACCATCCGCCGCCAGCGGGTGGACCGCCAGCAAGAGCAGATACAGACTGAGATCAACGCCAAACTGGTGGGCGGCTATCAAGAGATCCTCGTCGAAGGCCGCCGCCGGGGCAAATGGCAAGGCCGCACACGCTCCCACAAATTGGTGTTCTTCGAGGATGAGGCGTATCATCAACGCGAATTGGTCACAGTGAAGATTGAACGCTCCAGCCCCTGGTCCCTGCAGGGAACACTGGCTGTAGAAGCGAAATTACAGAACTTTCGAGGCAACGATTAATGGCTTTAGCTAGCCGTCGGCCCATTGTGCCGGTCACAGAGATCGAACACTCAGCATTCTGTAGGACCGAAGACGAACTCCCCGCCAAGCCGCTGGCCGAAGAGATGGCCGTGAACGTGCGTTGGCAAGAGATACCTGCAGAGTACCTCCACTACACTGCCGATGAGCTTGACTCCCGGATAGGGGAAGCCCGCCGGAAACTGGGCAAAACAGTCACGATCTTGGGTCACCACTACCAACGTGAAGAGGTGATTAAGTACGCCGACTTCCAGGGCGACTCCTATCTGCTCTCCCGCGAAGCAGCCACCCGCCCCGAGGCAGACTACATAATCTTCTGTGGTGTGCATTTCATGGCGGAGACCGCCTGCATCCTGGCGGCGCCCCATCAGAAAGTAATTCTTCCCAACATCACCGCCGGGTGTTCCATGGCCGACATGGCTCCGATGGAAGACGTGGAAGACGCCTGGTCTGACCTGGCAGAGGTCCTGGGACCGGGCGGGATCATCCCGGTCACTTATATGAACTCCATCGCCGGTATCAAGGCCCTTTGCGGCCGGAACGGCGGCACTGTCTGCACCTCATCCAACGCCAAAGCCGTGCTTGAATGGGCTTTTCAACAGGGCGAGAAGGTCCTCTTCCTGCCCGACCAGCACCTGGGCCGCAACACAGCCCTGGAACTGAGGATACCCCTGGACGAGATGATCGTCTGGAATCCATTTAGGCAGATGGGCGGCAACACGCCAGAGCAGCTTCGCAAGGCGAAGATGGTCCTGTGGCAGGGGCATTGCTCCGTCCACACACGGTTCACGGTCAGCCAGATCGAGGCTGCCAGGAAACTTCATCCCGACATCACTATCGTTGTGCACCCTGAGTGCCCAATGGAGACCGTCCAGGCCGCGGACTTGGTTGGTTCCACCGAGTTCATCCGCGAGAAGGTCAACTCGGCCCCCGCCGGCAGCAAATGGGGGATTGGCACCGAGGTCAGCCTGGTCAACCGGCTGGCGATCAACAACCCGGACAAGACGGTGTTTTGCCTGGACTCTGTGACCTGCCCCTGCTCCACCATGTACCGCATCCACCCGGCCTATGTGCTGTGGATGTTGGACGGACTGCTGGAGGGCAAAGTAAATAACGAGATCACGGTGCCGGAAGACGTCAAACGAGACGCCAAGATCGCGCTGGAACGGATGCTCTCCCTCAGCTAGTCTCGCATTTTTTCCTCGCTGCTTTTCCCGTTGCTTTTCACTTATGGCTCAGACGTGGCAGTTGCGGTACAATTGTGCCTGCCGAATCACCGCTTGCTCCAGAGATTAAGGAAAGCACAAAATGAGCCAATTCCCCCCCGACGTCTATGCATTGATCGATGCTGCCGTCGCAGAAGACCAGACCTTTAACGACCCTACCACCCAGGCTGTCGTCCCGCCGGAGATTCAGGGCACGGGCTGGCTGCGGGCCAGGGCCAACGGCGTACTGGCTGGGGTGGATGTTGCCATCGCCGTCTTCCAGCGGGTGGATTCCACCCTCGACATCAAAGCCATCTTGCAAGACGGCGCCCCGCTTAAACCGGGCGACGACATTGCCGTGGTGCGAGGCTCGGCGGCAGGCATACTCCGGGCGGAACGCATCGCACTCAACTTCATGCAGCGCATGAGCGGCATCGCCAGCGACACCAACCGCTACGTTGAGGCGGTTCGCGGGCTCAAGGCCAGGATCGTCGACACCCGCAAGACTGTGCCTGGTCACCGTTTCCTGGACAAGTACTCGGTGCGCATGGGCGGTGGTTACAACCACCGTATGAACCTGGCCGACGGCATCCTGATCAAAGACAATCACATCCAGGCCAACGCCTTCCGCGAGATGGGCCTGAAAGACGTGATTCAACTGGCCTTGGCCCGCGCCTCCCACACAATCAAGGTCGAAGTGGAGGTTGAGAGCATGGACCAGGTGAAAATAGCCCTCGAAGCAGGTGCTCACATCATCATGCTGGACAACATGTCCGTGCCGGAGATGGCCGACGCCATGAAGGTGATCGGCGACCAGGCGATCGTCGAAGCCTCCGGAGGCATCACCTACGACACGGTGCGGGCGGTGGCTGAAACAGGCGTGGACTTAATCTCTATCGGTGGATTGACCCACTCGGTGGACGCCCTTGATATCAGCCTGGACTTGGAATCCGATTAGTCACTCTGGCAACTTATTGGAGGGAACCATGGTAAGCCCAGTTGATCCGGTTACTCTGGCGATGGAACGGAATTGGGAGATGATTGACAGCGCGCTGGTGGATCTGGACGAAGCGGCTATGGGCCGCCAGCCCACCGACCAGTGCAATTCCGTGGCCTGGATACTGTGGCACCTGACTCGAGTGACTGACATGTTCATCCACACCCGCCTCCGAGACCTGACTCAAGTCTGGATTTCCGAGGGCTGGCACGAGAAATTCGGCATGGCCGCCGATGAGGACGACCGAGGAGTGGGCTGGAACGCCGCCCAGGTTGCCCAGTGGAACCCGCCAGCCAGGGATGTACAGATCGCCTATTACGAGGCGGTCAAGAAACACACCAGAGAGTTTTTAGCCAATATCACCAACGAGGAACTGGAGCGGGCCATCGTCATGGGCCCGGTCCCCGAGCCTCGCACGGTGGCCTTGTGCATGGGTCAGATGGTCTGGGACACCGTGGCTCACGGCGGTCAGATTGCCTATCTACGCGGATTTTTCCGCGGAATGGGCTGGTTCCGCTAGGGAATAATCCCAGGTTCTGTGCCATCCTAGTTGGTGCTCGACAACTTGCTAAGAAGAGGACCTGGCATCAAACCACTGCTCTCAAATTGGCGGGGAATCCCAGTTTTTCCCGCAACCATCGGACTGGCCGCCGCCGGCGCGATCATTGCCGTGGTTGCCGTATTCTTCATCGGCGGTTCAGCCCAAACCTCTTTCCACGGCGCTGGGGGAGTGCCCTACTTCCAAGGTGTTAGGTTTTTTAACGACGGCGCCTATGAACAGGCGGTGGTCCAGTTTGATAACGCCATCCGGTTCAACAGCGACGACCAGGGAGCGTATCGCTACCGTGGCCGGACCTACGCCGGTCTGGGCCAGCACCAGCAGGCCCTAAACGACTTCGACAGAGCGATCGAACTGGACTCGTCTTCGCCCTTGGCGTACCTGGACCGGGGGTCTGCCTATCTCAACCTGGGCCAACACCAACAGGCTATCGTGGATTTCGATATAGCTTTAGACCTGGACTCGACGTTGGCGCTCGCCTATCACAGCCGGGGTGAGGCTTACCAGAGCCTGGGCCAAGACCAGCAAGCTATCGACGAATATGAAGCGGCAGGGGATGCCTACGCCCAACTGGGGCAGCAAGAACAGGCCATCGAGGAATACGACAGGGTTATCCAGATGGACCCGGGCCGGAGCAGCGTCTATGCCAGCCGGGGGTCTAACTACGGATACATCGGTCAAACTGAGAGGGCTATCGAGGACCTCGACGAGGCGATTCGGCTAGACCCCACGGCGGCCCTGGCCTACGACAACCGGGGGGCTGCCTACCACAACCTGGGCCAGCACGAGCGTGCAATCGAGGACTACGACCGGGCGATCGAACTAGACCCGACCTTGCCCACAGCCTTTGGCAACAGGGGTTCCGCCTACCAGTTTCTTGGTGAACACCAACTGGCGATAAACGACTTTGACAAGGCGATCCAGCTTGACCCGGACTTCGGCAACGCCTATTCCAACCGGGGAGCCGCTTTCGCCAGCCAGGGACAACACCAGCGGGCCATCGAGAACTACGATAAAGCTATCTAGCTGGACCCGACCCTGGCTCAGGCCTACAACAACCGGGGCAGCGCGTATTTCAACCTGGGCCAATACCAGCGGGCCGTCGACGACTTCGCCAGGGCGATTCTGCTGGCACCGGACTACGTTAGCGCCTACGCCAACCGCGGACTCGCCCACTCACAGCTAGGTCAGACCGCCAACGCGGACGCTGACAGGGCTAAAGCATGTTCCCTGGACGACCAACAGTGCTGAGGCCAGATACGTCCGGAACTCCAGATGCGCCCGGAATTATCAAAGGCGACGAGCGCGATCCCATGACGAGGGTGATTGTCGCTGTCGTGCTCCTAGTCGCGGTCGCGTTCAACCTGGTGCTGCTTTACCCCGAGATCACCAGCGGGATAGTGGCCAAAAACGACGCCGTCATGCACCTGTTGTTGGCCCAGATGGCGGTCGAGGCGATCGAGCACGGACGGAACTTCACCGATCCTTGGCAGGGGACCATGAACCTGGGATTCCCCTTCTTCCACTATTACCAACACCTGCCGCACCTGTTGGTCGCCCTGTTCCACGTCGTGACTTTCGGGGTGTTCCCGGTAGCCGACCTGATCAGATGGTCTACCTATCTGCTTCTCAGCCTGTTTCCCTTAACTATCTTCTGGTCGTTACGACGGGTGGGGTTCGACGATCTAACGGCTGGAATGGGCGCTCTTGTCGCTCCACTGGCCGCGACCGATAGTCTGTTCGGGTTCGGTTACGCGAGCTATACATTCTTGGGGTTTGGGCTTTACTCCCAGCTCTGGGCGATGGCGCTCTTTGCTCCAGCCATAGCCTTGGGCTACGGGGTGATACGGGACGGGCGGATATTTCTGGGCGACATTGCTCTTGGCCGCGTTGTTGATGTCTCACCTGATGTACGGGTATATGGCTTTCATCAGCCTCGGTGTGCTGGCACTCGTCGAGGTCGCTAGAGGCCCCACTCTAAGCTCGCTCGCTCAGGCGATCGGCAGGCAGTGGCTGCGCCTGATGGTCTTGCTGCTGCTCGTATCGGTGGTCACCTCGTATTTCCTGATCCCATTCGTTGTTGACCTCTCGTACGTCAACAACACGCAAACCCTGCTGCCCATATTCAAGGACTCATTTGGGCACTCGGTGGTGCTCCGTTCGCTGGTGGAAGGGGATTTGTTCGATTTCACAGGTTCCCGTCTTTGACCATCCTCGTGCTGGCAGGCTTGGGGGTTTGTCTGGTCCGGTGGCGTCAGGAGCGATACCTGATCCCGGTGGCAATCTTCCTGGTCTGGCTGCTGCTCTATTTCGGACGGTCCACCTGGGGCCCGCTCATCGACCTGCTGCCTCTGAGTTCTTTCATCCCGATGCACCGGTTCATCGCCGGGGTCCACCTGGGCGGAATCTTACTGGCGGCAGTCGCATTGGCTGCCCCCTGGCGTTGGGCGCTTTCCGGGACTAGGCCCTGGTACGTGGCGGGGGCTTTGTTGTTCACGGTGATCATCTTGATGCCGGCCTACGTTGAGAGAAGCTCGTACGCTTCGGAGAACTTCTTTGTCATCGAGGACAGCGGAGACAGCCTGGCCGCCGAAGAGACGGACCTAGACGCCCTGTTACAGAGGCTGAAGCAGCTTCCGCCCGGCAGGGTCTACGCCGGCCCAGTCGGAGGCGACCAGGGTACCTGGGGCCTCGACTACAACGTTGGATTCGTTAACGTTTTTTCACTACTCAGTGCCGCAGGAATAGACACGATGGGGGCCATTTACCACAGCTACCCGTTGCAGAGCGGGCTTCTACGTGAGTTCGACGAGTCCAAGCAGGAACAATACGACCTCTTCAACATCAGGTATGTGGTTGCGCCGGAGAAGCAGGAGTTTCCCGACTTTGTGAGGCTGCTGGAGCAGTTTGGACGCCATAGACTGTACCAGGTGGAGACCACGGGTTATTTCGGACTGGTTGATTCACGCCTGGCGTTCGCTGGCGACAGGGAGGACTTTGCTGCCGCGGCATCAGACTGGATGAGCAGTGATCTTCCGGCCGCCAGATATCACCCGACGGTGTCACTTGGCGGCTCTTCGCAGGCTCATGGCAGACCAGTGCCGCTTTCCGACGCTGCCGCGGCTATTTCGAACACTCCAGTTGTTGCCGGCCCGGTCTTGGGTGAAATCCTCTCGGAAGAGATCGGCGGCAATTTCTACGCGGCAGACGTTAGAGTGGAACGGGAAAGCCTGCTGCTGTTGAAAGCCACCTACCATCCAAACTGGAGGGCCACCATCGACGGCGCGAGCAGGGATACGGTCATGCTGATGCCCGGATTCATCGGGGTCCCGGTTGGCCCGGGAGAACATCAGGTAAGGCTGGAATACAGCCCTCGCCGCCTGCGCATAGTCCTGTTGGTTTTAGGACTTGTGACGCTGATAGTGATCCCTTTGGTTGAGAGACGTTCGGCGGTGATTTCCACGTGGCTGGGCTCGGTCGCATCCGGAGGGACGCTCGGGTCGATCGGTCGGTCGCGAAAGAATGAATCAAGACAGAGCCGGAGACGTCGAAACCGCCGGTAAAACCCCTTGGAGCGTCCCGATGGCCAGCCTAACCCCGGCGTGGCCGTTGTCTGTCGGCGCTGTCCAGCATCAGAGTCACCGGACCGTCGTTCTCCAGGGTGACCAGCATGTGTTCCTGAAACCTACCGGTTGCCACGGTTAAACCCGCGTCTCGAAATAAATGCACCGTATGCTCGTAGAGACGCCTGGCCTCGTCTGGCCCTGCTGCTTGGTTGAAGTCGGGGCGTCTTCCCTTGCGGGTTTCTGCGTAGAGGGTGAACTGGCTCACGACTAGAACCTCGGCTCCCACGTCTAAGACCGAGCGGTTGAACCGGTTATCGTCGTCGGCGAATATACGCAGATTGGATATCTTCTCCACCAGGTAGCGGGCGTCGTCCTCGTCGTCTTCTTTGGCGACTCCCAGCAGGACGACCAGGCCTCCCCCTATCTCCCCGGCAGTCTCGCCGGCAACTGAGACTGAGGCTTTGGTGACCCTCTGAATCAACGCTCTCATAGATTATCCAGCAACGGGTAAAACCGAGAATTCATGACTAAGAACGACATGGCTAAGAACGAAGAGATACCAAGACTGAGCCTTGGTAAGAGAGTCTTATGGAGGACATGGGGCCTGTGATCGCCGGTTAGCTGGAGCTGGCAGGCGTGGAGGAGGTGCTGCTGGAGTCGCCGGATGACTTGGAGTCACCGGATGATTTGGAGTCAGAGGAAGATGAACTATCGCTGCTGGACTTGCTGGCCGAGCTTGACGAGTCCGTCGAAGACGAAGAGTCGCTGGAAGACTTGGAGTCGCCGGAAGACTTGGAGTCAGATGAGGAAGAACTGTCGCTGCTGGAGCCGTTCTTGCTCTCAGACGGAGGTTTGGGCCGGCCGTAATCGGTAGTGTAGAAACCGCTGCCCTTATAGATCACTGGAACGGCGTGATAAACCCGCTGGCCCTTTCCTGAGCAGGCCGGGCAGGTTCCTTTGCCAGCTTCCGCGAAGGTCTGCACCAATTCAAATTCTTCTCTGCAGCTTTCGCAGCGGTAATCGTATCTGGGCACGGGTATTCTCCTGAGTGAGCTTGCCTTTTGGCAGTTTGGTTGGGCAAGTGCTAAGGCCAACTAATCCAATTTACCAGCGGCACTTATAGCTGTCAACGCGCCTGATGGCGCTGCCGAGCGCCTGGCAGCCTAAAGAAAAAAGGCCGGGAAACGGCCTTAACGAAAACAGGCGGCTTTGTGAGCCGCCTGTACAAAACACTTCGGTTGAGGCAACGCCGGATGGTCGAAGACCAGCCTGAAACCAGGCTGTGCCTTACCTTCGGTTCTGGCGACGTCGGCGGCGCGCTGCTCTCTGGGCGGCCAATCGCTCTTTCTGCGCCTTGGAGCGGAAGAAGCGGCGGTCTTTAAGCTCCCGTAGTATGCCTGAGTGCTGCACCGAGGCCCGGAACCGGTTTACCAGGCTTTCCGGGTTCTCGCCGTCGCGAGGGGTGACGTATGCCATTCGATTCTCCGACCGTTTTCAGTCTATATGATTACTGCTAATTTACCACAGGCACGATTCCCAATCAACCAGGCCCCATGGTCACGAACGCTGGTTACTAGACGGCAGTGCCACGCTTGGCGCCGACCTCACCAAGGTACTCAAGCACGTCAGCCAGGGGCAGTACGTCGGCGTATTTCTGGTTCATGTCGAAGAGATTTATAGCGTGCGCGGCTTCGTGCCGGTCGAAAACCGCCTCCTCGACCACGATCATGCGGAACCGATTGGTGCAGCCGTCCAATACGCTGGCCCTAACGCAGCCGCTGGTAGTTTCTCCCACTGCGATGATGGTGTCCACGTTGTGGGCCGTTAGGTGACCGATCAGAGGGGTTCCCCAGAAGGCACTGGGTGAGTCTTTGCGCATCACCGGCTCGCCGTCGAGGGGCGCGACTTCTTCAATGATGTCATGGCGGCGGTTGCGGCGTTCCAGGGCATCGGGGCTGCGGTCCGAATTTCCGTAGACCTCGCGTCCGGTGCTCCACCCCGCCAGACCGTCGTCGTCCCGTCCAGTGGCGTGTATCACCGGTATACCGGCGTTCCGGGCTGCTTCCAGCACGGTCTGCAGGGCAGGAATGGCGTCCCAGGCGGCCATCCCGCAACTGGCCGGCCATTCTTTGGTGGCCTCCAGGATATCCTGCGGTTTGTCGCCGAAAACCCACCTGTACAGGTCGATCAACAACAGGGCAGGCCGTTCTCCGAACCCAACCTGCTTATGGTCGCCCATGGCCACGTGGGCCCTGTCCTGGTTTGTGAGGTACTTGTCCCAGACTCGTTCAGCCATGTCTCACCGCCTGATCGGTCAGCGTTATTCCCTAATTACTCTTTGGTCGGGAAACCAGCCTCTTTCCAGGCTTCCATCCCGCCTTCCATGTACGTCACGTTGTCGAATCCCATCTCTTGGAGTATCTGGGCGCCCACGGCGGCCCTATTTCCAAGTTTTCAAGTTGTGATGATCTGTACGTTGGGGTCCGAAAGACGGGGGTCCAGCTTGGACCGGTCTTCGGCTGCAGCTTCCAGGTCTTCCACCGAGACGAATATCACGTTCTCGGCCTGCTCATTCAACGGAACATTCTCTTTCAGCCGGGTCTCGATCAAGAGAATCTCCGGTTTTTCGTCTATCTGGGTCTTTGAAACCGGCGCGGTTACGGACTTGGTTTTGCCCTTGGCGGCCTCTACTCGTTGCCTGAAATCATCGGTCATCGATGTTGCCTCCCAATCCAAAGTAGCTGACATCATAATCTAAATGCGTCGCATCGGATACAGATGGAACTTCATCTAAAAACCCGTAACTACGGCAACCAAGTGTTGTGCTAAGATTTTGGGCACAAACATTCGCGGTTTGAACACACACGGAGGTCAACCGACATGCGCTGGCTCTTGATCCTGGTATTTCTGGCAACCCTGGGCGTGGCGTGTGGGTCGTCCTCCGATTCCGAAACCGAATCCAACTCATCTGAGGTAAACATGGCAGACGACGAAATCACCACAGCTTCCGGGCTACAGATCAAGACGATCACTGTCGGGACCGGCGAGAAGGCCGAAGTCGGAAAGACGGCAATAGTCCATTACACCGGTTGGCTGCTGGACGGCACCAAGTTCGACAGCTCCGTGGACCGGGGCACTCCCTTCGAGTTCCCACTGGGCGCGGGTCGCGTGATCAAGGGCTGGGACGAAGGAGTGGCAACCATGAACGTGGGCGGCAAGGTCGAGCTGATCATACCCCCGGACCTGGCCTACGGCGCTGCGGGCGCCGGCGGAGTCATTCCCGCCAACGCGACGCTCAAGTTCGAAGTGGAATTCCTGGGGATGAAATAAGGGCTAATCAAGCGCTAGTCCCTGAAATTAGGCGCTACTTTCTCGGCGAACAGCCTCATGCTGTGGGCGTTCAGGTCGTAGGGCATGGCGCCCAGCCGGAAGTGGATGATCACGCCGCCGACGCCGGTACCACTCACCGCTTGTAGCCGCTCGCAGACCGTTTCCGGCGATCCGACGATTATGCCGTGCTCCAGCGAGTTCCTGGCTGAGCCGACGACACCAGACGCCTGTGCCTTGAGTTAGGTCGTGGTGTTCATCCGGTCGCGGTTGGTCTGCAGGTAGGCCCGCATCTCCTGGAAGTAGGGGATTCCCACTTTTTCAGCCTCGGCGTCGGTATCCGCCACGAAGATGTTGCGCCAGACCCAGGAGTCGGCCACGTTTTTAGCTACCGTCTCGTCGCTGTGCCCAGCCTCCGACATGGTTGCTTTGTACTGGGCCATACGCTCCACGGTAACCTCGTCACTCTGGACGTTCATCATGAAGGGGCGTCCCTCCCGGGCCATCTCAAGAGTCGATTCCAGGCCGGAACACGCCCGGATCATGGGCGGGTGGGGCTTCTGGTACACCTGTGGCCGCAGCTCCGGTAGTTCGATCTGCCAATACTTACCTTCGTGCTTGTAGTTCTCGGTGGTCCACGCCTTCACGAGGATGTCTTCCACTTCCAAGAGCATGTCGTGGGCTTCGTCGGGGTCGATTCCGAAGCCTCTGAACTCGTAGAAGTTGTAGGCTGTGCCCCGTCCCACGCCCACGATCATGCGTCCCTTGCTGATATTGTCGACCAGGGCGATCTGCTCGGCGAACCTGATGGGGTGATGCAGGGCCATCTGGGCCACGGCAAACCCAATCTTGATCTTGGTGGTCCGGGCGGCGATGGCGGCGGCGAAGGTTGTCGGGTCAACGTAGGCACAACCACCATCGAAATGGTGCTCAGCCAGCCAGATGACATCGAAGCCCAATTCCTCGGACAGCTCAGCTTCCCGCAGCGACTCTTCGATGACAGCGTAGTCGCCTTCGGGGGATTTGCTCTCCGGGAATAGGAAGTTGCTAAACTTCATTTTGTCTCCTTCAGACAAGAGTGGAAGACGGCGCCGTCGTGTTTTCCGGCGACCGTTTAGACGCTAGCACCGGCTCCTGAGAGTGTCAATTTGGCCTAGAACAAGTCCAGAGGAATGTGAGGAAATCCGCCAATGAGCCAAGACAAACAGGGCACCAACTTCCGGTACAGGGAAGTTACAGGCACGATTCCCATCGTGCTCATCCACGGCGTGGGCCTAGACCAGACCATCTGGGACGCCATGCTCGGCGACCTTGGCGGCCGCTCCACTCTGACCTACGACCTGTTGGGGCATGGTGACACCGTTCCGCCGCTGGGCGCGCAGAGCTTCCAGCCCTTCGTGCTCCAACTGCACTCGCTGCTTCAGGAGCTTCAGATAACAGCGATCACGCTGGCCGGTTTTTCCCTGGGAGGGCAGGTGGCCAAGCATTTCGCCGAGGCTCACCCGCAGGTGGTCAAAGCGCTGGTCTTGATCAGCACCACCTACCAACGTACAGTTGAGGAGCGGGCGGCGATGTCTTTCAGGCTCCAACAGGCCAAAGAAGGTGACCAGCAAGGCCTGGAGGTTTCTGCGCTGCAGCGGTGGTTCAACCCGGAGTTTCTGGCGGCCAACCCCGCTGTGGAGCGCCAGATCACAGCCCGGCTGCAGAATAACGACCCGGCTAGGTTTCTGGAGAGTTACGAACTGCTTTCCAATGCCGAAGACCATTCTGTGGACTACCGCGCCTTGGCTATGCCGGTGTCGGTCCTGACTGGAGACGGCGATCCAGGCTCAACTCCTCGAATGGCAACAGAGATGGCTGAGGCCATGCCCGACGCTCGAGCCGAGGTTATTCAGGGTGCCAAGCACCTGGGCATCATCGAACTACATCAGCGGTTCAGCGGGGCGATCACGGGGTTATTAGCCGAACACGGCCTTTAACCTAGGTTCAACCTAGCTTTAATCTAGCTTTAACCTAGCCTCCCGCACGCTCAGCCAGGTCCGTGAAGACTTCATGCCATTTTTCAACGTCACCGCGTGCGTAGCCGGCCCGGTAGGAGATTATTCCCTGGTGGTCCAGCGCGATCTTGGTTGACTGCTGCAGGACCCGCAGGCCCCTCAAGACGCCGTGGTCGATCTCAGCTATCGGCCAGGGATAACCCTCTTTTATGCGGTATTTCTCCAAGACTTCGATATCCTCGAACTCGCTCTGGCCGATGGCGTAGAAATCGACCCTATCGGCGTACTCGGGGTAGACATCCTTCAGGCTCCGTAACTCGGAGCGGCAGACCGGTCACCAGGTGGCGAAGAAGAATAAGAAGACCGGCCGTCCCTGACTGGATAGCTGGGCAGTAGACCTCTTTGTGCCGTCAAACAGGGTGAACTCGAAGTGGGGGACAGTATCGCCGACCTCGGTGCCCACTCCGGGCTGCTCCACGATCACCGCCGCTTTGGCCGGCGGCACAAGTGTGCTCCCAGGCAGTGAAATGGGTGCCGGCAATGCCGTAGACCCTAGTATTTGAGTCATATCCGGGCCGGAATCGGTGATCGATGGTGGAACTATCGCCGGGAGACTCTGCACCCCGGCAATGGATGTCGTCGTGACTTCGAAGGACGAGCCTGAGGGAGCCTCAGTGGCGGAAGCCCCACAGGCCGTTAATACTATGCTGATCGCCAATATTGGCAGAGCTATTATCTTTGACATTTGCCGACCGTTCCCCAGGCATGTAAACGAATCAGTGAGCCTTACGCGGCACTATGCATTATACGTGCATGATCTCAGATCTGGATCTCCGGAGGCATCGATCCGGCGTCGCCAAACATGTTTTTCTGATACCCCGTTTGGGGTGTAGTTTGTGCTTGGAATGGTATAATCGCCATTGTGATTGGGGCACCGAAAGCCATACACGGAAGTCAGGTACTGTTCAGTGATTACGCCTGACGCCCCAGTGTCGAAATGAGCGTGTGGTGAAGGATGGCGACGAATCAGTCTAAACCCGAACGGGCCGCGTTTTATTACAACCTAGGCATAGCCTATTACGCTCTGGGCCAATTCGAGAGCGCCATAGAGGGCTACGACGAGGCTGTTCGTATAAATCCGGAGTATTTCGAGGCGTACCACAACCGGGGGAACGTCTACCACGACTTGGGCAAGAACGCACGGGCTATCGAGGACTACGACCAGGCCATTCAACACAACCCCGAGTATTCCGCCGCCTACAACAACCGCGGCATCGCCTATTACGACCTGGGAGAGCACTGGCGGGCGATCAGCGATTACGACGAGGCGATCCGCATCAACCTCGAGTATGTGGTGGCCTACAACAATCGTGGCAACGCGTACCTGGCTGTGGGTGAGCACGGGCGGGCGATCGAAGACTATAACGAGTCGCTGGCCCTGGACCCTGAAAACGTAGTGGCTTACAGCAACCGAGGCTCGGCCTATCACGCTTTGGGCGAGAATGACCGGGCCATCGAAGACTACAACGAGGTCGTGCGTATAAACCCCGACTATGCCGCCGCCTATAACAACCGTGGCAATGTCTACAGCGACCTGGAACAACAAGAGCGCGCGCTACAAGACTACGATGAAGCGATCCGCCTCGATCCCAGTGACCCCGACGTCTATCTCAACCGAGGCAATATCCTCACCGGCATGTCTGAATACGAGCGTGCGGCCGAAGACTACAGCCAAGCCATCAGTATCAATCCCGAATATTTGGAGGCTTATCACAACCGCGGGATCGCCAATCACCGCATGGGCCAGTTCGAAGAGTCGGAAAGAGACCTGGCAAAGGTGGCTGAACTGCGGGCGAAGTCCGAAGCCGGAAATTAGCTAGAGCGGTCCAATATTCTGATTGGCGATAAAAAGCCCGGCGACAATCTTGTCGCCGGGCTTTTTTGATCAACTATTGCGACTGGAGCCAACCTCCAGCCGGGGTTTTATGATGGTGAGATTAGGCGGCTAGGCTCTTCTTGGATGATTTAGCCTTGCCTGCGATCTCCTCGTTCTCCACGCCGTTCGATGACGGGCCATGGCTATTACCGGAGGGTGCGCCATCTAGCATCGGAGCCTCAATCTCGTGTGAGGAGACGGACTCGTCGGCCGGAAGAGCTTCGGGAGCGTCCTTGCCGAATTCTTCCACCGTGGGCAGAAGATTGTTGCAAATCTCCAAAACAGAAGCGCGGATGCCATCGGATACGCTCTGGGTGGTCTGGCGAATGAAGAACTCAGCTTGAAGCTTGGCGTTGGACTCGGTGCTGGCTGCTCGGGTCTGGGAGGCGCTGATGATGGACTGCGCTTCCTGCCGGGCCTTGCCGAGAATCTCTTGGACCTCGGTCTGGGCGCTGCCGAGACTGGCTTCGCTGTCTGACCGAGCTTTGCTCAGAATCTTGTCGCTTTCTTCTTTGGTCTTGGTTATCAGCTTTTCGCTGTCTGACTGGGCCTTGCTGAGCATATTTGCACTCTCGGAGCGGGCGCTACTCAGTGTCTTTTCGCTCTCTACCTGGGCCTCGGTAGTCGCTTCGTTTAACAATGCGTCCGCGCGGCGTTTCGAACTGTCAATGGTGTTCTTAGCTTCAGCCTTCGCTTTATCCGAGGCGTCTGCTAGGATCTTGGCGCCGGTTGCTTCACTCTCTTGCCTGGCATGGTCGGTAATCTCTTGTGCCAAGGCTTCGGCCTGGAGCACCGTTCGCTCGGCGAGCTTAAGCAACATAGATTGCTTATCGCCACCATTCGAGGCCGCTTGCTGCGAGCTGCCATCGGTTTCTTGAGACTCTTGATTGTTTTCTACCATCAGAGTTCCGCTCCCTTAGTTAATTCGCTGGATAACCAGGAATTTGTGCCGACAAAAATTTATGTTAAGTAGCAATCTAGTTGAGTACCGACTCG
>CAVOAA010000003.1:0-40394 GCA_963693555.1 Dehalococcoidia bacterium | reverse complement strand
TTACCTCAGATGATGGATTTATGAAGGGAATTCAAAAACCCCCTCTCCCGCTTGCGGGGGACGGGGGCACCTGTTGCAAAAGACAAATCCAGAAAAAGGCAGTCTAGATTGCTCCAATAAAAAATGGGCCCCGATTCATCGGGGCCCATTTGTTTTTCTGGTTTGTGTCGATTTTGGCTTAGTGGCTGCCGCAACCGCCGCTGCCGCAACCGCATCCACCGCCGCTGCTTTCTTCGCCGCCGCCGCCACATCCGCCGCCGCCTCCGCTTCCGCAGGAGCATCCGCCGCCGCAGCCGCCGCCGGCGCTGGAGAACATCGGGTTGTTAATGACAAACCCGACCTGTCCGCCCAGGTTCTCGACGTAATCGATAGTCGCCTCTTCCAGGAAGGGCGCGCTATCAGAGTCCATGAGGAATTTGACTCCCTCTTTAGCGATGATAGTGTCATCGGCCTGGGTCTCGTTTTCCATGGTCAGCATATATTGAAGGCCGCCTGCCTCGGCAGGTATCGCGACTACGCGCAGCGACCCGTCAGTTTCACCTTGTTCTTGCATGACTTCCTTGAGCTTCTCGATGGCGAGGGTAGTAACTTCCATTGCCTGTTCTCCTTGAGAGACTATCTGGGAAGATTTCTGGCGGGTTTTTCCGCCAGTTGTGTATTAACAAAGCTAACACAGACAGAATTACCCAGTCAACGCCGTCGAACACCTGGTCGGACCACTGTGTCCGGAGATTCTCCGCGCGGTTCATAGTCACCTTTGATAGGTGGTTCTTCTCTGATGTCAGGCCCGCGTTGACACCCTGGAAAGCGCGTTTCTACACTCAATTCCAGCTTAAACAACCGTCTGCGTTAAATCGGCAGGCCGGCAGTTGGGCCGGATATGGAATTGCTCGTAGGGACAGACCCTTTGTGGTCTGTCCCTTGTTTTTTGCCCGGTCACGGAAGTATGGAAACACCGGAACACCAAAACGACCGATCAAAGCCAAACAAAAAAAGGAGAGAAGATGCCGACTAGCACCCAGGAAACAGGGCGGGAACGCCGCCTGTTGTTGCAATCACTGCAAGCCTTCAGCCGTGGCGCGGGCGAGGCGCCCGTGGTCACAAAATGGACCAACTCTGTCGAATCTAACGCCGCTTGTCCATTGAAAGAGTTCCATGCCAAAGGGCATTCCGGTGAGGAACAGGAGCAGACGATCACATTCGTCCTCTCCACTGACGACGTAGATCGGCACGGAGACATCATCTCCGCCGACGGCTGGGTGTTGGACTCCTACCGGGAGAACCCGGTCTTGCTCTGGGCCCACGACTACCGCCAACCCGCCATCGGCCGCGCGGCGAAGCTGTGGACGGAGCCGCACCGGCTGCTGGCCAACATGCAGTTCGCGCCCACCGAATTCGCCCAGGAGATCGCTTCCCTATACCGGTCGGGTTTCCAGTGGGGCGTCTCGGTGGGATTCAAGCCCCTGCGCTATGAAGAGCGCCGCGACGAAAAGACCGGCGCCTTCCTGGGTCTCCGCTTCCTGGAGCAAGAATTGCTGGAGGTTAGCGCAGTCCCTGTCCCGGCCAACCGCAACGCCCTTCGGCGCTCTGACCAGCCGGACCTGAACACCCTGGCTGCCCTGTGGCCGGTGCTGGCTTCACAGGTAGACGAGCTGGGAAAACTGGCCAGCGAGATCTCCGACACGGTGTTCGAGCTGGAGAACAACGCCAAGGAACTGCCAAGGCCTGAGCAGATTGCCGGCTTAGCTTCGGACCCGGTGTCAGACCTGGTATCTGTCCTCCGTTCGGGCCGGATCTGACCTTTCTTAAAAAGCCTGAAAGCTCTCAGCAGGGCTCGCCGCCCAGGACTCAGCACTCATGACCATCGTCTCTAGCATCCATTAGTAAAACCAAGGAGTTGTATATGACTATCGCGGCACAAGACTTGGAACTGATCAAACGGGAATTGTCCGGTATACGAGAGTTCTATGACGCCCGCATCGACACGGAGATCCCACCTCTTAAGGAAGAGATGGACCGTATCTCCGGCCAACTGAGCAAGGTACAGGAGATGTGGCGGACCGGAGAAAAACGGGCCTTGCTTTCCCGTTACGGCGGCGACGACCGCTCCAGGGTCGGCTTCGGAAAATATGCCGGCCTGGACCACCTGGACATGGCCTGTGTCCGCAGCCTGCTTACCGCCCAGATGCGCGAGCCCACCGGAGTGAATCCCCGGATGCTGGAGGACTGGCAGTCCAACCTGAAAGCGGCCATGGACTCCACAACGTCCGGCACGGGAGACGAGTTGGTTGACACTCAGGAGGCCCGTGCCCTCTGGGACGACGTCAATCTGGAGACTTCGGTCGCACCCCTTTTCAATACGATCCAGATGCCTAGCAATCCGTTCCAGATCCCTCTGCAACTGGGCGATGTGAACTGGTACCCCGGCACCGAAAACGTGGCCACCAAATCCACCGGCCTGACCACCGCCCGCCAAACGCTGACCGCCTACGAATTGGTGGCCGAAGTCCCCTGGTCCTACGACCTGGACGAGGACTCGGTGATCGCCATGATGGAGGAGCTGCGCCGGAGCCTGATGCGGAACGCCCGGGAGGTCATCGACGACGTGATCTTGAACGGCGACACCACGGTTACCAACAACATCAACGCCGACGGCGCGACAATCGCCAGCACCGACGCCGGCAAGGGACAGTGGCTTCTGGGATTCGACGGCCTCTTGCACCTGCCGTTGGTGGACAACACCGGCCAGGGCACCGACCACAATGCTGCTGTCTCTGATGACATGTTCAATGAGGTCCGTTCCAAGCTGGGCAAGTTTGGGGTACGGCCTTCCGAGACGGTCTACGTCACCGATGTGAACACGTTCATCAGGGCGCTCAGCGTGTCCAATTTCCGCACATTAGACAAGTTCGGCCCCCAGGCTACCCTGCTCACCGGGCAACTCGGCGCGGTCGAAGGCATACCGGTGATCGTCTCCGAGCAGATGGCCCCGGCCGATACCGACGGCAAGGTGACTGACGCTGGCAACGGAACCAACACCGGTCGGCTGCTGATCGTGAACCGCTCCCAGTGGCGGGTCGGCTTCAAACGCGAGCTGACGATCGAGACTGTCCGTGACGCTCAAAAGCGGCAGAACATCATGGTGGTCAGCTTTAGGATCGGGCTGCAGGAACGCTCCGGCAGCCGGTCGACCGCCACCCACACCGCCCTCCACTACAACATAACCGGCGTCTAACGGCGCAGCCGTGTTTTCATGGGGCCGTGTTATTGATTCGAGCATGGCTCCGGGCTCAACTTTGCTCAGTCAGTGCGAGTTCGGACAGAGCGTATTTCTAACAATATTAAGGAGATCGCATGACAACCTTTAGTCAGAAGGACCCGGTGGCCGAGGCCGTCAAGAACATGATCCCGCCCGACCAGTCGGGCATCGTCTATGTTGCCAAACGCTACATAGTGGAAGCCATGGCTTCCGGCAACGCCAATGCCACGAGCACCGGCGACAGCATCATCGACGGTCTCGACCTCAATGCGACAGGAGTTGCCGACCGGCACGACGATGCCGGGTCCAACGGTGGTGAAGCCCTGAAATGGGAAAAGAACGGCGGGACCAATGACTACATCACCGGCAAGATTCTGGTCCAGAATGCCGCCAGCCTAGCAGGGACCGTCATCATCGAATACGTACCCCTTTCGTAATCGGCCCCGCCAGACCCCGGGCTGCACATCCGGGGTGTCCATTAAAAACTTAACCAAAAAGACTTAACCAAGAAATCAGCAAAAGGGGAATCGATTCAACATGGGATACGCAGACGGGCCTCATGACAGCCCCGCAGACACCAAAGAACGGCTGACACGGATCGGCTCCAAGTACCAGGCCACTCCTCCGGGAGTGGCCGATGGCGACAACGTCTACTTGCTGGTCGACACGGCGGGGCGGCTGATCACCAGAGATCAATACCGCGCTGTGACCTTCAAGGTGATCGACGCGGTGGCCATCACCGCCGGTACGCCGGTCACGGTCTGGACGCCGGCCAGCGACAAAACCGTCCGGCTCCTCGGTTGGAGCCTGTCCAGCACGGCCGGAGCAGCCTTGGAATTTCAGGACAGCGCTGCAGCGGGCACGGTAATCTCCCAATCGCCGCTCTTGGCGGCCGCGGGCGTGCACAGCCTCCAGGATATCGGAGAGGGCGTTGCCCTGACCGCAGCCGACAATACGCTGGAATTGGATGTCACGGTCACCAGCACCGTGTCGGGCATGGTCTTCGGAGTGGAGGAATAATCCACGACCATTGATCAAGTCCGGCGCGCGGAGTTCAAGACGACCTGCCCGCGCAGTTGAATACGACCTGCACGTGGAGATCAACACGATAGGAGTAGACACGTTGACCATCTTCAGGCTACGCAACCTGATACCTCACGCCCCCAAGCCTCACAAACCCAGTTTGCCCAAATTGGAAAATGCCAAGCCCAAGAACTGGTCCGCCAAGAACTGGGCGTTGGTGACTTTAGCGGGGATCCTGACCATCGCCGGGCTGGAGGGATATGCCCTCAGCCTGGGTATCGACGGCACAGCTCTCCGGGCGGCGCTCACGTCCATTGGAATCCTGGGCGGCGCCGGCTTCGGGCGGGTCTTGAAATGACCACCCGCCGCTCGGCCAGTATCCGTCGCCGGCCTTACGTGGCGTTGGTCAGGGCCCACGATTCCAACACATCCAATACCCGCAACACCCTGGTCACCCCCTCAAAAGGCCGGCGGATACGGGTGCTGCGGGTACGGGTGGTCCAAGAGCAAACGGACGGACGACACCTATGGGAGCTGTATCTTGGCACCGGTACAGATATCACCACCGACCCCGAGAAGGCCATCGACATTCTCGACATACCCAACGACGGAGAAGCTGCCACCAGGACGTTTCTTCGGGACCAGGGACCACGGGGAGAGCGGGACGAAGTCCTCAGCGGCCGGTGGCTGGGTACGCCGCCAACGACGGTCCACAAGGTGATCGTTGAATACACAGAGGAGTCATAGCCGTTGGCCAGGCGCCGCCACCGGGTAAGGCCCCGGCAGCGTACATTCCGGTTGCTGGTCCGGGTCGTTGACTCAAGCACCGATACCAGCCAACAGACGATCCTAACCCCCAGACCGGGCCGCCGCATCCGTTTCATCCGTACCAAGGTCTTGCAGGACGCCGCTGACGGAAGGCATCTGTGGGAGCTGTATTTCGGTGACGCTCCCAACATGATCACCGCACGTAACAAGAGCATCGATGTCCTGGCCGTGCCCAACCAAGGCGCCGCAGCGACCCGCGTTTTTCAGAGCAGGCAGGGCCCTCGGGGCCGGCGGAATGAGGTGCTCAGCGGCCGGTGGCGGGGATTCGCTCCCTCGAATACCCACAAGATCATCATCGAATACGCCGAGGAGTCGTGAGGCGATGTTGCCTAGGGTGACCGCCTCACCTGTTCGCATTACGGGAGAGGGTCAAATTTCTATAAGGAGGCGCACATGGGCCGTGAAGCGTACCGGTCACTCTACGGTGACCTGACTAAACTGAAAGACGACAGCCTGCTGAAAGACCCGGCCAGCGGAACGGGCGACGACGACGAGTTGTTCCAGTTGCTGCTGTCGGTGTCTGATTGGGTCGATAGATACTGCAACCGCCATTTCTATCCCAAGACCGAGACCTTGGTGTTCGATGGCCGGGGAACAGCGCAATTGATAGTGCCGGACCTGATCTCAGTCACATCACTGAAAGAAGACGGTAGCGGCGATCTTACCTTCGACAAAACGTGGGCCAGCAGCGACTATTTGCTGCAGCCGTACAACGCCGCTCCCACCCAGCACTGGGGGAGCCCATACACCGCATTAAAGTCACGGTCTAAAGGAAATAATGCGGACGGGTTCACAACCGGGGAACAGAATTTCCAGATCACAGGGGTCTGGGGCTACGCCAGATTCCCCGAGGACAGCGGCACGGACCTGAACGATGCCTCCATGGACACCACAAAAACCACCGTGGCAGTGGATGACGGCACTCAGTTTCAGATCGGTCAGACGGCTCTCATCGGGACGGAACAGATGCTGGTCATTGCGATCTCCAGCAACGACTTGACAATGACTCGCGCCTTGAACGGGTCCACGGCCGCTGCGCACGCTGATAACTCTGACATCAGCATCCTGCGCTGGCCGGCTTCGGTGGAACGGGCGGCGTTGGTGCAGACGGCCAGGATCTGGACTCGGTCTGCCGACTTTGAACCCTTCTTCGTAGACGCTGATCTGGACACCGACGTCCGGATATTACTGGAGCCATATCGTAAGACGCCCGTGTAGGCGTTTGGGTTTGATGCTGGCCCGGTAAACCCGTAAACCCGGTAGACCCGCCGACAGTGGACACGAGCAACCTGAACACGAGCAACCTGGACATGAGCAACCTGGGCACGAGGATGGCCACTTGGGGCGATCGTCTGACTAGGCCCACCTCCCCTATAGTTCCTGGCCACGGCTTTAGGCTAGTTTTGGGCACGGCCTTGGGCCTGGTTTCCCATCGAACAATTTTGCCGTAACTGCTTGACACCGAATAGCCTCTAATACTACCGAATAGGCAATATTATAATTCGTGATATCACTTGTACGGCTGGATTCAAGCAGTTCGAACAAGTAAATTCGGTAAGAAAGACGCCTAAGTCACGCCTGAGTTTCCAGGCCGATTATTCGATGTCGTTAATTTGATTCTGTACCATAAAGATTATCGGAGAATGTTATATGCCCAGGCTCAAGTTCAAAACTCTTCTTCCAATCGTAACGGCGATGTTATTGATCGTCGCAGTTGCGTGCGGATCGTCGGCCACGGCGACGCCATCGGGATCGGCACCTTCACCGACGGCAGTGCCATCAGGTAGCGGCAGTGGTTCTTCTGACAGCACGCCAGTCCCTGCGGCAATGGACTCTACTGAAGTGCCGGCAATGACCGGCGGTGACGCGAAATACGGCGGAAACATCCGCATGTCCGCGTACGCAGACACCCGTGACTGGGACCCCCTGGGTTCCGCATCCCTTTCGAGCATTCAGGCTTACTCCCAGCTGTACAACCAGCTGGTCCAGTTCGACACCGTCGAAACCTCGAAGATCGTTGGTGACCTAGCCACCAGCTGGGACGTTTCAGACGACGGACTAACCGTTACTTTCCACTTGGACGAAAACGCAAAGTGGCATGACGGCGAAGACCTGGGAGCCGACGATGTGGTCTTCTCACTGGCCCGCTATATGGACCCCGAGAACTCCATCGGCCGTTCCGGACTCTTCCGCAACTACACCCTGCCGGTGGCGGATGGAGGGATCAAGGAGATCGACGCGAACACCGTCGAAATGAACCTGTCCTTTGCTTCCGGAGCATTCCTGAACTTCCTGTCTTTGGACTACGCCAAGGTCTTGCCCAAGCACATCCTGGAAGCAGGCGTAGACCTGAACCAGGCTGAGGGGGTAATCGAAAACCTTTCAGGCTCCGGTCCGTTCAAATTGACCGAGTACCAACGTGGAAACACCTACTCGGTCGCAAAGAACGACCAATATTTCAAAGAGGGGCGACCCTACTTTGATAGCATCGACCACTTCATCATCACCGACACAGGCACGTTGATCGCTCAGTTCAAAGCCGGCCAGATCGACATGATGAACGGCGCGTTCTCGAACCTTTCGCCCACCGAATACAAAGAATTGGACGCCGACACCGTTGGTTCTTCGAATGGTCACATCATCGCCAACCCGTTGGGCGGCAGCAGAAACTGGGGCCTGATGATGAACCGGAAAGTGGGTCCTCTACAGGACCCCAGAGTTCGGAAAGCCATCTACCTGGCTCTGGACCGTGCGCAACTCAACAGCATCCTTGAAGACGATACCGCCGATGTTCCCTGTGCATTCATGGGCATGGGTTACTCCTTTGAGGAGTGCGCCCAATTTCCAGGAATTCGCGACAAGAATAGCGCCGGCGGAGAGGCTGATATAGCCGCCGCCAAACAGCTGATGGCCGATGCCGGGTTCCCCGAGGGCTTTGACGTGAAATATGACGCCCGTCAGGTAGGTAACTACCCAGACGTATGCAGCATAGTCAAACAGCAGCTTTCCAAGACCCTCGGTATCGAAGGCAACATATCCACCCACGAGAGCGCCGCTGGATACGCGCTGTACGCAACCGCCCGCGCGGGTGACGGCGACTGGGAGCTGGCCTGCCAGGGTGAAGGCATGACCGTGATCGACCCAGACGCTCTACTAGGCAGCGTCTACATCAAGGGCGCCTCCAGGAACTACACAGACTGGGAACCCCAGATCGCCAGGGATTCCTTCGAAGAGCAAAAGGTTGAGTCGGACCCGGCCAAGCGACGGGAACTGCTCAAGACCTACGAAGACTGGCTGATTCCCACCAACCCGGACGACATCTCCCAGGGATTCGAAGACAACCACTGGGTGACTTTGTACTGGGGGCAGTTCTTCTGGCTGGTCCACGAGGACATCCGGGGCTTCAACGCACCGGCTACCATTCAATACAGCTTTAAGCATGAGGATCTCTGGTTGGATCGTTAACCGATCAATCTCCAGATCTGATTTGGATACGAAAAGGACCGGCCCTGAATATCAGGGCCGGTCCTTTTTATCTAGGCGGCCAGATCGGCCAAAGGCCGCCAAATTACCTACGATATCCTTATGCCGTTTCCTATTAATAACTTCTTGACTTGCAGCTAATTTGTGCTATAAACTTGTCGAACTCTGGCTGACGGATACATAGTATTCCGTGTTATAATCGGAAGTTGTGTCTAATATTCACAACCCTAGCGGGAAATACGCCCAAGTCCCCGAGGAGGACTGACGGCGTTATTTCTTGTGAGGCTCGACCATAGAGGAAACAAACCCAGTTGCACAAACGAGGAGGCTACATGTCGAGGCATAGGTTACTCAACGTCAAAACCCTACTTCCAATCGTGGCAGCGATGTTATTGATCGTCGCAGTTGCGTGCGGATCGTCGGCTACCGCGACGCCATCAGGGTCGGCGCCGTCACCGACGGCAGTGCCATCAGGTGGTGGTTCTTCCAGCGGCGGTTCCTCTGGCGGTGGCTCTTCGAGCACGCCGGTGCCCGCGGTGATGGACGCCACTGCAATTCCGGCAATGACCGGCGGCGACGCGAATTACGGCGGAAACATCCGTATGTCCGCGTATGCAGATACCCGGGACTGGGACCCACTGGGTTCCGCATCCCTCTCCAGCATTCAGGCGTACTCCCAACTGTATAACCAGTTGGTGCAGTTCTCCACCGGCGCCAACACCACTGAACTCGTTGGCGACTTGGCCGATAGCTGGGACGTCTCCAACGGCGGTTCAACATTCACCTTCCATGTAAATGAAGACGCTGTATGGAATGATGGTGTGGACGTGACCGCAGATGACGTGGTCTTCGCACTCTCCCGTTATATGGACCCTGAGAACTCCATGGGTCGTTCCGGTCTCTTCCGTAACTACACCCTTCCCACGGCCGATGGCGGAATCAAGAAGATAGACGACAATACCGTCGAGATGAACCTTTCCTTCGCATCTGGTGCGTTCATCAACTTCCTCGCTTTGGATTACGCCAAGATCCTGCCCAAGCACATCTTGGAAGCAGGCGTTGACCTGAACCAGGCAGAGGGAATCATCGATTCCGGTTCCGGTTCTGGACCATTCCGGCTGATAGAGTACCAGCGCGGTAACCTGTACTCGGTCGTGAAGAACGAGAATTACTTCAAAGAGGGACTCCCCTTCTTTGACAGCATTGATCACTTCATCATCACTGACACTGGTACGCTGATCGCGCAGTTCAAAGCTGGCCAGGTCGACATGATGAACGGTGGGTTCTCCAACCTGTCCCCCACCGAATACCTGGAATTGGACGCCGACACCGTCGGTTCCCCCAATGGCCATGTCATTGCCAACGAGATGCCTGGTTCCCGTAACTGGGGTCTGATGATCAACCGGAAGGCCGAGCCTTTCACTGACCCAAGGATCCGCAAAGCCATCTACCTGGCCGTTGACCGGGTCCAGATCAACGACATCTTGGAAGACGGCACCGGTGACATTCCTTGCGCCCTCTGGGGCATGGGCTACACCCTCGAGGAATGCTCCACGTTCCCCGGCATCCGAGACAAGGACAGCGCAGGCGGAGAGGCTGACATCGCTTTCGCCAAGCAGCTCATGGCTGATGCCGGATTCCCCGAAGGTTTCGAGACCAAGTACGACGCCCGCCAGGTCGGTAACTACCCTGACGTCTGCTCGGTCATCAAACAGCAGCTCAGCAACGCTCTTGGTATCGAAGGCGACATTGCGACCCATGAAAGCGCGGCTGGTTATTCCCTCTTTGGCACCTCTCGGCCAGAAGGGGCTGTAGGCGATTGGGAACTGGCTTGTCAGGGTGAGGGCATGACCGTCCTTGACCCCGACGCGCTATTGGGCGGCGTATACCTGAAGGGCGCCACCCGTAACTACACCGACTGGGAGCCCGCTGTGGTCCGCGACGCCTTCGAAGAACAGAAGGTTGAGCAAGACGCCGCAGTACGCCGCCAGCAGTTGAAGGATCTGGAAGACTTCCTGATTCCGACCAACCCTGACGACATCTCGCAAGGCTTCTCCGATGGTCACTGGGTGACCCTCTATTGGGGCAAGTTCTTCTGGGTAGTCCACGAAGACATCCAGGGCTTCAACCCACCTGCAACCGTGCAGTACAGCTTCAAGCACGAAGACCTTTGGCTGGACCGCTAGGCAACTAGCACCGGCTCAAGGACTAGGGTAGGAAAAACTGATGGCCTGCTCCCTTTATTGGGAGCAGGCCATCAATATTTGGGATAGGATTCATCGGGATTTAGGATAGAATCACTCGGGCCTTCAAAAAGAGGAATTTTGACCTCGGATCAAAAGGCGTTTGGAACACCTCCAGGCGTGGACGGTGATCCGATGTGTTATTATTTACGTAATCTTATAAAAGCGCGTTCCGGCAGTCTTGGATAGTCACGAAGATCAGCCGGAACATAAGCGACAGTGATCTCAGAAACCTGGCAGGCTGACAATGCGACAATACGCCATAAAAAGAATAGCTCTGTTCATCCCCACGGTGCTTTTGGTCACCCTGATCGCCTTCATCGTGATGCGTGTCATTCCGGGCGACCCTGCCCTCGCCATATTGGAGGGCGACGGCGGTGGGCAATATAGTCTCCAAGACCTGGCCAATCTTCGTGCAGAGCTGGGCACCGACCGCCCCATAGCAATCCAGTATGTGGATTGGATCGGCGGGGTCCTCAAGGGCGACTTCGGAGACTCCCTTTGGTTCAAGTCTTCGGTGATGACGGAACTGGGAGACCGGATACCCGTCACAGTCGAGTTAGCCCTCCTGGCCATCGTGATGTCGGTGGTGATTGCCGTCCCGTTGGGGATTCTATCGGCCATCAGACCAGACAGCCCCTTGGACTATGGTGCAAGGATATTCACGCTTATCGGTATCGCCATTCCAAACTTCTTGGTGGCGGTCCTGATGATTCTGCTGCTGCTCAATGCATTCAACTGGTTACCATCGCTGGGCTACGTGGACATTTGGGAAGACCCAGGTAAGAACCTCACCCAAATGATCTTCCCAGCCTTGGCCTTGGCGCTGTATGAAATGGCCTTTATCGCCAGGGTAACGCGTTCTTCAATGATGGAGATCATCCGCGAAGACTATATGCGCACAGCCCGGTCCAAGGGCTTGGCCGAGCGCGTGGTCCTTTTCCGGCACGGACTCAAGAATGCGATTCTGCCGATCCTAACGATCTCAGGCTGGCAGTTCGGCCGCCTCTTCGGTGGGACCGTGGTTATCGAAACCATCTTCTTGATCCCCGGCATGGGACGGATTCTCATCGAGGCAGTTCAGCACCGCGACTTCCCGCTGCTACAGGCTGCTATCGTGATCATCGGCATGGCGATCGTATCGATCAACCTGCTGGTGGACCTGCTGTACGGATGGCTCGACCCCAGGATCAGGTACGCCTAACCCAGCTGATGACCAGGGCGCATTTGATTGGTATTGAATAGGATTTAGAGATGTTTGTGGACCAAACGCAAAGCAGTGATGTAGACATTCTAGAGGCGAATTTAAGGATACGGCCGAAACCGCCGTTCCATATTGCCACGTTCCGAAACGTGCTGCGTTTCGCCAAGACCAAGCCGCTACCATTTACTGGTGGTGTGGTTCTGTCCATCATGATTCTGATCGCATTCCTGACTCGATATGCCGGACTGGCGCCATACAACCCGGAAGAGATCGGCGTGGCGACCAAGTTTGGTTCCCCCGGTGGGGACCTCATATTGGGGACCGACCAACTTGGCCGGGACGTTTTGAGCAGACTGATGTACGGGACGTGGGTATCTCTGAAAGTGGGTCTGCTAAGCACCTTCATCGGAATCAGCGCAGGCACGATGATCGGCATTTTCAGCGCCTACATCGGCGGGCTCTTTGATCTTGTCGTCCAGCGGCTAGTTGACGCCATGATGGCGTTCCCGCCCATCATTTTGGCTCTTGGTCTCATGGCAGCCCTGGGCGCGTCCGACAGAAATGTGATCATCGCACTGATAGCTATCCTGACGCCGGGAGCAACCCGCGTCATCCGGTCTCAAGCACTAAGCATCAAGGAATTGGACTACACCCTGGCCGCCAGAGCTATCGGAGCAACGGCCGGTAGAGTGGTCTGGAAGCACATCCTGCCCAACGTGATGGCCACGTACATCGTACTGATCACCATCACACTAGGTTTCGCCATCGTGGTGGAGGCCGCGCTCAGCTTCTTGGGCGTCGGCGTTCCCCCCGACGTGGCAACATGGGGCGGCATGCTGCAACTGGGACGGAAGTACATCGACGTGACGTCTTGGTTGGCAGTGTTCCCCGGCATCGCTATCGCCTTGGTAGTGTTCTCCGTGAACTTCTTGGGCGACGGACTCCGGGACGTCCTAGACCCCAAGCTGCGGGGCCGCTAACCTAAGCCAGCAGCAACTATAGTCAGTTAAGAATAACGGCGGGCATCATGTCCGCCGTTATTCTTTTGCCACCCGCCGACCCGGTAATGACAGCCGGTAATGACACCCAGGGGGCTACGGGCTATACTGGCCTTGCCTGCCTGAAGCACCCGCAGGCGACTATAAATTGGAACTAAACTACTGGACACCGACACCTTGAACGACCACATACTTCTCGACTCCACAGCCCCTGTTGCCACCGTCACATTCAATCGTCCCAGCCAACGTAACGCCATCAGCTTCGATATGTGGCATCAGTTTTCCGACATGCTACAGAAACTGGACGCCGACCGTGAAATCCGGGCAGTGGTCATCACCGGCGCCGGAGGTGAGGCTTTCTCTGCCGGGGCCGATATCCAGGACTTCGACAAGCACCGTTCTGATTCCACCAAGGGCCGGGGCTACAACGACGCCGTGAACGGGGCCCTTAAGACCCTGTCCGACATGGCCACTCCCACGATCTCCATGATCCGGGGTTTCGCGGTTGGTGGTGGTTGCGAGTTGGCGATCGCCACAGACCTGCGCATAGCCAGCGATGATAGTCGGATGGGCATTCCCGTGGCCAAGCTGGGAATCAGCATCGGCCACCGGGAGATGCGCGGCCTGGTAAATTTGGTGGGCAAGGGCAACGCACTCTACATCCTGCTCTCCGCACGGCTGCTGGACGCTCAAGAATCCCTGCGCGTCGGGCTGGTCAATCAGGTGGTCAAGGCGGATAAACTCAGCGAGTACACCTACAAACTGGCCGCGGACATCGCGTCCGTGGCGCCCCTCTCCCATTCTGTGAACAAGCTAACGATGCTCCAGGTGCAGAACAAGCCGTCGCTGGAAAACCTCACCGAGAAAGAGGCTGACCTGCCCTTGACCCAGTTCGACACCAAAGATTACCAGGAGGGCTATAAGGCCTTCTTGGAGAAGCGGCGTCCCCAGTTTATCGGCGAGTGATCTCCCGGACTGGTAACTCCGTCATTTTGACCCGCAGCCCTGTTATTTTTAAAGGTGCCGTTTGACAGCACGTATAGCGAAAGTTAGGGCCGACCGCCTGCTGTTTGACAGAGGTTTGGCCGACTCTCGGGAGCAGGCCCAGGCGCTGATCATGGAGGGAGTGGTCTACACTCCGTCCGGCCGCGTCCTGAAGGCCGGCTCCACGCTCCCCGAGGACGTCGAACTTGAGGTCAAAGGCCGCCTGCCGTTTGTCAGCCGTGGCGGTGTCAAACTCTCGCATGCCCTCGACCAGTTCCAACTCGACGTTACCGGCATGACCGCCCTGGACGTTGGCGCATCCACCGGCGGCTTCACCGACTGTCTGCTGCAGCGCGGTGCCAAGCGGGTCTACGCGATAGACGTGGGCCACGGCCAGATGGACTTCCGCCTACGCCAAGATGACCGGGTGATAGTCATGGAAAAGCTCAACGCTCGTCATCCCTTCGAGATTGCCGAACAGGTTGACGTGATGACCATGGACGTGTCGTTCATATCCATCAGCATGGTGATCCCAGAAGCTGCCAAGCGCCTGAAACCGGGCAATTACATCGTTGCGCTGGTCAAACCCCAGTTCGAGGCAGAAAAGAACCAGGTGGGCCGCGGCGGGGTCATCAAAGACCCCAAGGTCCACGCCAGCGTGCTGGGAAAGACAGTCAACTGGGCCGTAGGACAAGGACTAAGGGTTAGAGACATTTGCCGGTCGCCAATCCAGGGCGACGCCGGCAACCGCGAATTTTTCATCCTACTGCAAAAACCGCGAAACTAGACACAAAACCAACAACTAGAAATCATTAGGAGTAATTTCGATGGACGCACAACAAATCGCAGAGATACTCACCGCCAGCGGAAAGACCGTCTCGGTGGCCGAGGCCGACACCGCCGGACTGATCGGCTACATGCTGGGGGCCATCCCCGGTAGTTCCAAGTATTTCCCCGGTGGCGTTATCGCCTACACCGGTGGCCTGAAAGAGAAGGTCCTGGGTGTGGCTGAAGACGTTGCTCCCACCCACGGCACCGTGAGCAGCGAGATGGCCAAGGGAATGGCGAGAGGGGTGCGGGAACTCTGCGGGACTGACTATGCCGTATCTACCACTGGCGTCACCGGCCCTGCTGCCGGAAGGGCCGGACTGCCCATTGGTACCTTCTGGATCGGACTCTCGGTCAAAGACGGCGAAGACACCGCCATCGAGGTACACCTAGACGGCGACCGCGACGCCTGCAAGCGGGGCGCGGCCCAAGCTGCGCTGGACCTGCTGGGCAAAGAGATTGGGTCCTAACCCAGCCCTATTCAGGGCTTAGAGTCTGTTCGGTCTCGCAGGAAGCCTCTATCCGGTCCCAGCCATACCCCATGGGAATCATCTTGACCTGCCGCCAAGTCTCGGACTGGTCGGCGTAGTGGTGGCTGCCGGGGTGCCCGGAACTGCCCAACGGCACCACCCACAATGAGTCGTCCCAATTGGAAGGGTCGTAGGCGTAGCGTGCCACCGAAAGGCTGGTTACGGTCGCAGGGTTCGCCGAAGAATACCCGCCCTGGAGCGGGGTGTCGCCGTCACCGCTGGTGGCGATGGCCGGCGGGTCAAGCAGCTCCGCCAACTCGGGGAACGCTGCCGAGAGGTTATGCTTGGGGCGCGCCACATGCACCCTCTCCCACTGCCACTGGCCCATATCATCTCCCAGCCTTTCTGACAGAGTGGCAACACCCTTGGAGAGCGCCCGCGCCACTGCCATGGGCCAGGTGTCGCCCTCCGGCAGCAGAGACGTGTCATCCTGGTCGATCATGGCCACCAACCGGGCCTTGAGTTTATTGGTAAACGAACCCAAGCCCCGGTCCGCCGGATGCCAGGCGTCGTAGGCCAGGCCCTCTGTCAGGTTTGTCTCCAACACCTCTTTCAACAAGGCATCGCGCATGGCGCTGTAGATGGTGGGCTGGACCAAGCCTGCATCCATCTCCGCGTTCCAGTCTAAAAGCAAAGCTCTGGCGGCCCCGCTAGCTTCGTTCAGAGGCTCGACGTTCTTGAGCACGCTCTGATAAGCCAAAGCCGGGATCGAGACCCGCTGGGCGTGCACCTGAGCCATGTCCTCGGCCGTGGGGCGGACCAATGACTTCAGGCCGTGGGTCACCCGCTTGACCCTGAACTCGGGTGTGTAGTCGATGGCGATGTAATAGGGATAATCGTCGCCCACCGGACGGTTGTTGGCGGTGGCGATGTAACCCTCGGGTGGGTTGATCGACACCGGGAGTTCTTTGAAGGGTATGTCGCCCTCCCACTCGTGCTCGCCAGTCCAACCCGGCACCGGCAGCCAACCGTTGACCCGGGACCGAATCGGGATGCGCCCACGGCAGAAATAACCCATGTCTCCGTGGACGTCGGCAAACAGTAGGTTATTGCACGGGTCCACCCAGCCTTCCATGCCGTCTACCAATTCCTTGCTGCTATCGGCCCGCAGCATCTGCCAGAGGATCTTGGGCCAGGTTGACGCTTGCTCGGTGGCGGTGTACTTGAAAGCCAACCCTGAGCCTTTGGCAGGGTCGCCGGATATCACCGGTCCATGTTGAGTGACAGTCACCGTGCTATGGACGTCGCTGCCGTCACGGACCTTGATGGTCTCCTCGTGCGTTTTGACGTCTAGCCACTGGTCTTTGAATAAGTACTTGCCGTTCTCGAACCGCTCGATGTACAGGTCCTGGTAATCGGCGGCGGTGTGGGTGACGCTCCACGACACGCGTCCGTTATGGCCGAAGTGTGGGAATCCGGGCACACCGGGGAATGACAGACCAACAACGTCGAACTCCGGGCAGGCCACCTGGTTCTGATAGTAGGAGCTTGGTGTGTCCAACGCCCTATGTGAGTCCCCGGCCAAGATGGGCTTGCCAGTGGCCGTCTCAGCGCCGCGGAGGACCCAACTGTTGCTGCCCGAGTCCATCTCGCTCAGGTGATTAAGACCGGCGACGCCTTCAGCCAATTCCTTCAGTCCCTCGTCCAGCGGGCCAGGAGACTTGGAGCCAGGGGGCAGGATCATCAGAAAACCGGGTTCCACTCCCGGGAAGAGCTTGCCCGCAGCCTCGGCGCCCATTTCGCGGACCAAACGAGCCCGCCAGACCTTGGACTCGAAAACACCCATGAAGATGTGGCGCACCTTGTAGGCGGTCAGGCCGTCCCAGGGTTGCCACGGCTCGGGCTCCAGTCCGGTGATTCGGTATTCCACCGGCAGGGCATCGCGGCTGTTGATAAACGCGTTAACCCCGGCGGCGTAGGCATCAAACACCGACTTTGTATGAGAGTCCATCACTGCGTAATCGGCTTTGGCGCTGGCCTCCAGTCTGAATCGGCGCATCAGGGTGTCCTCGGCCACGCCCTGCTCGCCAACCGCCTCAGCCCAGCGGCCGGTACCCCGCCGCCGGTCATATTCCATGTGCCACAGCCGGTCTTGGGCCGTGACGAAACCCTGGGCGAAGAAGGCGTCCATCTCCGATTCAGCCTTGATTCGGGGTATCCCATACTTATCCCTGAAGACTTTGACCGTACCCTCCAACCCTTTGAGGTTGATCGTGCCAGTCAGGTTGGGGATGGCCGATTTCAGGTCTTGCCCGGTAATCATTTCAGAGATCATGGTTGCCTTCTAGCTTGAGAATGCCTTGGGAATTCTAGAGGATATTACCATAGCCACAGCCTGGGGATTGACGCCGCAGAGGCGGTTGGCTAACATCCGAGCAACCCAGAATTTTGACGGAGCGACTACTCGCCGATGCAGATCACCGACCATATCTACGCCACCCACATCGAAGAAGACCCCAGTAGTTTCGGGGCCATGCACCCAGGCGGCACCCACATCTACTTCGTAGGTGACCCCAATGACCACATGGTGATGGTGGATTCGGGCGAACCATACCGCGCCTGGACCAAGCAGATCGCTGACTTTCACTCAGAGCTGGGAAAGCCCCGCATATCCGCCATACTGATCACCCATGGCCACGGCGACCACATCGGCGGCCTGGACCGGCTGCAAGAAGCGTTCGGCTGTGTCGTGCGTTGCCACCCCAAGTTGGAACCGGCATTGACCCATAGGCTGGGTGAAGGCAACGTCGAGAAGCTCCGGTCCCGCGAGGCTGTTCAGACCGGGGGCGGGGTCAACCTCCGCGCCTACTTCACCCCTGGTCATGAAGACGACCACGTCTCCTACTACATGGCCGCCGGGAAGGTGGTGTTCAGCGGGGACACGATCCTGGGCAACTCATCTTCCAGCGTGCGCAACCTGAAGCAATACATGACTTCGCTGGAAACGCTGGCCGGACTCAAGCCCAAGATACTCTGCCCCGGGCATGGTCAGATCATCAACAATGGGACTGCCCGCGTGAACGGTTACATCCGGCACCGCACCGAGCGCGAGGACCAGGTGCTGGCGGCCCTGGCTTCCGGAGTGGACTCGGTGGACGATATCGTGAGCGCGGTCTACCCCCGGAACCTGCGCCGGAACCTTCGTAATGCCGCCGCCAGGAACGTCCGCACCCATCTGGCCAAGCTGACCGAAGAAGGACGGGTCAAGGAATCTGAAGCCACCTACACAGTGGCAAAGGGCTAACCCCCATGCAGTTCAGAATGGGCAAATCTGGCCCAAGCGCCGGACCGAGCGCCGGGATCGGTTGTGGCGGCGTCGTGGCCGTCTTGGGCTTGGTCCTGGTATCTCCGGTCGGTGAGTGGCTGATCAAGGGTATCGGCTGGATACTCATCTTGGCTGGCGTGTTTGCCATCGGCACTGGCATCTACTTCTGGATGAAAGGATCTCGCGGTGGTAAAGACGGCTTCGTCTAATTGGCTTACTGGGAAAGCAAAAAGGCCGGCGCATAGCGCCGGCCTTTTTTGATATCAGGTCCCAGTGAAGCTAGTCGCCGCGTTCCAGCAACTCTATCCTGACGTCTCCGGGGGCGCGGACGAAGGCGATGCGCAGACCCGGCCGCAGGTCTTTGGGCTCCATGGAAAACTCGGCGCCCTTGGACTTGAGGTCGGCAACGGCCGTCTCCAGGTTGTCCACCCGCAGACCGAAGTGGTCTAGCCCCACGTAGGGGTCAACCGGCCCGTCGGGAGTGACTGACTCAGCCTGTGCCAGGAAGACGATCAGGCCGTTGATGTCGATGTCGACCCTGGACTGGCCGTCAGACTGGACGCTCTCCATGATCTTGGCGCCGAACATCTTGTTGAAGTAACGCGCCGTCTCCAATGGCTCACGGCTGCGTATGTGTATATGGTCGTAGCTATAGGTAACCATTACCTGGCGATCCCGTAGGCGACGGCTTTGGCGTCATCGTCGCTGTCATCCCGCATCTTTTGGGCCAGGGACATCACCAAGGCTCCCATGGACGTCTTCGACCAGAACCAGTCGTGGATATCCCGGTCGGCGCCGTCGGGCCGTTGCGCCATCCGGGCCTCGTAGTAGAAGGCCTTCAGGTCGTCGACGCAATAGCGGACGTACTGGTGGACTGACGTATCTTCGGGCCGCTCTTTCAGGTCGGCGTCCTCTCCGGCGAGATAGCTCTCAAGGAACCGGACCACGCCACGGAACCTGCGCTGGGCAACGCCGCTCAGTCCCACCGCCGTCCGGCCGTTATGCCCATTGACCCATTGTTCATAGTAGGCCCGGAGTGCCGTCAGTTCATCGGCGGCGTCCAGTGTCTCCGGCTCGGTGGCTTCCAACTCGGAGCCCTGCTTCAGAACGTCAGGGACCATATTCTCCGGAAGTCGCTCCAGCACGGGGCCTTCGTTCCGGTCCAGCAGGTCGAACGTGGCCTGCAATACCTTGTGCTGGTATTCGGCGTCGTCGGGCTCGCCCAGGGCGTTACCGAAGAAGAAGGGTACGGCCAGCATCCGGGGCGGCTTCACCCGCTGGGCATGCTCTTCGATCAGGACGATGCCGGTTGTGGTCATCCCGGCCTCTTCAATGATGCGCGCAATCACGCTTACAGCGTGGGAGCAGGCGGGTCAAGTGGGTGTGAGTAACACCACCTCCACGCCTTCGGCCTTGAGCCGCCGGGCGACTTCGGGGCCGGAATCTTCCACGATTCCCGACACGTCTCTAAGAGCCCCCATCCACGAATAATAGTTGTCTGACAGAGAACCGATCTTTCCCCGGTCGACCAACTCCTGTAGTCGGTCGATGGGGAATGTGACGTTCAGGTCCCGGTAGATGCCCGTATGGTCGAAACCGATACTGGTGTGGCTCTGGATGATGTCATTGACGCCGGCGCTGCGGGGTATCACCCGGAACGAAGTGTCTCCGCCTTCTTGCGTGGCGATGAAAGGCTTGTCGCCCCGCACGTGCAGGCCAGCAGTGGTGACCAGGGCCACTTTGCTTTCGGACAAAGGTTTGGCCATCGGGGTCCACGGCGTGTCGTCGTGTTCCAGGCATGGCCACATCAACATGCTCTTGCGTTGAATCTCGCTCAGGACCTCTAGCTTTGGCATGACATCTCCAACAGTTGATTTACGTTGTAGTCTGATTGTACTGGGATTACCGGATAGGTTGACCCAAACGGCCAAGGGCTGTCAAGCTGACTGACCTGCTCCCCGATCAACCTGTCTGCGTTTTCGCGGGACGCCAGTTATAATGAGCCCAAGATGCCTCAGACCAGATACCCCAGACCAGAGGAATACTGAATGGCCGCAACCATTGTCATAGCTGGAGTGCGTTCCGGGGTGGGTAAGACCACCATTGCCACCGGCATCATGGGCGCTCTGACTCGCCGTGGCCTCAAGGTGCAGCCCTTCAAGGCCGGCCCCGATTACATCGACCCTTCCTACCACAAACTGGCTTGCGGCGTGCCCAGCCGTAACCTGGACACCTGGCTCTGCGACCACCCCACGGTACTTGAGTTGTTCCAACGGGCCAGCGCCGGACGGGATGTCTCCGTTGTGGAAGGCGTCATGGGCGTGTTCGACGGCCATTCTAGCCTTACAGAAGAGGGCTCTACCGCCCAGCTGGCCAAGCTATTGGGCGCTCCGGTGATCCTGATCGCCGACGCCGCCAAGGTGGCCCGCAGCGTGGCCGCTGAGGTGTTGGGATTCCAGAAGTTCGACCCTGACCTGAACGTGGCCGGGGTGATCTTGAACGGCGTGGGCAGCGACCGGCATCTGGAGTTCTGCAAACCTCAGATAGAGGGAACAACCGGCCTTCCGGTGCTTGGGTATCTACCCAGAAAAGAAGAGTTCATCCAGCCGGAACGCCATCTGGGACTGATTCCCACTGTCGAAGGGACCGTGGCCCAGAAGTGGTACGACAGCGTCATCAACCAGGTTGAAGCGACCATGGACGTTGACGCCATCCTGAAACTGGCCCAGACGGCCAAGACACCCGCGGCGGCCCCCGGTGTATACCCGGGACACTCACTACCGGCCCGAGCCACCATCGCCGTTGCCCAGGACATGGCCTTCAACTTCTATTACCAGGACTCCCTCGACCTTCTGACCGCTTGGGGTGCAGAGATAGCACCGTTCAGCCCGTTGGAAGACGAGAAACTGCCGGCCGGAACCAGCGGCATCTACCTGGGCGGCGGCTTTCCTGAACTGTTCGCCTCCCAACTCTCCGAGAACAGACCCATGCACGATGCCATACGCCAGGCGGTGGCCAAGGGCGTGCCGGTGTACGCGGAATGTGGCGGCCTGATGTACCTGGGCAAGAGCCTGTCCGACCTGGAAGGCGCGACCCACTCCATGATTGGTGTCATTCCCGCAGAGTCGGCCATGTCGCAGAGCCGATTGACGTTGGGGTACCGCGAAGTGGAGTCATGTTCCGATAGCCCAGTCCTGCTCAAAGGACAACGCGTACGGGGCCACGAGTTCCATTGGTCCACCCTGGCCCACCAACCAGACGCTGATGAGTCAGTCTATAAAGTAGTCGACCAGGATAACCGGCCCGACGGTTTCCGCACCGGCAACGTCTGGGCCTCTTACGTGCACATACACCTGGGCAGCCGCCCCGGTCTGGCATCAAGGTTCGTCGAGACCTGCACCAAAGCTTAACCAAAACCGCGCCATTAAATAGAACCGGCATAGTCGGTCAGGATAAAACATGAGTACAGATACCCCTGAGAACAAAGACACGCAAGCAGAACCGGGCCCCCAGTCAGTCACCGGCCCAAGGATCGATAAGGGCCTGGTGATCGTCAATACCGGCAAGGGCAAAGGCAAGACCACCGCCGCCATGGGAGTGGTGGTGCGGGCCTGGGGCCGGGGCATGAACGTGATCATGTATCAGTTCATAAAACACTCCACCGCCAACTTCGGCGAGCAACGCGCCGCCCAGAAGATGGGCATTGAGATGAAGGCCATGGGCGACGGTTTCACCTGGCGGTCCAAGGACCTGGACCAATCTGCCGAACTGGCCCGGACCCACTGGGAGGACGTCAAAGGCGTCATCGCCTCAGGCAAGTACGACGTGATTGTGCTGGACGAGTTCACCTATCCCATGCACTACGGCTGGATAGACACCCAAGAAGTCATCGAAGTGTTGAAGGCTAGGCCAGAGATGCTGCATGTCATCATCACCGGCCGAAACGCCCCCGAAGCCCTGGTGGAATACGCCGACCTGGTCACCGAGATGCAGGTCGTCAAGCACCCCTATCAAGTGGGCATCAAAGCCCAACCCGGCATAGAATTCTAGGCGCTAGTTGTAGACTGAATTATCGTCCCGACCTTGGTCAGGACTGAACCAAAGAGGCTAAATGGCCATATCTGACCTGATCGACCGCACGATAAAAGACATAGTTCCTCTGGACGAAGCAGCGATGACTGCCGCCACGGCCCGGCAGGACCAACTGACGAAACCGCTGGGCAGTTTGGGCCGCCTGGAAGAGCTTTCTATAAAGCTCGCCGGAATCTTCGGTGAAGCCAACCCGGCTATCCGGCGCAAGACCGTTATCTTGGCCGCTGGCGACCACGGCGTTGTGGCAGAAGGCGTCAGCGCTTACCCGCAGGACGTCACCCCGGCCATGGTGATGAACTTCCTGGGCGGCGGCGCGGCCATCAATGTATTGGCCACCCACGCCGGGGCCGATATCGTGGTACTGGACGCCGGCGTCGCAGCCGACCTGCCGGAACATCCGTCCCTGCGCTCGGTGAAGATCGGTCGGGGCACAGATAACATCGCCGTTGGCCCGGCTATGACCCGCGAACAGGCCATCCAATGCCTGGAGACGGGCATCCAGGTCTGCCAGGAAATGATTGCGGCAGGCGCCGATCTGATCGCCTGCGGAGACATGGGCATCGGTAACACCACCCCATCCAGCGCCATCACATCTGTCATCACCGGCGCCAGCACTGAAGTTACCACCGGCCGTGGCACCGGGTTGGACGATGCCGGTTTAGCTCACAAGGCCGCAGTGGTTCAAAAGGCGATCGACGTTAACAAGCCCGACTCCAAAGACGGTTTGGACATCCTCATGAAGGTAGGCGGGTTCGAGATTGGGGTCTTGGCTGGAGTGTTCCTAGGAGCAGCAGCCGGACACCGTCCTGTGATAGTAGATGGGTTCATCTCCGGCGCCGCCGCGCTGATCGCCCATGCCATTGCCCCGGAAGCAGCGAACCGTTTCATCGCTTCCCACCAGTCCGTGGAACCGGGTCACCGGCTTGAACTCACCCACATGGGCCTCGAGCCGCTGCTCGAACTGGGTATGCGGCTGGGCGAAGGGTCCGGCGCTACTCTGTCGATGCACCTGATAGAAGCGGCCGCCAAGTGCCTCACTGACATGACCACCTTTGCCGAAGCGGGCGTCTCCGAAAAGATCGATGACGACGATCAAGGGGCCGCCTCCTGATCTCTTTCTGGCTCAATCCCCTCCGCTTGGCGGTGACCTTCCTCACCCTATTCCCGTTCGCGCGCAACATGGACCGCGGCCCCCGGAACATCAGCAACTCCCGGGCCTTCTACCCCGCCGTCGGCCTGCTCATGGGCCTGCTATTGGTGGGCGTGGAAGAGGGGTCCAGCCGGTTGTTCTCCGAGCCTTTGACCGCTGCGTTTCTGGTGGCCGTCATGGTCATCGTCACCAGAGGTCTCCATCTGGACGGCCTGATGGACGTTTGCGATGGCGTGTTCGGTGGCTTCACTCCGGAACGCCGGTTGGAGATCATGCGCGATTCCCGGGTGGGCGCATTCGGTGTGGTTGGCGGAGTCACGGTCCTGCTATTGAAGTACGCGGCTTTGGTCTCACTGTTGACCATCCCCGGCCCCGGTAAAGAGTGGGCTTTGCTGCTCTTCCCGGCCCTGTCCCGGTGGACGATGGTCGTCTTGTTGGGAGCCTTTCCTTATGTACGCTCCCAGGGTCTTGGGTCACCTTTCCACGGCGCGGGCATCAAAATAGCTACCACGGTGGCGGGACTCTCCGCTCTAGCCGCAGCTATCCTGCTTGGTGGCTTTGCCGGACTGGGGCTCTTCTTCGGGGTCATAGTTATGGCCTGGTTGATGGGATGGGCGATGGCCAAGTCGTTGGGCGGTCTTACGGGCGACACCTACGGAGCGACTAACGAGATCATCGAGACCACCGTGATAATCGTCGCGACGGCTCTGGCGACCCATGGATGGCTGGAGCCGCTGCCCGACTTATTGGAACGGTTTTGATATTTTCCGGAACTGATGACCTGGCGGTCCTGGCCCTGGCTGTGCTGCTTGACCTGGTATTGGGCGAACCTCCGACCCGGTTTCACCCAACGGTCTGGATGGGGAGGCACATATCCTTCGTTGTCCGGTGGTCGCCCAAGAAAGGGTTCATCGGCATCATGGCTGGCCTGTCCATAGCGCTGGTCTTGCCTGCCATCTGGGGGACTGAGGCTTACTTCCTGAGTTTCTGGCTGCAAGACGTCGGCTCGCTGGTCTACATCTTGGTCGGAGCGGCCGTATTGAAAACCACTTTCTCGGTGCGTCTGTTACACAAGGAGGCGGCCTTGATCCGCGGCCATCTGGACCGGGACGACATGGAACAGGTGCGGGCCAGGATGCCTTCCCTGGTCAGCCGGGACCCATCCGATCTGACCGCGGAGCAGGCCACCGCCGCTACCGTTGAATCGGTCTCGGAAAACATCAACGACAGCTTCCTGGCGCCCTGGTTATTCTTCGCCCTATTCGGCCTGCCGGGAGCCCTTGCCTACCGCATGATCAACACGCTGGACAGTATGATAGGCTACCGGGGAGTCTACGAGTACGTGGGCAAGGCTTCAGCGCGGCTCGACGACCTGGTGAACCTGATCCCGGCGCGGCTAGCCGGACTGCTCTTGGTGGTCTCCAGCGGCTTTCTACCGGGCCAGCAGATATCCAGGGCCTGGCGCACCATGTGGCAACACCACGGCCGGACCCAAAGCCCCAATGCTGGCTGGACCATGAGCGGCATGGCCGGGGCGCTGGGAATACAACTCCAAAAAATAGACCCGGACGTCGGCTATACCCTGGGCGAACCCGAACGGCCCATAGAACCGTCAGACATCAGCAAAGCCGTCCATTCGATGTACTCAGTAGCTTTTTTCGGCCTAGCAATCGCGCTAGCTCTGACATATCTTCGAGGCAGCATTTTCTAATGGCCAACCAATCGTGACTTCAAAGCAACAACATGAAAACGCGGCGAGCCGCAGCCGCCGCCGCAGCCGCCGCCCGGTGCATGGGAGCATTGGGCCTAGCGAGTTGAGAGCGCTTGGCTTGAAGGCCGAAGACCTCTTGGACTTCAGCGCCAGCATCAGCCCCATCGGCCCCCCGGAAGGCGTGTGGGACGCCATGCGCGGCGTCGATCTGGCTGCCTACCCCGACCCGGAATGTTTGGAGCTACGCGAGACCATTTGCAGCCATCTTTCCACGTCTGAGCGGAAGATTGCCATGGAACAGGTGATAGTAGGCAACGGTTCCACCGAGATATTCCACCTGCTGACACGGGTCTGGCTCGCCGATAATGGGAGTGCATTGCTGCTAACCCCGACCTACGGCGAATACGACGGCGCTTGCCGGCTGGCCAGGGCGGAGATAATCAATCTCAAGGCGGACCTATCGGGAGATTTCAGTTGGGACCTCGAAGCAGCTTCCCAGATCATCGCCGAAAAACAACCGGAGCTGATTTTTGTTTGTAACCCCAACAACCCCACCGGGGTCTACCTGGACCGTGGCGAGATAGAGTGGTTAGCCGACGCCGCCAAAGATGCCAGCGGCCTGCTGGTGGTGGACGAAGCCTACCTGGCATTTGTGGAGCATCCTTGGGACGCATTGGAATTGCTGGACCGGCCAGAAGTCATGCTGGTGCGGTCAATGACCAAGGACTACGCCCAGACGGCGCTTAGACTGGGTTATGCGCTGGCTTCTGAAGACGTGATCACCCGGCTGCGGGAATACCAACCCGACTGGAGCGTCAACAGCCTGGCCCAAAAGGCCGGGGTCTCAGCGTTGAACGATGCCGGTTATCTACCCAAGGCCAGAAAAGCAGTGTTTGAAGCCAAGCAGTATCTGACTCAAGAACTTGGCGCACTCGGGCTGGAAGTTCCGCCCTCCGAGGCCAACTTTATCTTGGTAAAAGTCGGCGATGCCGCCAGATGGCGTTCGCTGTTAATGCCCAAGGGCATGGTGGTCCGGGACTGCGCATCATTCGGACTGCCGGAATATATCCGGCTCGGCATTCGGACCTTAGCGGACTGCCGGCGGTTGGTCGCGGCCATGACTGAGGTGGCGCAAGCTGCCCTTGCTGATTGACGGCCCGGCCTTTAGAATCAGAGCAACCCGGCCCGTTGGGGCGTTCCCATACAACGACTGGAGTTTATTGCCATGACGACCACTAGACAGACCACCACCGGCGCAATCGTAGGCGATAGTACGTTTAACTCGGCCTTCGGCGCTCCATCCGACCGCGCAGTGGCCAAGCTCAAGACCCACCTGACTCCCTACGTTCAAGAATTCATCAAAGCCGCGCCCTTCGCCGTGATGGCGACCACCGCAGATGATGGCCGCTGTGACGCCTCCCCCAAGGGCGGCAAACCAGGTTTCGTGAAAGTGCTTGATGAGAAGCACCTGCTTTTCCCGGATGTGGCCGGCAACCGCCTGTTCCAGTCCTACCAGAATATCGAGACCAACCCCTTCATCGGTTTGATCTTCTTCATACCCGGCATCAATGACACCGTCCGGGTCAACGGCAAGGTCACAATAGTCACCAAAGAGGAACTGGAAGCCCAGAATATCGAACTGTCTCTGTATGAGATCGACGATAATTCCAAACACCTGCAGGGGATGTTGGTTGAGGTTGAAGAGGCCTATGGCCACTGCCCCCGGGCCTTGAAATTCTCTCACCTTTGGGAGGCCGATGAGATCGAGAAAAACAAGGCCAATTCTCCCATCCCGGAGCGAACGGACGAGAATTACCACCAGCACAAAGAAGGCAGTTAATCAGATAATCTTCAGCCCTTAAAGCCCATTTATTGGCGATGTAAAACAGGCCCCGGACCGAGTCCAGGGCCTGTTTTTAAATTCCGAATTCAAGGCTAAATCCAAGCGTCAATTTTGGTTTACAACAGCGGTGGGTCACCGTAAGATGGGTTGAATAACCCTACCCAAAGCACCCGAGGTTTTCTCCAAATGGTAACCATCGCCTTCGAAAAACACACACTGTCCAACGGCTTGGACGTGATACTTCATGAAGACCACAACATCCCCGTAGTAGCCGTAAATGTCTGGTACCACGTGGGTTCCAAAGACGAAGAAATAGGGCGCACCGGGTTTGCCCACTTGTTCGAGCATGTGATGTTCGAAGGCTCCAAGCACCACAACAGCAGCCATTTTGAGCCGCTGCAAAAGGCCGGGGCCAACCTCAACGGCTCCACCACCCCCGACCGCACCAACTACTGGGAAGACGTCCCCACCAACTACCTGGACTTGGCCCTCTGGCTGGAAGCGGACCGCATGGGTTTCCTGCTGGACGCACTGGACCAGCAACGCTTTGACATCCAAAGGGACGTGGTCAAAAACGAGCGCCGCCAGTCTTATGAGAACCGGCCTTACGGCATGGCCAGTTGGCATATCCAAGAGGCTCTGTATCCCATGCCGCATCCGTACCACTGGATGACGATCGGCTCCCAAGAAGACCTGGATGCCGCCGAGCTGGACGACATCAAAGACTTCTTCAAGCGCTTCTACTCCCCCACCAATGCCAGCCTGGCCATCGCCGGCGACATCAACATGGGCGATGCGCTGGAGATGGTCAACAAATACTTCGGCGACCTGCCACCGGGCGAGTCGGTCCCCCGCAAGGGACGCCATGATTCTGGGTTGAAGGGGCGCATAGAATTGGAGATGCGCGACAAGGTGACCCTGCCCCGGACCTATATTGCCTGGCCCACACCGCCTGAAGGCGACATCGACGACGCACCGCTGGAGATGTACCAGGCCATCATGTCCGATGGGTTGACCTCCCGGCTGCACAAGTCTTTGGTCTACGAGAAGCAGATCGCCCAGAGCGCCAACATGCGCTATCACTCGTCTGAGATCGCCGGACAATGCGTGCTCTCGGTCACCGCTGCCGAAGGCCATGAGCTGGCCGAAGTGGAAGCCGCCGCCGATGCCGAAATGGCACGCTTTCTCCGTGAGCCGCCAACTGACGAGGAAATCACCAGGGTCAAGAACCGGATCGAAGCCAGCCATTACCGTCAGCTGGCCCGCATCGGCGGGTTCGGCGGACGTGCGGACCAACTGAACCATTTCAGCGTCTTCTCCTCCAACCCGGAACTGATCAACACCAGCCTGGACAAGTACATGGCGGTGACCCGTGAGGACATCATGCGGGTGGCCGAGTCGGTCCTTGGTGAGAACCAAGTACGGCTGCGAGTGCTGCCAGAGCCTTCCCTATCGCCGGCCACGATCACGGTCGACCGGACCATCATGCCGCCGGCCAAGAGCGAGCCGGTCTTCTCCCCGCCGTCTCCGACCCGTACCAAACTATCCAACGGCATGGGCATATCAGTCATCGAACAACGGGGAATGCCGATAGTGGCATTCGGCGTGCTCATGGATGCCGGCGCCTCCCGCGACCCGGAGCAACTCCCCGGCCTGGCCGGGTTCACCGCCCAGATGCTGCCCGAGGGGACCGATTCCAAGACCAGTCAAGAGATAGCTCAGGCCTTCGAGTTCATCGGCTCCCGCATATCAGCCGACGGACGCCGTGAATACACCCTGCTTTCAGCGGAGACCCTGACCAAGCATTGGCCCACCGCGCTGGAACTCACCGCCGACCTGGTATTGAACCCCAGCTTCCCTGACCATGAGGTGGAGCGAGTCCGCAGAGAGCATCTGACGGAGCTGCGCCGGGGCAAAGACGAACCCAACGCCGTGGCCGAACAGCTGATGGCCGGGCTCGTGTTCCAGGGCAGTTCGGGATACGGGCATCCCCTATCCGGCACCGAGGATTCCATTGGAGCGCTGACCCGCGACGACCTGGTGCGCCAGTTCAGCCGGGATTACGGGCCGGCCAACGCTAACCTCATCGTGGTCGGCGATGTCAGTATCGATGAAGTTGCGAAGAGAGCCGAAGAAGTCTTCGGTTCCTGGAAGGGCGGAAGCCCTTCGGTCAACGGCAAAGCCGAGGTACTGCCATCCAACGGAACGGCCACTATCTATCTGGTGGACCGCCCCGGAGCGTCGCAGTCGGTCATCCGCGCAATGCATACAACCATCCCCAGACTCCACGCGGACTACCTGGGGCTAACGCTGATGAATTACTCCTTTGGCGGTCAGTTCTCGGCCAGACTGAACCAGAACCTGCGCCAGGACAAGGGCTACAGCTACGGCTATCAGTCCCACGTCCAGTGGTTCCGTGGCCCGTCGCTGATGCTGGCCGGGGGCTCGGTCCAGACCGAAGTCACCAAGGAATCAGTATTCGAGACACTGAAAGAATTCAACGAGGTCCGCGGCGATCGACCCATCAGCGAGGAAGAACTGGAAAACGCCAAGCAGAGCGTCCTGCGGAGCTTCCCGGCCAACTTCGAGCGGCCCGGCGCGGTCATGGGACAGGTTTTGCAGATGGTCCAGTTCGGCCTGCCCGACGACTACCTCCAGACCGTTCGGTCAAGCGTCGAGGCCGTAACCCTGGCAGATGTCCACCGCATCACCCAGGAACTGGTGCGCCCTGACCAACTGAAGATACTGGTGGTCGGGGACCGGGAGCAGATCGAAAAGGGTCTCCGGGAATTAGACCTCCCCACCGTGATTCTCGATCTGGACGGCGTCGAGACCACTTAATCTCTATCGCTGATGCAAACAAAAAGAGTCCCGATTCACATCGGGACTCTTTTTGTTTGTTATCTAATAAGACTTGGGGATCACTGTTGCGGACGCTCGCCCAATTCCAGAGTGAGCTTCCTCCGGAACCCTTCGCCGTCAACGATCCGGAATATCTCAACCTCCAACTCTTGGCCGGCGCTGAATTCCTGTTTCAGCAGACGGGTCAAATCGGAGATTGTAGCGATGTCGTGGCCACCGATGTTCACCACAATGTCGCCAGGTTCCATTCCGGCGCGGTCCGATGGCCCATCGACCACCGTGTTCTGGATAATCACACCTTCGCGGATCGGCAGTCCAACCTGTGCCGCTACTTCGGGTATCAGGTCGGCCAGGAAGACGCCCATCCAGGCCCAGCGGACGTGCCCGAGTTCCACGAGTTGGTCCGCCACCTGTTTCGCGGTCTCGATGTCGATGGCGAATCCGATTCCCTCCACAGAGACCCCACCGCCCTGGCTGGAACCCCGGAGCACCGCTGTGTTTATCCCAACCAAGCTTCCGTTCAGGTCGATCAGAGGGCCACCGCTGTTGCCGGGGTTGATGGAGGTGTCGGTCTGGATCAGGTCATACAGGGTGATTCCGGGTGATGCCTCGATGGAACGTCCCAGCGCCGACACAACGCCGACCGTTACCGTGGGCCCACCAGGCAGCGCCAGGGCATTGCCGATGGCGATCACCCAATCTCCTGCCCGGAGATTTCCGCTCTCTCGCAATGGCAATGATGGGTACCCGTCACCCGGTAGCCGCAGTACGGCCAGGTCCGAGAGCCGGTCCGCGCCGACGATTTCGGCAACGACCTGAGTCCCGTCGTCCTTGGTTACAGTGATCTCCACTCCACCTTCGATCACATGGTTGTTGGTGAGCACCAGGCCCGATTCATCAAAGATGACCCCGGTGCCGCTGCCAAAACCAGTCGACTGGCGGCCGAACCGGTCCTGGGTGATGATTCTGGCGACGATGGACACCACAGCCGGGCGCACATCTTCCACCGTGTCGGCAATGTTGGGTAGTTGCAGCATGCTCGGAGCGCTGCCCTCGTTCTCGATCGTTGGCTGCGGAGTAGGTATGGACTCCCCAGTGGCCGTCGGGTCACTGGAGCAGGCAACAGCAGCCAGCAGCGCCAGCATCGTCACGGCCAGAAAGACCCTGAGACCCGACTTGGACGGACGGGCCATCGACCGGCCGAATAAGAAGGTCATGGTTACGCGAACCCCTTTGCAGCCTCACGTTGGATCCTGAAGAGGGACTCCATACCCCGGGATGCCAATGATAAGACCTCTTCCACCTGTTGGCGGGGAAATGGTTGGGCTTCCGTTGCGCCCTGAATCTCCACCAGGCCGCCTTCGGACGTTAGTACCACATTGAAATCAACATCGGCGGCAAAGTCTTCTTCGTAGCAGAGGTCGAGCAGGAGTTGACCATTCAGTATGCCAACACTGACCGCTGCCACCGGACAGAGCAGCGGAAGCTCGGCCAAAATCCCATTCTTAACCAGCATCTGCAAAGCCTGATGCAATGCAACGTAGGCCCCGGTGATGGCGGCGGTCCGGGTGCCTCCGTCGGCCTGGATCACGTCGCAGTCTATCTGGACCGTGCGCTCGCCCAGGGCATCCAGGTCGGTCACCGCCCTTAAGGAGCGGCCAATCAGGCGTTGAATCTCCTGAGAGCGTCCGCTGGGCTTGCCTGAATCCCGCTCCCGGGTCGACCGGGTGTTGGTCGCACGGGGCAACATGGAGTATTCGGCGGTGACCCAGCCTTTGCCCTGGCCTCGCATGAAACCGGGCACCTTTTCTTCAAGTGAGGCGGCGCACAACACCTTGGTGGTGCCCATCTCGATCAATGCCGAACCCTCGGCGTATTTCTGATAACCGGGTGTGATGATCGTAGGGCGGTTTTCGTCCCAAGCTCGTCCGTCCGGTCTGGAATAATCAGCCAATTGTTTTTTCCTTAGTCTTGGTTATTGATTCAGATGCGCGCAAGGGCGTATTAGAGTCAGCCCAGGCATCAAAAACCAGTATACATTACGCCTGTTGCGAGAGATCACCGCTCCGTGTTAACCCATAGATCTCGGCCGTCAGTGATGAACTCGACCTCGCCGTCCTCGTCGGTCCGGTACAGGTTCTCGCGCACTGTCTGTAGCAACAACCTCCCGACCACCTCGGGGCTGGGATGTCCGAACGAGTTGATTCCACCCACGGATATCAACGCCACCGCCGGGTCCACTGCGTCCAGAAAACCGGCGGTAGAAGATGTTTTGCTGCCGTGATGGGCCACTTTCAAAACAGTGCTCTGAATCCCCGCCTGGCTGGCCGCCAATAATGACTCCGTCGCGGCTTCGACGTCAGCCGTCAGTAAGAAACTGATGTCACCGTAGGTCACCCGCAGCACCAACGCACCGTTGTTGGCCGTCTGACCGGACGTTGCGGACACTGGGTTCAGCACCTCCGCCATCACCCCGGAGCCAAGGTCCAGCCGGTATCCCTGATGCACGGAGATCACATCAACGCGGTTCCGTGCTACGCTGGCCTGCCACTGGGCAAACATCGCGGATTCAGTGGAACTGGCCCCCGAGAGTACCGCGCCCACCTGGTAGCTGTCCAAGACGTCCAACAGGCCCCGGCTATGGTCCGAGTCCAGATGGGTCACCACCACCAGGTCGAGGCTGCGGTCGCCGTTGGGCATTGCGCCGTCAAGGGCCCGAATGGCGCTGTCCGACTTGGGGCCGCCGTCTACCAATACCTGCCGCCCGCCCGGAGTTACGATCAGCGCACTGTCGCCCTGTCCCACGTTAAAGAAATAGACGTGTAGGTCGCCGTTGCCTGCGGACCCGACCTGCCACCAGAGCGTAATGGCGGCCGCCGCCATCATCACTGCGCCCAGCACGACCGGAACAGTCTTGACCGGCTCCATCCGTATGCCTGCCAGCGCTCTTATCCCCTCTTTGACTCGCGACCACGCCCGTCCCAACCGACCCGGCTTGAGCAGTAGCAAAAGCGCGCCCAGAGCCGAGTACCAGGCCACCACCAACCAGTTGTTGGCCCAGTCGGTCTGCACCGTCCACTTCGGAGCTAGCTCAACCAGCCCTATCAGATAACTGGACGGCACCCACACCAGCCAGCCGACGATCTGCCCAAGAGTTGTACTGGCGAGACCCACCACCGCCGCCAGCAGAGTTCCCGCCATGATGAATGGCATGGCTGGAAGCGCCAGGACCGTGACGATGATGCCGGGCAGCGCCACCTCCCTAAAGTTAAAGGCCAATAGCGGCCAGGTAGCCAGCATGGCGGACCAGGAGATTATCAGTGCGATCAAGGGCGCGCGGACCAACGAGTAAGCCCAAGGCTCCCACCAGGCATGGCCCGGCCCTGTTGTTGCAGGCGCCCACCGGGGAATGAACGGCTGGGTGAACGCTATTCCGGCCATGGCGGCGAAGCTGAGCTGAAAAGACACTCTCTGGATTATCTCCGGAGATACCGCGGTCATGACTCCCGCACTAAACGCCAATGCCGGCAGGATGCTTCCGGGTCTGCCAAGCCCCATCGCAACCAGATACACGCTGCCCATCACCGCCGCCCGCACAACCGATGGCGGGAGTCCAGTGACCAGGGCATAGGCCCAGACTGCGATCAGCGGGACGGCCAAGAAGTACCAACCGCGTCGTCCCAATAACCACGACGCCCCGGCCAGGAACATCACCACCAAAACGCCCACGTGCAGACCGGATATGGCCAGCAGGTGGGAGGTTCCAGTGCTCCGGAAGTCCTGCACCATCTCCGGCGGCAGGTCGCTCTTTAATCCGAGAAGCAACGCTTGCCCCAGGGCCGATTGCGGGTAAGGGACCGTGTCTTGGATGCTCTCCGATAGGCGGCTTCGCAGCGAGTAGGGCCACTCCCGCCACCCACTGGCTGTTCCGGTCACGATAGTGGATCCGGCGTTCATGATTCCGGTGATCCCTTGGCCTGCCAGGTATGCTGGATAGTCGAACCCGCCAAACGGCTCGGGACGGCTCAGTTTGCCGGTGACAGTGACTCGGTCGCCGTGATCGAAGTAGGGCGGTGAACGGCGGCTCACCAGGTCGGTAGACGGCCTTGCGTAGACCAGGATTCGGCCCTCTAAGGAAATCGCGCCGGAGTCGGCGATGACCTCTTTCAGGTCGAGTTGAAACCGGATACGGCTGCCGGAGAACTCAGGGTAGCCGCTGATCTGACCCTCAAGCGTGACCTCGGCCCCGGTCTGACCGGCTAGTGGCAGGGACTCAAAGGGCGAAGGTGGGCTGACAACGGAATCACCCCAGGAGCAAGAACAAAACCAGCACCGCAGGGAACACCGGCAGCCGACGCAGGCGCATCGCCAGCCCCGATGTGACCGCTGCTCCCGAGAGAAATAACAACGCAGCCAACGGCGCATCGGTTTCTAGGCCAATCAGGACTCCTAGAAACCAGGCGACGACCATGAAAGCCAATCTCATGGGAGTAAAGCTGCCGTTGAAAGCGACGCCCGGACCAAGATCACTTTTCCCCGGACACGGTAACTAGTTCACGGATGTTTTCGTAGGTGACCGGTCCGATTTTTGCGACTTCTTGGACCTCCTCTACAGACTGGAACAAGCGGACGTTCTCCCGGTAGTCGACGATGGCTTGGGCCAGTACCGGCCCGATTCCGGGCAGGGTGTCCAATAGCCCGGCTGGAGCCGAGTTAAGGTCTATCAGGGTCCCGGTCGAGGTCTGACCGGCAGATGAGCTTGAGGCGGTTGCCAGAGCAGGGGCGTCCAGCGGGGGGATGATCTGGATCACGGCGTTGTCATTCTGTCTTGCCAGTAGGACCGTGGCGGCCAATACTGCGGCGATGGTGGCTATGATCAACACCGTGAAAGCCATGTTCCGGGCGGTTAGCTCCGGCATTCCCTGCCCCCGTATGTCTTTAAGTGTCTTTGAATCTGATGAGCAACGGGTCTGGTCGTGTGCCCAGGTTGTACTAGCCAAGGCTGTCAGATTATAATCGAGCGCACATTCTTATTAAAAGGGGTAATACCGTGGGCACTAACAAAGCAACGTCCGTCAACGGCAATCAAAAACTACACGCCTTTTTCAAGGGCGCTGTGGTACCGATGGATGAGGCTAAGGTGAGTGTAACAACCCATGCGCTGCACTACGGCACCGCCGTATTCGAGGGCATCCGCGGTAACTGGAACGAGGAAGAAGGCAAGATCTTCGTCTTCCGTATGCGCGAGCATTACGAGAGGTTGATTCGGGGTTGCAAGATCCTATTGCTGGATATCCCATACACCGCCGACCAACTCTGTGATATCACCGTGGACTTGATCGAGCAGAATTCGCACCAATCGGACATCTATATTCGGCCCCTTGCCTACAAGAGCGCCGAAGTTGTTGCGAACCTGAAGCTTCAGGAACTGGAAAGTGATTTCACGTTGATCACTGTGCCGTTTGGCAATTACCTGGGGACAGATATCCTGCGTTGCTGCACATCATCCTGGCGACGGGTGGACGACAACATGATCCCGACCCAGATCAAGAGCGCGGGCATCTACGTAAATAGCATGCTGGCCAAGACCGAAGCCACTCTGGCCGGTTTCGACGAGGCCATCATCCTGAACCAGGACGGCCATGTCTCCGAGGGCTCCGGCGAGAACGTCTTCATGGTGGCCGGCGGGAAACTGCATACGCCCAGGATTGAAGACAACGTCCTGCCCGGCATCACCAGAGCGACCATTATCCAACTGGCCCAGGCCGAGCTGGGTATCGAGGTGGTTGAGCGCAGCATCGACCGGAGCGAACTCTACCTCAGCGACGAGGTTTTCCTCAGCGGAACGGCCGCTCACCTGACCCCGGTGGTGTCTTTGGACTGCCGCGACATCGGCACCGGAGAACCCGGACCAGTTTCGATGCAGCTTCAGAAGCTGTATTTCGATATCGTGGTGGGGCGGAACCCCAAGTACCTTCACTGGTGCACGGCGGTCACACCCCAGATGGTGCCGGCCTAGTCTTCGCGGCCGGTGCACTTGACCAGCAGAACCAACGGACGCCCCAATCAACGGGCGTCCGTTTTGTTTGCCCCGTATTTTTGCAGCCCGTATTTTTACCAGTAGGAGTAACGTGATTTGATCTGGGTTGGTCTGGGGATACTCTGCTATGCCATCGGCAGCCTGCCGACTGCTTATCTATTCACCCGCTATATCCTGGGCCAGGATATCCGGCAGATAGGTGATTTCAACAGTGGTGCGGCCAACGTCTTTCGTAACGTAGGCGCCAAGGCCGGTGTCGCCGTAGGGGCGATCGATATCGTCAAAGGCGCTCTGGTAATAGTGCTGGCTAAGCTGCTGGTTGATGACACGGGTATGGAGATGATGGCCGGTGCAGCAGCGCTGGCCGGGCATAACTTTCCAGCTCATCTGAAGTTTAGGGGCGGGCGTGGCGCGGCAACCGCAGTGGGAGTCCTGATTGCCTCGGTGCCGATAATCGGGCTGCCCATAGGGGCCGGATGTTTGGTGCTGCTCTACTTCACCCACAAGGCCATCTATCCCTTGGCGGTGTTCCTGGTCGCCATTCCCGTATTGGCCTGGCCGGTGGGTTACTCGCCTGTCTTGGCGGTCTATGCCGTGGCGATCCCGATCGCGGTGGGCCTGAGCCATTTCTTTACCACTCGCATACTGAATCCCGGCGCGGCAAAGAATATGGGCAGCGCCGGAGATTCGCCGCTCCCACAGTGACGCTGGGGCGCCTAGGACGCAGACGGGTTACTCGGAAGGGCTGGCCAACACCAGATGACCGCCGTCATCTTCCAAGCGGCCCTCTGACAGCAGACCGCTAATCACTTTATCGAACCGCTCCCAGATGACTTCGGTGGTCCGTCCGTAGCCCAGGAGCTTGGCTGCCGGGGCCGTTGTCTGCTCCCTGGCGATGCCGTAGGACTGGCCCACCACTACGCAAACCGCCTCGGCCAGTTCTTCGTCCGACACCATCTCCAGCTTGCGGGTTGAAGGAGACAGGCCCTGCCGGTTGCGCACCGGTGGTTGAGTCATATCCGTACTCCAGAGGAAATCGCCGCGCCGGGAGACGCCACCGGATTCGACCACATGGTCAAATGCTTCTTCCAGAGCCGCCTGGACACCCTTGCCCTGCCGTCTGATGCCAGCTTCCGCGAATATCCGGCGCGCAGCCTCAGACACGTGCACCGGACTCTCTACCTTGACGACCTCAGCCACCCACAGCGCCATGGACAGCGGAGATGCTGCGGCCAGTCCTTGGTCATCGGCATTGATACCTGGCTTTGCGGTCTGGTATTTGGCGACCTGAGGTTCTGCTGTTGGTTCAGGAACTTCGTCACGGACGATGACCGGTTCCGGTTCAATGACTTCGGGTTCCTCGACATCGATATTGACCTCGAGCTCCGGGATCTCAGGTTCGGGTTCAGGTTCCGGCTCCGGTTCAGGGATATCTATGGCTGCCAGGACCCGTTCCAGTTCCCGTTGCGGGTTGCTGGCCCATTCCGGACTCCACGCCCGATGCAGACGCCAGCCCAGGCCTTCCAGCACCTGGGGCCGTAGGCGGTCGCGGTCACGGGCTGATCTGGCGCTGTTGTAGGACGGGCCGTCGCATTCTATGCCCAATATGTAGCGTCCCGGGTGCTCGGGGTCCGACACCGCCAGGTCTACCGTGCCGGTGCCCCAACCTGGAGATTCCGCCACCAGATACCCGTTCTCTTTAACGAACTCCGCCACTGATTGTTGGAACCGGGTGACCGGGCCTGACTCGTCGGCTGACATGATATCCTCGGGCGCCGCATCCAAGATACCCCGGTGCGCGAAAGCCAAGAAGGTGCGCAATGCCCTGACGCCCTGGGAGTTGGTGCGCTCCAGGTCGATGTCGTCTTCAGTCATGTTGGTGAAGACCTCACAGCGCCTTCTGGCCCTGGTGATCAAAACGTTGAGCCGACGCTCCCCGCCCTCCCGGTTGAGAGGCCCGAAATTCAGGTCCACCCGGCCGTCCGCCGCCCGGCCGTAACCGATGCTGACCATGACCACATCCCGTTCATCGCCCTGCACCGTTTCCAAGTTCTTGACGAAGAATGGCTCATCTGGATGGGCGGCAAAGAACCGCTCTCCGGAATGGTCGTCCTTTCTCAGGTCATCCAGCTTGTCCAATACCTCTCTTGTTTGGGCCATGCTGAACGCCGCAACGCCCAGCGAAAGTTCAGGACTGGTCCTGGCGTGTTCCATCACCGCCTGCGCCACTGCTTCGGCCTCCAACGGATTGGTGCCGGTCGTCCCCCGGCCGTAGACGGTGTCGGGCAGATGATGAAAGAACAGGCCGGTGCTCTCTCTTCCGGCGTCGGGGCTGGGGAACAGAACCAGGCCCCCGCCGTAGAACTCCTGGTTGGACACGGCGATCAGCGAGTCGTGTCGGCTGCGGTAGTGCCAACGCAGCATCCGGCTGGGCGCATTCTGGGCCGCGAACAACCCCAGGATGCTTTCGATATCGCTGGTCGTCTCCTCCTCGCTGTACTCCTCGACCTGGCCAGCGGACTCAAAGAAAGGTGTCGGTGGGAGTTGCTGGCTGTCGCCAACGACCACCACCTGGCTGCCCCGCATCACGGCGCCCAAGGCGTCCACCGGCTTCACCTGGCTGGCCTCGTCGAAGACCACCAGATCGAACTCGATGCCACCGGGGCTGAGGTAGGCGGCGATGGACAGCGGGCTCATCATGAAGACCGGCTTGATCGCCTGAATGGGATTACCGGCCCGTTCCAGCAGTTGTCGGATGGGAAGATGACGTCGGCGCATCTCGAACTGCCGTCGCAGCACCGCCAGTTGGCCGCCGCCCTGGTTCCTGGGCAGCCGCTCCCAATGGGCCTGGGCCAAACGGGCGCGGTTGTGGGCCAGAATCTTGAGGTCCAATTCTTGGAAGCTCTCTCGCACCTGGTCGTGGGCTGCCCCGTCAAAGGAACGCAGTTCCGGGCGCTCCGTCAGGGCGCGCTCCCAGAGGCCCTGGAACCAAGCGCGGTCGTAGGCGTCGATCAGCGCATCTTCCCCTTCTGACCACTGGTATGCGGCTTCCAGGACGCCTTGGAGTCCTTCGGCCTGGCAGTCGGTGCCCTGGACGTTCAGGCGGACGATATCGTGAACGCCCTCAGTGTTCTCGAGACACCCGGTGGCCATCCGGAGTTGTTGTGACAGCGACTGGTCTGATAATTCTCCAGGCTGTTGAAAACGGCGTTGAACGTCCAGGTCCAGGCTACGGGCCACCTGCCCAGCGGCGTTGTCGAATTCCACCAGAGCTTGGTCTATCGGTTCGACCAGCTCGATGAGAAGTTCCGGGTCCGGGTCGCGGGACAGGTAGACCAGCAAAGCCCGCGGCGTCAGGCCGTCGGTTATTTCCTGGTTCAACTCCAACAGCCAATGGGTGACCCTGGTGATCCGTTGCCAGTTTGAGTCAACGCCTTGCCAGATGGCCCGGAACAGTTCGGGGCCGAGTGACTCATGCTCACGGTAGACCGACTCGTTGCGCTGGTATTCCTCGATCGCGATGACCAACGCCAAAAGCCGCTTTGCACCCGGAACTCCCCCTGAAGTTAGACCGCCCAGACGCGCTCTGGTGCGGCGGTAATCGGCTATGATCAACCGCCACGGCTTAACGCCCTCGGTCTCGAGTACCCGTCGCTCGGCGGAAACGTCTTGGTCCCAGGCATGCAATCGCAATGACGATCCAAATTCGGCCTGCAACGAAGCCATCGCCGACCCGGTATCCACCAGGCTTCGGACGTCGTCCGGGCGTATCCCCCACTGCTCATTCACCAGGTCGAAGCCATCCATCTCGGGGGCTGCGATCGCCCGCCGGGCTGCCGCAACCACCTGACGTACCTCCGCCAGGTCAGTGGGAGGAGCCAATCTCATGGTCTGTGCCAGGTTGTTGGCCCGCTCTGTGAGGGTCTCTAAAGCCGACTTGTAGACCGGCAGGTTGCGCCGGATATCTTCTTGGGCGGCCGGGAGAAGGTCGGTAAGCTGGGAACCCCAGAACGGATGCTCTTTGGGCGGGCCCATGTATAGAAGCCTGGCC
>CAVOAA010000002.1:0-46006 GCA_963693555.1 Dehalococcoidia bacterium | reverse complement strand
CTGGATATCTCGGTGGCGCCGACCTCTTTGGTTATGCTGCTGGCCACGCTGACTCCCGGCGCGCGCTGTAGGTTTTCCACTTCTTCTCTTCTGACAACCCTTGGATCTGGCATATGGACTCCCCTTTCGAGTGATATTCCGTGTGGATTTTACATGTAATTTTTCGGGCGGATCTATTCTTGGGCTAAGAACTCCCGCACCGCGCTGCTGGCGGATTCCCGGTCGGTCATGTTGTACAGGATCACGGCATTGCGTACCGAGTCGGCCTGAAAGAACCGCTCGTAGAGTATCTGACGTGCCCCGAAAGCGCTACAGCTGACGTCCCAAGCCAGCCGGAATAGCTGGACCCGGTCTCGGGCTGACGAGGTGTCGGTCTCCAGGTAGCGGCTGATGTCGTCGGCCAGCGGCCCGTCCATGTCGGCTTCCGAAGGAAGGGCCATGAGGCTGCTGGAGCCCAGTAGGTGCAGTATCTCGCCCATCCGGGGATACATGCGGATGAACATGTTGCGGGCCACCTGCAAGGGCAATTCGGAGGGCGCCATCACGCCCCATTGGTCGATCTTGGCGTCGACTTCCGCCGCCCGCAGGCAGGACTTGGTGACCTCAAGGTTCTCGATGATCTCTGCCATCAGGGTCTGGACCTGGGCCGAGTCACTGGAGCCAAGGGTCTCGGTCATGAGGTTGGCCAGCCCCAGCACGAACTCGCACTTGGCCAGGTTCCTGGTGACAACCTGTTGGCCGGCGTGGACGTGCCGGTTGGTGGCCATCTGCATGTTATTGCAGAGCGCAACGTCGCCGAGCAGGAATACCCGCTCCCAGGGCACGAATACGTTGTCGAAGAAGGCCACGGCGTCCATCTCCTCGAACCGTGAGCCGAGGGGGTGGTCGAAGTGGGAACGGCTGAGGTCGAAGCTCTCCCGGCATTGGTACTTTAGGCCGGGGGTATTGCTGGGGATGGCGAAGGCGAACGACGTGGGACTGGGTGCGTTGCCAGGCAGCATGTGCGACGCGGTCGGGTAGAGGGCGATCTCGTCGGACAGGGGCGCCAGGGTGGCCAGCACCCGCGCGCCATGGACGATTATTCCAGCGTCGGTCTCTTTGATCACCGAGAGGGCGATATCGGTGCGGTCTTCCAGAGGAGTCGCTCCCGGCGCCCGGTTGCGCTGCAGGTTCAACAGGGTGTGGGTCAGGACCAGGTCGTTCTCCCGCACGTGCTCGTAGTAGTTCTGGATGTTCTGTTTGAACTCGGGCCGGTTCTGGGCGAAGTAGTCTCCGGCGGCGGCCATGGCCATCATGTTTACGTTCATGAAATCGGGGCTGCGGCCCATCATGCCGCAGGTGGTCTTGGCCCAGTGGTGCATCATCACGCGGCGGCGTTCCAGGTCCTCGTGGGTACGCGGGGTTAGGAATGACAGGCCGACCCGGTCTCCGGTGGTGGGCGACTCGTAGGTCATCTCGTCACGCAGCTTGGCGTCGTGCTGCATGTCCAGCAGCTTGGCCATCGTATGCACGCCGTTGCTGAGTCCGGGGTGGGTTGTGACGTCCTTGACCTTCTTGCCGTTGAGGTAGACCTCCGGCGGATTGTCTTGGAGGCCTTTGATGTATTCCGCTCCGGTTCTGGCTGGCATTGTCTAACCTCTGTGAAGCGAGTTTTGGCACTCTATTATCGCTGGGGAACGGTGAGATATTACCATGCCCGGCGGCCGTTGCCTCACAGGGTCAAAGGGGGTAACATTCGCCTGCCCAGAGAGCCCATCAGGGGCAATCAGCGGTTGGAGATGAATATATGTATGTAGTGATCGTGCCCATCCAGATCGAACAAGGACACCGGGACGAGTTCCTGGAAGCGTTGATGGTGGACGCCAAGGGCGCTAACGAAGACGAGCCGGGCTGCCTGCGTTTTGACGCGGTCGAGGACGCTGACGACGACCACCGTATTTGGCTATATGAGGTCTACAAAGACGAAGCTGCCTTCCAGGCCCACCTTGAGGCGCCCCATTTCCAGGTCTTCAAGGCCGCCGCCGATAAGTGGCGAGTTGAGGGCATCAAGGGTTCGGCCCGTGGCAGCAAGAACCTGTATCCGACTGACGCCAACTGGCGGTAGGCAGCCAGCCAAAAATTAACTATCGGGAGGTCACTCATGGCTAAGAGGATCCTTCAGAGTTCCAAGGTGTCTGCGCCCGGCGGGATAATGTCCCAGGGAGTGGAGGTACCGGCCGGCAAGATGGTGTTCGTTTCCGGTCAGGTGGCGCGCGACTTGGACGGCAGTGTTGTTGGAGTTGGCGACGTCGCCGCTCAAACCCGCAAGGTGCTGCAGAACATGCAGTCGGTCCTGGCCGAATCTGGGGCCACCATGGACGACGTGGTGAAGGTTACGGTGTTCGTAACCAACCTGAAGAAGCAGTTCGCCGACATCCATAAAGTGCGGGCCGAGTTCTTCACCAGTGGCTATCCGGCCAGCACCATGGTCGAGGTTAAAGCGCTGGTCCACGAGGACATGCTGGTCGAGATCGAGGCGATAGCGGTCACTAGCTAGTCCAGATTTATCGGGACCTTCGGCTCTCAGCTAATTAAAAAGGGCGTCCCGATGATTCGGGACGCCCTTTTTGTTCACTGGTTGGTTAGAGGGTTAGCTCTTGGCTGACACGCCGTCGGGGACCAGGTCTTTCTCCCAGGGGCCGGGGAACTCGACCATGGGGCGGTCGCCGTGCATGAAGAGCTTTTCCTGGCGATACCACTCGGTCCGCGGCGTTTCGTAATAGCACTCGATGCCGTTGCCGTCGGGGTCGGTGAAGTAGATGCCCAGGGACAGGCCGTGGTTGGAGACCCGCTTGATCTCTACGCCCTTGTCGTTCAGGTTGTTGTAGAAATCGGCCAGGTTGTCCAGGGAATCGAAGCGCCAGGCCATGTGGTTCAAGCCCACCTGACCCTTGTGGGGGCCGTCGGCGTCGTCGCCGACTTCCATCAGCGCGATCTCGTGGGACTCGTCCAAGTTGGCCGACATGAATGCCGCTCGCCCAGCCAGGAAGTCGTAGGTGTGCAGACCTAAAACGTCCTCGTACCACTGGCGCGAAGCCTCAGCGTTTCGAACATAAATGTTGATATGACCCAGGTAGCTCGGTGTGAAACCCATCTCTCATCTCCAATAATAGCGTTGGTTTACGTCGGCAAAAGTACCATAAACAAACATCTATCCGCAACCGGCGCAGCCGGGTTTTCATGGGCGTGAGAAGGGCGCGATTGGCTTACAGTGGCCGGAGATGGTTTTCTATTTGGTGGTGTATCTGGCTGATAGCAGAATCGCAGAAAAATTCAGTTCACCCGTGCCCTCACACAGGCGCGAGTGATACAATATCTCCGCCAAGGCTCCCCGCCTTGGCTCCCCCTCATCATGGGCCGTTAGCTCAGTTGGTAGAGCGCCGGACTTTTAATCCGGGTGTCGCGAGTTCGAGCCTCGCACGGCCCACTCCTCCCTTGCGCCAACCCTTCCTATAGATGACAATCCCCTTGGCGGACGTTCGTTGGTACTTGCGGAGGTGCTTTTATGGCTGACCCACAGATCGGAATCGGTAGTGTTGTTGCGCTTTTTGTTGTGGACCGGATGTCTGATCCTATGAAGAAGGTCGAGCAGGTGAACGCTTTGGCCGGAAAGGGGTTGGAGGGCGACCGGTATATGTTGGGTACCGGGACTTACTCCAAGAAGCCGCAGCCTGGCCGGCAGGTCACGTTGATCAAAAGCGAGATGCTGGAGCTGCTCAAAGATAAGTTCGACATCACCGTTAAGCCTGAGGGGTCCCGCCGGAACGTGCTGACCAAGGGCGTGGAGATCAACGACCTGATCGGGACCGAGTTCTATGTGGGCACGGTGCTATTGCGCGCCCACCGGATCACTCAGCCGTGTCTCTATCTGGAGAAGCTTCTGGACCAACCGGGCTTATATAAAGAACTCTGGGACAACGGCGGCATCAGCTGCGAGATATTGACTGACGGGATCATAAAGGAAGGGGACATAATCACCAGTTCCCCTGACTAGCCTTGAAAGTAATAGCCCGGTAGCGCAATAGTCTTCTGTCTTCCGCACCTGGTGTGTCGGCCTTTCTACCGGCAACGTCGTCGCTGGATAACTGTGCGGCAAACCTGATATTCTTCGGCTATTGCGGCGGCACCGCTCTTAACTGATCGACGCCCCACTTTATACGATGAACCAACTGGCAACGACCTCGAGTCGTCGCCAAAGGAGACCCCACTTGGTAACCACCTTATCGGTCGCCACTTTTCCGGAGGAACGCGAGGCTAAGCGGCAAGCGTTGTTGGACGCGGTGGAGGGCTTACGCGGCGTGATCGAGGCCGGCGCCGACGAGGCTGAAGAAACCGGGACCCTCCCTCAAAAAACTGTGGACGCGCTCCACGAAGCCGGACTATTCGCCTATAAGTCGGCTCGGGTATTGGGCGGCGCTGAGGCGGACGCCATGATCCAGCTGGAGGTGGTCGAAGCCGCCAGCCGCATCGACCCGGCCGTTGGATGGAGCATCATGATCGGCTCCGGGACGTTATCCGGCATGGTCGCCTTTCTCAGTGAGCAAGCCATTGGCGAGTTATTCGTCGATGGTAAATTCCCCCGGGCAGCGGGAGCGGCGGCGGCATCGGGAGAAGCGGTCATCGTTGACGGCGGCTACAGGGTCACCGGCAGGTGGGCGTTTGCCAGCGGCATACGTCATTCTCACTACCTCGCCATGGGGGCCATGGTTGTGAACAGTCCAGACGGACCGCAGCAGATACGAGTGGTGGTGCCCACGTCCGAAGCAAAGATTCACGACAACTGGGAGGTCATGGGGCTGCGCGGGACTGGCAGTTGCGACTTTTCCGTGGAAGATGTATTTGTGCCCCAGCATCTCACCTGGCCTGGCACCGAAGCCAGACCTCTGCGCGGCGGGGCGAATTTCTACCTGGGCAGGCCGGGCATGCAGACCACCGGACACTGCGGGGTTGTCCTGGGAATAGGACGCCGGGCTCTGGACGAAATCACGGAACTGGCCAAGACCAAGAAGCGCGGCTACCGGGGCACCGAGGCGCTGATCGCTGACCGTGGGTCGTTCCAGCGGTTCCTGGGCGAGTCGGACATGCGCCTCAGGGCGGCCAAGCTGATCTGTTTAGATACCCTGGAAGAAGCCTGGGAATTGGTCACCAAAGAGATAACGCCACCACCAGAGCTCCAGGTCCGTCTGCGGGCTTCTAGCACCTACGCCACCGAGGAGGCATCGGATATAGTCTCTCAGGCGTTCCGGTTCGGCGGCGGGTCGGCCCTGTTCAGTTCCCACATTCTGCAGAAATGCCTGCGTGACGTCCACGGTGCGGCCCAACACAACATGGTCAGCGACCGGGCGTATGAGAACCACGGCCAATTCATGCTGGGATTTCCCGACGCCAACCCGATGGGCTGATCGGCCCTAGTCCCGCGCACGGTAACCTTGAATCCCACCACCCCTCCTGTTCGGCTTGTGGCCGAGTCATCCGGGGTGGTTTTTTATTGGGTTTTTTACTGCGGGGTTCTCGGTTTTTTACCGGTTTTTTTTACCGGTTTTTTAACTGGGTTTTTTATCGAATCTTTAATTGTGACGATACTCACATCCGACCTGTGCTCAGGGTCATATTTAACGAGGCCCCATGACGGTTTAATAGATTATGTACTGGTTGAACCATAAGGGGACAGTGGAGCGCAAGGCTATCGGGCCAACCACTGGAAGGGTGCAAACGATATGGGTATGAAACTGATCAGCTGTGGGAAATGCAACGGCCAATTGGTTTTGGCATATGACGGATGGAGCTGCTACCAATGCGGCCGCAAATATCTGCTGCGTAACGGCGTGGCCCAAGAGATGTGGTGGAAGAACGAAGGGATTCAACAACGGGCGTCGTAACCAACGCCTGCCAAGAACAAGACCGGAGAACAGCCGCAGGGTCTCTCAAGACCACTAGCTTGGAGGGGAACCATGGGATTTATAGGAAACGCATTTCATTCAGACCGCAAATGCCAGGAGAACTGGTGCCGGTTCAGTAACGAGGTTGGTGGATTTTTGGTGACGGAAGGCGAGTCCGGGGGTGATGAGGTCCATATCCCGTTCATGGGTTACCGGATCGAAGTGAGCAACAAGACCGACGGACGCAATAGCCGGACCGTGATGACTCTTGGGCATTCAAGCGAAGAGTTCCAGTTTAAGATATTTGGCTGGGGTGACAGTGAGGTGCCGCAGTTCGACCGTGATCCCTACCTGAACTCGGAGTTTCCGGGCCTGGCGTCACGCGCCAAGGTCGAATTCAACAACGTCAAAAAGCTGAGCGGTCTTCTGGCCAGCGCTGAGATACAAGAGTCTATCGCCGACGCTTCCGACTTTTTCACCCTGGAGGCAGGACCCGATTCGATCAGTCTGGACAACCGGGCGTTTGGTTCCAAAGATAACGGAGTCATCAAAAAGGTCAGCCAGCTCCGTGAGGCCCTTGATCTCTTGAAATGTATATCCCGAGGGATGAGGTCCATGGAGTCTGGAGCCGCCCGAAATTAGCTAATGGCGGCCTAAGATATGAGGCAAATGTCTGGCTTTGAGGCGGAGGACCGGCCTAGATAAAACGGGCTGCGGGCCTATAGGCGCTCGAAGGGCAATAAAAATGGGCGCACGCTCTGGGTCTGAATCGATAACCCGGAGCGTGCGCCCGATTCTGATATTGAATCCCGTGAATCCCGCGTTATTTGCGGGTTTCAAGACGCGCCCCGTGGACCAGACTCCGGTTCACGGGGCGCGTCTTTTTTGTATGACTGTCTTTTAGTTCTCTACCGCTAGTTCTCTACCGCCTGACCATCGGCGCCGATGGAAACACCAAGCAGTGGGGCAACAAATTCGTTGTACATCTTCACGGCGTCAGTATCGACACCGCCGACGCGCTCTACCCAGTTGGGGACTACCTGTTCGATCGAGGCCTTCCTGAGTGCTACTTTAATCTCAGGACTGAACTCGATGTATTCCATGCCACCGGCTACGTTGTCATCAACCCCAGATACGGTCCATTCATTGACAACCAGGGACCGGTTCCGCTTGGAGTGGGCCGCAACTTCCTCGGTGATGATCGTCTGTAGGTCGGCGGGAATCTCGTTCCACCGGTCTTGGTTCATCGAGATGTAAGTGACACCTAAGGCTACGATTGGACCCACGAGGTAATCAGTGACCTCATACCAGCGCAGTCCTGCGCCGCAGCCGCCGCAAGAGACCGCCGCGTCCAAGATTCCTCTCTCCAGGCCCGTGTAGACCTCAGAGAAGGCCATGAACTGGGCGTCGGCGCCCATGCCGTTGAGCAAGTCAGCCAGCACCGTGCTGTGGCTGCGTGTCTTCAATCCCTCGAAATCCGCTACTGTCCGCAAGGGCTTGCCTGAGAAGTAGTAGTTATTCGGGTAATAACTTTCGCCGATCACCACAGCGCCGAACCGAGCAAGCATGTCGGCTGATACTGCATCATGCACGGCGTCAATGACTTCTAGGTTGACTTCGTTATCTGGGATGAGACCCCAGAGGTTGGCAGCATCGATGGGAGGATAGTCACCACCGACGTAGCCGCTATAAATCTCGGCCATTCCCAGGGTGCCGTCTTGAATCAACCGGAGGGTATCAGGTCCACCCAGGCCCAGTTCAGGGAAAGAGGAAATCTCAATCTCTACCTGTCCGTTGGTGCGCTCCTTGATCATGTCAACGAGGCCGCCAGGAGCTGCCATCAACTCGCAAGGGTCTAGGGTTCTGTTGATACAGGCGTATTGGAAACTAAAGCTAAGACCTTCAGAAACCAGACCGGAGCTGCTACCACTACTGCCAGTGCTGCTGCTACTGCCGCTGCTCTCGCTACCGGAGCTTGAGCTACTTGTGGTGGCACTGTCGTCGTCCCCGCCACACGCCGTCATGATCAGCAAGAAGATACCGATCAAGATTGGAAATGTGAACTTCCGCAACTTTATCATCGGGTTGCCTCCTCCAGTTTTTTTTGTCCCTCTCTGGCGTTATGGGCGGCAACCAACAGGCTATCGCCTTTCGGACAACGAGGGCAAAACAGAATATAAATTATCCCAATTCGTGATGCCAACCTTTTGAGATCTTTCCAGACTGATAATGGCTCTGGATGGAGGCAATCGGTAGCCAAGACTGAAGATTTTACGGTTTAAATCAGTTTTATAACGCGTATGGCCGATAAAAAGGCTGTTTAAGGGCCGTTACCGGTAAGAAGATAAACAGTGTTTTCTGACAGAGCGACAATCTTGCTTCCGCTGGAGTTTATGCCGACGGCGGTTACGGACCCGCCCAAGAATGTTTGCCAGGAAAATGTCCCCTGTCCATCAAAAACCAATATTCTGCCGTCTGATGTGCCGGCAACGAACTTGGTTGCGCCCGTATTGGTGGCGAGCGCCACTATGGAGGTCCCAGGATAAGAAGATTGCCCGACAACCGTTCCTTGGTTGGCTACGATGTACACGGTGCCCTTTGAAGTGCCAACACCCGACCGGGTGCCTAAGTTCGAGACCGCGACGTCGTTAACCACCCCGTCCGTGTCCAGCGTCCAGATCTTCACGCCGTCCAAGTTCATAAGATAGGCCTTGCCCGACGAGTCGCCGCCAACGGCGCGTGTGCCGTCTGAGGAAATGTCGGCCGCGTTGGCTGGCTGACCGGTGCCTTCGGGAGTCCCGACCTTCCAGCGCGTCAGGCCATCCTGGTTAAGCGAGTAGATGTTCCGGTCGGATGAACTGGCCACTACACGACTCGCGTCATCGGACAATCCAATTTCGTTGATGGCCCCATTGATGGCAACGGACCACATCTTGATTGGCTTGTTATCGAGCAGGTAAATAGCGCTTGATTCCTTTTCGGCGCCGGCATCATCTGTGAACCCGGCCAGGATTCGATTTCCGGTCAAGTTCAACGCCAGGCTGGCGACACTGCGATTGGCCACGCTTTGTGGAGCGTCGGCGGCCCCATCGTAGGTCCAGAGCAATGCGCCGAGTTCGGTAAACAGCAGAACATCGCCGCCCGATGTCCCGGCTGCTATCCGGAAGCCGTCATCACTGATGTCCACCGCGGTCACGGATGTTCCCGCTTCGCTGAGCTTGTGGGTCCATACGATCTGATTAGGGGCCGGGGTTGGGCCAGGTATGGGGGTGGGCGTAGCTGTCGGGGCTGGCGTGGGCGTGATAGTGGGCTCAGGTGTATCGGTTGGGACGGGTACGGGCGTAGGCGGAGTGGTAGGAGTAGGCTCAGGGGTAAATGTTGGCGACGGGGTTCGCGTGACGGTTGGTGTCGGCACTGGGGTGTCAGATGGCGTTGGTTGGGGTGTATCGGTGGGCACCGGTTTGGGAGTCGGCGTTGCGGTTGGTTTGGGAGTCGGCTGAGGCGTGTTGGCCGGTACAGTCGCGTCCGGGACCTCTGTTGGCGGAGCGGCAATCACCACCGGGGTCTGGGTGATCGGAGTATCAGACCCGCCACAGGCGATGGCGGCAAATGCGGCAAAGAGAACAATAAGACCGATTCCAATACGTCCGCGCTTGATCAGGGTTTTCAACATTGCTCCTCTCGGCCACCGGGGTGCTTCCACGGCTATCGTGCTGTTCGATTATAGCAACGGGCTAGAGGGCAACTCACCAACCGGCTGATGCGTGTTTCGCGTTCATTGCAGGGCCATCGGTGGCCTGGATTAGGGTGCTAGAGCGACAGCACATTCACCGACTGCGGTGGCAAGCGCGTTGCTGAATCGGAATGGTCAGCAGCTATAATCACATCGACTTTAGTCGGAATCTCTAGCACCGGGGACCGAGCATTGAATCCGCAACACCTTGATCACGCCGTCCGGACCGGCTTCATATCCGCCTTATTGATCGGCCTGAGCATCGGCATTCTGTACGGGTTAACCCACTCGGTGCAGATCGGGGCCGCGCTGACGGACGCCATAGATATCTATGGGGACTCTGCGGGCGTCAGTTTTGACACCGGCTCGCCTATGATCGCGTCGGTAGTCGCCATCATTCCATCGTTCATCGGAGGCGTTGCCGGGGCAGGAGCGCCCATCGGTGCGTTGACGCTGGCTCGGTGGCTGAACTTGAATCCGGTCGTTGAGCTATTGGCCGGGTTGGTGATCGCCATCGGCGGCGGGGGCGCTGCCGGGGCTATCATCACCGCCATCATTCCCGAGTTCGCGGCCCAAGGCGCGGCTTTAGGGGCCGGAGTCGGTACAGTGACCGGCATCGTTGCCCTGAGTTCCTACCGGATGCAGACCAACTTGGGGGATGACGACTGATCGTGTCATCCGGTCTCATCAACGGGGCTAATATTCGAAATGCACGGCGTGGCTTTTTCTTGCTCCTGTTCATCGTCGCTTTGCCGGCATTAATGAGTTGCGGGGAGTCGCCCTCTTCCACCGGTACACCTAAGCCCACCACAGCTTCTGACCAAGCGACCCAGGCTGATCGGGCGACCCAGGCGCTATCTTCCCAACCCAAGGTGCTGACAATGGCAACTGATTACGCCTATATCCAACTACGGCCGGACGGCAACCGCTACCTGGAAGGGCAGGGGAACATGCCCGGCACCCAACCACTCGACATCAAACTTTCTGGAGTTCCCCAGTGGCTGGTGGCAGCGCCCAATGGGGCTGGGAGTCTCTGGGTAGCCGTGTTAGAAGACGGCACAACCCAGGCATTTCAGATTGAAGGCGGGCAGGCCGTGGAGACGGCTTTCTCTTTGCGGTCTCTCCCTGCCGGCGCCCCTCCGCTGCTGGCCGTTGTCGGTGACCAGATCGATCTGCTCGCCAGCCGGTCCGACATGGAGGCAAGATTTTCCCACCCAGTCCCATTGGGCGCTCCAGGCCGCATGGCGTTTATAGAAGTAGGTGGCGATCTGGTTGTTTTGCAGGACGGCTTTGAAGCGGGGCGGCTGTCAGTGGACGCCCTGCCCGATGCCAGGTTGCTGGTGGACGAACAAGAGCGGGTGTTGTTGCTGACCAAGCCGTCAACTCGCTATCCTCACGGCATTGCCGGAGACGAGTTGGAAGCGACGGAGATCACCCTGCTGGAAACACTGCCTTCGCTGCGGGTAGTCCGGACTATTACCATCCCGGGCCGGCGGGTGGTGGAGGGAATCTCGCCTATCTGGGCCGACCTGAACGGCGACGGCCAAAGGGAGATCATCGTCACGCTCAGCGATTCAGACCAAGGGGCGCAGCTCGTGGTGTACGACGGATCTGGCAGGCAGGTGGCGGCGGGTCCGGCGGTGGGCCGGGGCAACCGCTGGCGGCACCAGATCGCGGTGGCGCCCTTCGGCATTAATGGTGAAATGGAACTTGCCGAGGTGCTGACGCCGCACATCGGCGGCATCGCCGGTTTCTACCGGTTGGAAGGGGATTCCCTGGATCTGATCGTCCAGACCGACGGCGTCACCTCTCATCTATTGTTTTCACGCAACTTGGACATGGGTCTTGCGGCCGACCTCGACGGCGACGGCCAGCCGGAGTTGGTGGTCTTCGATCAACCGTTCATGGAGATCAAGGCGCTGCGCCGGACCGGAGACGGAGTGGTGTTGGCCTGGCAAACGCCCGTCGGCGGCAAGGCGGTGACGAACCTGGCGGCGGTGAATACTGGAGGCGGCATAGCCCTGGGTGTTGGCCGGGAGGACGGGGTACTGCGGATCTGGCCTTCGCCCTAGACCTTGGGCATGACTTCGTCGGCGAAGTCTTCCATGTCGTGCAGCATCGCTTCCAGGCTCTCCGCCAGTCCGGCCACGCCGTGGAAACTGGGGACCAGATTGGCGACTCCCAGGTCTTGGAACTGCCTGATGTCCGAGGCTATCTGGCCGGAGTCTCCGGAGAATGGCGTTCGGTCACTGGCCGTTGCCGAGCCGTCTTTCTTCAGGCTGTAGCCCAACATTCGACTGGTCACTTCCAACGACCCAGCGGGGCGGCCGGCCCGTTCCAGCTCTTCGTCCAGTCTTTTCAGGCCAACGGCAAGGTCTTCGGCGGTGGCAGTTGGAAAGCGGCTGTTGTTGCCCAGTGGCTGCCAGCCGTCACCGAAACGTGCGGCGCGCCGGATGGCCCTGCGGCCTTCGCCACCGACCCAGATGGGCGGGTGAGGCTTCTGCACCGGCTTGGGCAGGAAATCGATGTTGGAGAACCGGCAATACTGGCCGTCGAACTCGGGAGAATCGCTGGTCCAGAGTTCTTTGAACACCTGGATATACTCGTCGGTCACTGCTCCCCGTTCGGCGAATGGCGCGGTTTCCAGTGCTTGGAATTCCTCTTCCAGCCAGCCAGTTCCAACGCCGACCGTGACCCGTCCCTGCGACAGCACATCCAGCGTCGATAGGGCCTTAGCGGTGACCACGGGGCTGCGGTGGGGAACGACCATGACGCTGGTGACCAGTCTGATGGAACTGGTCTGCCCCGCCAGGAAAGCCAGTGTGGTCAGCTGCTCCATGGTCTCGCTGTTGTCGGTGCCCGGAAACACTCCGGACGCGGAGTAGGGGTATTGGGACGACACGTTCCGGGGCATCACGATGTGGTCCGGAAACATGATGAAGCCGTAGCCCAGCTCCTCACTGCGTTTGGCGATGGACGAGAGGTTTTCCGGCCGGGTCAGGGGGCCGCGGGAAGGCAACATGAACCCAAATGTCATCGATCGCCCTCCAGGCAGTGAATCATTATTAAAAGCTGACTAAGACCCGGTTAAAACTCAGTGATCAGCACCCACATGGGACCCTTGCCCACGTCGTAGACGTCTCCCGGCTCCAGGACTCCGTCGTCAGCGCCGATGCGGTAGGAGGCCAGCTTTCCGGTCTCCAGGCCAGCCACGTAGAGGAAGCTGCCCTGTGGGTCGATACTGAACGCTCGAGGGACAGCCTCGGTGGGTGTCTGGGCGATGAGCGAGAGGTGGCCGTTGTTCGGGCTTACCCGGAATCCGGCGACGCTGTTATGACCTCGGTTGGGCGCATACAGGTACTTGCCGTCGGGGGTTATCTGGATCTGAGAACAGGAGTTGTCTCCGTCATAACCGCTTGGCAGGGTGGAGATGGTTTGTACCGGATGCAGAGTTCCCTTATCCGGGTCGTAAGAGTAGACCGTCACGCTGTTGCTCTGCTCGTTGGAGGCGTAGACGGTATTCATCTTCGGGTGGAAACACATATGACGCGGGCCGTCGTCTTCTCTGTTGTTGATGCGAGTCGGCGAAAGAGGCGTTAGAGAGCCATTTTCTTGGTCGAACCTGAACTGGAAGATGGCGTTGGCGCCGTCCATCGCGCCATGGGCGATGTGGGGTACGAACGCGTACTTATTTGCGGGGTCGGTCTGTATGTAGTGGGCGCCGATGTCGGTTTCACGCCAGACCACCGGTGGGTCGGCCAGTGCGCCGTCGTCGCCGATGCTGTGGACGGCAGCCGTCTTTTGATAGTAGTAGGCCGACAGGAGGAACTTGCCGGTCTTATCGGTGGACATGTGCACCGGGTCGCCCTTTAGGGGGATAGAACCGATGGACGTTAGGCCGCCGTTTTTACGGTCGATGCTGAAACTGGTCATGCCAAAATCGTTGGCCTTACGGCGGCCGGCGAAAAGATATTTTCGGTCAGGGTCTATCGCCATGGGAGCGGGCCGGCCCTTGAGCTCCACATCTCCTTGATGCTTCAACTTACCGGTCTTGGGGGTTATCGTGAAAATCGCGATCCGGTCTTCTTCCTGGACGGATACGTACATGTAGTAAGCCAATGCCTTGCCTCCGGGGGATAGTTGTCGCCGAAAGTGATGTTAACACTCAAACGGCCTGATGGGGGGTACCGGTTGGGTCAATTTTCCCAAAAGGGGCATTGGCGGGCCCGTTTGACGAGCCTATTTGGCGGATTAGCTGTTATACTTAATCGAACATCCACAAAGTTCGTAACGCGCGAGCGCTTAACGCCCGTTAACGCCGCGACGATAGATTGACCGTAACCTTGGGCCTGAGAGTGTGACTTGGCTCGGTACAGCAGTCAAGAAACTAGTCTCAGTCCTAAGGAGTAGACCCTCTCAGTGAGTTTTCAAGAATTTTCCCTTCATCCTAAGGTGCTGGCCGGCGTAGAATCCGTTGGCTTCACCACCCCCACCCCCATCCAGCAACAAGCGATCCCTGTGGCCCTTCAAGGCCGGGACCTATTGGGGCTGGCCCAAACCGGCACGGGTAAGACCGCAGCATTCGTGCTGCCCATCTTGCACCATCTGGCAACCACTCCCCCCACGAAAGGCGTAAGGTGCCTGGTGCTCGCGCCAACCCGTGAGCTGGCCGAACAGATCATGCAGACCTTCCGTGAGCTTGGGAAACACCTGGGCATCAAGAGCATCGCCATCTATGGCGGTGTGTCCAAAGTCCCTCAGCTGGCCGGACTGCGCCGTGGGGCTCAGGTCGTCGTCGCCTGTCCGGGGCGGCTGCTAGACCATGTTGGCCAAAAAGACATCAACCTCACGAACGTTGAGGTATTGGTCCTGGACGAAGCCGACACCATGTGCGACATGGGCTTCCTGCCCGACGTCCGCCGCATACTGGACCACGTCCCTTCCGACCGGCAGACGCTCTTTTTCTCCGCGACCATGCCAAAAGAGATCAGGTCGTTGGCGGTCAAGATTCTGAAAGACCCGGAGATGGTCCAGATCGGGACCATCGCACCCGCTGCAACGGTGTCCCATTCCCTGTACCCGGTGCCGGAGAAACTCAAGAGGGACCTGCTGTTGGCCCTGCTAACGCGGACTGCCACCGGCCGGGCACTGGTTTTCACCCGCACCAAGCACCGCGCCCGTACTCTGGCGCTTGAGTTGGCCAAGCATTCGTTCCGCGTGGCCGCGCTCCAGGGAAATATGTCGCAGAACGCCCGGCAACAGGCGATGAACGGGTTCCGCGCCGGCAAGTTCGACATAATGGTTGCCACCGATATCGCGGCCCACGGCATCGACGTGCCGGAAGTCTCCCACGTTATCAACTTCGACTTCCCGAACACCACTGACACCTACACCCACCGCATCGGAAGGACCGGCCGGGCAGAACAGACCGGCGAGGCCTTCACATTGGCGACGGGTGAAGACACCAACATGATCCGCGAGGTTGAGCGAGAACTTGGTGTCAAGATCGAACGCCGGCGTTTGGACGGCTTCGATTACGGTAATTTCACCCCGGAAGAACAATTCCGGGAAGACCGCATGGGACTACGCCGTGCCGGTGGCCAGAGTAATGGCGGCCGGGCAAGCCGGAGCACCAGAGACGGTGGACCTCGCCGTCAGGGCAATGGCCAAAACAATGGCCAAAACAATGGACTGAACAGCGCTCAGAACAACCGGCGCAAGAACGCCATCACTAATCGAGGGGCACAGCCGGGCCGCAGACCTGAATTTGAAGGCCGGGACAACTCCAATAACGGCAACCCCTCGGAGCAGCCTGCGGGCGCAGCTCCACGAGAACGCACCTTCAATGGTCAGTCAGACCGCCAGTCCGCTCCTCGTTCGTCTAACGGCCAGTCAGACCGCCAGTACGCCCCTCGGTCAACAAATGGCGCTTCCCAGAATGGCAATCGCTCAGACCGGACGCCAAGTCAGTCCGGCGGCAATCGCTGGGAGCGGACTCCGAGTCAGTCAAACGGCAGAAGTTCAGGCCCGTCAACCGGAAGACCGTCGCGTTCGGGCCCGCCCAACGGCAGAAGCTCCGGCCAGACGCTTGGGAGACCGACGCGTTCGGATTCCCCCAACAGTAGAAGCCCCGGCCAGATATTGGGCAGCGCGCCGATCAGTGACGCTGAGAACCGGAGACGCTCCGGCCAACTGTTGGGACGGAGTACACCTCTGCCAGCTTCCAATGGTCGCACCAGGGCTCCTAAACAAGGACCGCCGTCTTTCCACCCGCGCCCAGCGCGCCCCGGAAAGCCCGCCAGACTTAAAGCCCGGCCCGCACACCGGCGTTAAAGGCTTATCTGGAGCCTGACCGAGTCCTTCTGCGGATACCCCTTTTGCCCGCTGTGGCGACCTGTATCTTTACGCAGACCCACGCCTGTAGCAGGAATAACGGCAATGCCAAAGGCGCGGTCACGCCCGGTAGCAGGGCGAAGGGTATGGGCAGGGCCAGGACAATGGTGGGCAGGAACGTCAGCATAAGATGGCCCCGGTTATGGTTGACCTTGTGAACCATGAGGCTCATGGCCAATGATTCCAAGACGATGGCGCCCAGTCCGACGCCCAAAAACGCCGCCCCCAGACACTCCAACCCGCCATCGCATTGGGCGGCGGCTATGACACCTCCGGCAAAGGCGCCGCCGACAGCTCCAATGAGTCCAAAGACAATGGCGGTTATGTAAAGCGTGGTGAATCTCATGGTGTTGGCCGAATGTGATTATAGCCAATGAGAGTCACACAAAAGAAAAGCAGCCCGAAATGTCGGGCTGCTTTTCTTTTTTTATTTGGCCATCACTGCTGGCGGGGTGTCTAGGTGGCTGCGTGCTTAGATGAAGGCCTCGTAGAACACTCCAACCAACGATCCAGACATCAGGTGCGGCATCAAAACCCCCACGAGGGGACGAGATTGCCGAGAAAACGCCTATCGCTTGATGGGGAACATGGGCAGCAGCTCTTCACCCAATATCTCCAGTTGCTCCATGGACTCTTCAGCGGGACAGAGCGGCCGCATCACGAACTTGGAGCCGCCGGCATCGATGTAGTTCTGTACGTACTCAGCTATTTTTTCCACCGGACCTACAGCGGTGAACTCGGTGAAATGGGCGTCGGGGCGCGGGCGGGTCACGAAACGTTCGGCCATCTCAGTTGCACCGGCCACATCGTCGGAGATGTAGTAGCCCATCAAGACGCCAACGTGGTCGTCTTCGATCTCACGGTTGAACTCATTGGCGGTCTCAAAGAGGGTGCTGCAGCCGTCTTTCACTTCTTCGGGTGTGGCGCTGGAAACCAGCCAACCGTCGCCCACCCGTCCAACGCGCCTGGCAGCGGCCGGAGAGCGTCCACCGATCCAAACTGGGGTGGAGGGTTGGAGGAAGGGCTTCGGGGTCACGGTCACGTTGTGGCAGGTGAAGAACTCACCCTCATGGGTGACGTCTTCTTCCTGCCAGAGCCGGCGCATCAGCTCTATCGCCTCATCGGTGCGGGGGCCACGGCGCTCTTTGGATACACCGCAGGCCTCGTACTCCTCAGGCTCCTCCTGTCCCAAGCCAACCGCGGGGAAGAACCGGCCTTGGGAGAGGTAATCCAGGGTGGCGACCTGCTTGGCCAAAACGACGGGGTTCCGCAAGGGCATGGCCAGCACGCTGGTGCCGACCTTGAGGCGATCTGAGTAGGCCAAGACCATGGAGCAGGCCATCATGGGCTCAAGGCTGAATTTCTCACCGACGATCCGGTCACTGAGCCACAGGGAGTCATAGTGGTGTTTGTCACCTATCGCCACCAATTTGCGGAGGTATTCGTGGTCTTCTCCACCCTCTCCGTAGGCTCCGGGCATGAAACCAATGGCGATACTCATATCATCTCTCTTAGGCTATCTTGTCCCGTCGTTTTTTAGCGGCGGCTGAATCTGAGAGCAATTATAACCCAGTTCGCCTCGCGCCAGCTTAAGTTTTTGTCTTACCCGCTGATGGCATCCAGGCCGGCTTCGGTGCGGGCGTCGTTGATGTGGTCCAGTATCCGCTGCCGCAACGGCGCAATCTCGTAGCCGAGGTCTGCAAGCATCCGGCTGTTGTCCAGGTTGTACACGTGCGGCACCAACTGGTCGCCGGTGGTGACCTGTGCGTCGGGGATTATGTCTCGTACTATATCGGCCATTTCTTTGATGCTGCACAAACTGCCGCCGCTGATGTAGATGGAGTGGTTCAGCTTCTCGGCGAGGGCGGCCCTGACGAAGATCTCGGCGGCGTCTTCAGCGTGGATCATGGGCGATTTCTCTTCCTGATGGAAGGGCATGTTCACCGGTTTACCGATGGCCGGGAGAGACATCAAAAGGCCGCCGATCATGCCGGTCATGCCTGTGACTCGACCGTGGCCGAAGACCGTGCAGATGCGCACGCCCACCAGGTCCATGCCATGGCGGTCGATGTAGCGTTTGGCGGAGAAGTCGTTCACCGACTTTGTCATGCCGTAGACATTGATCGGGTCGTTGAGGTCGTCTTCGTTGATGGGCCGGTCGCCGAAGGTCTCCTGGACGCCGTAGACGGCGATGGAGCTGGCGTAGACCACCCGCTCAACTCCGGTCCAGCGGGCCGCCTCAAAGACGTTGTTGGTGCCGCCGATGTTCACCTGCATGGCATAGGAATGACGTTCCTCGGTGTCGGGTGGTAGGAGGGCGGCCATATGGATGATCTTGTGGACGTCGTTGGTGTTGATAGCCTCCAGCAGATGGGGCAGTTGGGTAATGTCGCCCCGATACATCTTGATGCGATCCAGATAGGGTTCCAATGTGGCTCTGGGAGGCGCCAGGTCGAAGCAGACAACCTCTTCGCCCCGGTCAAGTAGCTTGCGGATGATTCGATTGCCGATGAATCCGGTGCCGCCGGTGACCATCACGGACATAAAGCCCTCCAAATCGCTTTCAAGTCAGAAATACCAGTTGAAGTATCTGGTTTAGATTCGCCATGTAGATGATATAGGCACGGAGAAGCCCCTGCAACGCCGGTCTGGTTTAACATAAAAACAAATTAATGTATTGACCCTCATCGGCGTCAAGTTCTTAATTAGCGGCAATAAGTTTAATAATCGATCGGTGCGCACACCAGGCTCACACCAGCCACGGGGAATACGCCGGTACAATGAGACTGGAAGGCACTGGTTAAGCCTAATCTTCCGGTACGAGGATGGGAACGATGAGAACCATGAAGAAACGATTTTCGATCTTAGCGATTTTCGCAGCGATATTATTGGCCGCTTTAGCCGCTTCTCCGGTAGGCGCCAGCGGCGGCCAGGGTGAAGTCATCGCCGTGACTGGAATCGTGCCTGGACAGGACCTGGTGGTCCACATCCTAGCCCTGGTGCCACCCGGCGCTGACCGAGCCGAGGTTGCCAAACAAGCATTGGCCAATCAGGGCGCAAGGGCTGTAACCAAGCAAGAGTTCTCGACGATCGCGATCTCTTGGGACCAGTTCTTTGATTCGAATGATAACAATGACACGGTGACCCAGCATTACAATCAAGCGAATGAAGCGGACCCGGCTGGTCACACTGTATTTGCCTTGTCTCAACAATCTTGGAATGATGTCGCGACGTCGAGCTTCACATTCACCGACGGCTCGTCAACAACCCGTTGCCCATCATTGGTCAAGGAATGCCCCGGTAAGCAGACATTTGACGGGTTTAACGACGTCGGCTGGGCGTCCATCAAAGGCGGGAACATATTGGGAGTCACCTGGACGGGAACCAATATAGATGAAGCCGATATGGCACTGAATACCAAGTACAACTGGACGACCGGCGAGGCCAACTACAACATGCAGACCGTTTTCCTCCACGAGAACGGCCACGCCTTGGGGCTAGGGCATTCAGACGTTGGCGGAGCGGTCATGTGGCCGTCGTACAGCGGCATGTTGCTTGATCTACAGCAAGACGATATAGATGGTGTGACCGCCAAATATCCGGCGCCTGGTGCCATTGACCTGGCGATCACCACTACCAGCCTTCCCGGTGCGACTGAAGGCTCCGCATATAGCGGAACTTTGGCAGCGGTTGGTGGATCGGGTTCGTATACCTGGTCGATAGCCGAGACGCTCCCGTCTGGCCTGTCCTTGACCGCGAGCTCCGGTGAAATCTCCGGCACACCTGCTGTAGGGACTGAAGGAAACTATTCGTTGACTGCGACGGTCAACGACGGGACGGATACAGCTAACGCAACGGTAACGCTGGCCATTGGTACCGAACCCGTGGGCGGCTCTTCTGTAAGCGTAGCCAGCATAGTCCACACTCTGTCTGGAGGAGGGTCCGGCGATAAGGACCTCCGCGTCAAGGTGAACGTTGTTGACAGCGCTGGCGACCCCGTAGCAAGCGCGTCGGTGAGCATACTTCTCAGCATCGACTCGTCGTCCACGACCTGGACAGCCACTGGATCGACTGGATCTGATGGGTCGGTTACGTTCCGGCTCAGGAATGCTCCATCCGGTTGCTATTCAACTGAGGTTGAGGGCGTCGCAGCTGCCGGTCTGGATTGGGACGGAGTCCAACCTCCGGCCTCCAGTGTCTGCAAACAATCGACCGGCAATAAGAACGGAGCAAACGGCGGATCTCTCCAAGCAGAGTAAAGCTGAATAACCTGGATCATTAAAAAAGGCCCGCCGGAAGGCGGGCCTTTTTTGGGTTCCCACAAACTTGTTCGCTATAAAGGCCGCTTGCCTGGAATCCCAACCGCCCGGGGGTAGCGGGCCGGGGTTGGCTTGGTCTTCTCTACGGAAATGACGATCCGGTCGTCGGTCAGTCCGTCCACCAGCACGGTTGAAACCCTCTCTATGTGGCCGCCCAACTCTTTGAGGGCATTGGCCGCGGATTCCTGTTCCGACCAATCTCCGCCGTGTTTCAGGGCCACCAGCCGGCCCCCGGTCTTGCAGAACGGCAGGCTGAACTCCAGCAGCAAGGGCAGCTTGGCCAGCGCCCTGACCACCACCAGGTCAAAAGCGTCTCTAAAACCCTTTTCCCGGGCCAGGTCTTCAGAGCGTCCGGTGCGGACGGTGACTCCCTCAAGCTCGAGCTTCTCCACCATGTGTTCCATGAACGCGGTTTTCTTGGCCACCGATTCCACCATTGCAAGCTCTATCTCTGGGTAGACCAGTTTCAGGGCTAGTCCCGGCAGCCCGGCCCCGGCTCCCACGTCGATCACTCTTACCAGCGTCTGAGCCGACGACTCCAAGATCTGCCGCGCCGTTAGGCAAACTGTCAACGAGTCCACGAAGTGCTTGATCTGGACATCGTCATATTCGATGATGGCGGTTAGGTTCGCCCGCTTGTTCCAGTCGGCCAATTCGTGGAAAAAAACCTCGAACTGGTCCAGTTGTTGTTCGGATAGGGCGATATCCAGTTGGGCAGCACCCACCCTTAAGAGTTCCATTCGTTCAGGCATATGGGCCTATTATAGACGGGTCGTGTTATAGATGGATCGCGCTGGGCGCTGAGCCGCCTCCCGCCAAATTGACACCGTTAGAAGCCGGGCCGTAGAATGACGTTCAATACGCGGCGAGGCCAACGCCCGACTGTATCCCGGCTGTATCGATAAGGGGGAACCATGGCAACAAAAGCATATCTATTGATCGAAACCGCGGTCGGAAAGACTCGCGATGTGGCCAATACCCTGGGTGATCTTCCGGGCATAACCACGGTGGACGTGGTCACGGGCCCCTACGACATAATCGCACTGGTTTCCGGCGAAGATATGACTGTCGTCGGCGATCTGGTCACCGGGCATATCCATACCGTGGCCGGCGTCGTGCGCACAGTCACCTGTGTCGCGGTAGGCAGTTAGCAAACCAAATAGTCTTTAAGTCCCGATGGGGACGCGCATAGGAGAAACACTTTGGAGTTCAAGTTCACTGCCGAAGACGAAGAGTTTCGGAGAGAACTTCGGGCATTCATGAAGGCGGAGCTTCCCGACCCATGGGAAGGCGCCGGCCGTTACCCCGAAGACGACGACTGGGACCTGAACCGGGTCATCCGCCAGAAGATGGCCGAAAAAGGCTGGCTCACCATGCACTGGCCGGAGGAATACGGCGGCCAGAATGCGTCTCCGGTGAAGTCTGCCATCTACAACGAAGAGATTGCCTACATGCGCGCCCCCGGACGGGATATCTTTGGCGTTCGCATGCTGGGTCCGACCCTGATGATTCACGGCTCAGAGGAGCAGAAGAAGGCCCACCTGCCTTCCGTGGCCAAGGGCGAGATTCAATGGTGCCAGGGTTATAGCGAGCCGGAATCAGGCTCCGACCTGGCCTCCCTTAGCACCCGCGCCGTGCGTGACGGCGACGACTTAGTGATCAACGGCGCCAAGGTCTGGACGACCATGGCCCACCGCGCCGACTGGATCATGCTGCTGACCCGCACCGACCCGGACGCCCCCAAGCACCGTGGCATTAGCTTCGTGCTGGTGGACATGAAGAGTCCCGGAGTGTCGGTCCAGCCCATCATCAACATGGCCGGCGGGCACGAGTTCAACCAGGTTACTTTTGACGACGTGCGCGTACCAAGGGCCAACGTGGTTGGCGAAGAAGACCGGGGTTGGTACGTGGCCGTGACCCTGCTGGACTTCGAACGCTCTGGCATCGACTATTCAGCCGCCGCGCGCCGGTTGCTGGACGACACCAAGGAGTTCGCCACCGAGACCAAGCGCAACGGTGTGCCGCTTATCGAGATTCCTTGGGTGCGCACCCAGATGGCCGACCGGTACATCGAGTGCGAAGTTGCCCGGCTGATGGCCTACAACGTAGCCTACATGCAGTCCCAAGACCTCATCCCCACCAAGGAAGCGTCCATGAGCAAGGTCTTTGGCAGTGAGACGGTGCAAAAGGTTACCGAAACTGCACTGGAGATACTGGGCATGTACGGCACCTTGGTCCGGGAAGAGAAATGGGCGCCCCTGAAAGGCCGAGTCCAGGAACACTGGATGAACGCCTTTGCCGGCACCATCGCGGCTGGGACGTCTGAGATCCAGCGAAACATAATCGCCGGAAGAGGCCTGGGCCTGCCTCGCGGCTAGTCTCTTAGAATTAGGTCAAACAAAAGAAAGGGCCAGCTTTAAGCTGGCCCTTTCTTTTGTTTCTATCGTCATTCCTGCGTAGGCAGGAATCCAGAATGCTTTGGGAAAACCGTGCTTGGCTAACCCAACCCTCCTGGGTTCGGGCCTTCGACAGAATGACGATAGCTTAGGCTGGGACGCCGCCGTCATTCCTGCGAAAGCCAAATCCGAGGAAGTTTTGTTCAGAGCCTATTCCAGCGCGTATGCCTCATCTAGGATGTCCACCACGTGGCTTACCCGCCCCCGTTTTCCTTGGGATTTGAAGCCCATTTCTACCTGGAGCATGCAGCCGGGATTGGCGGTGATGACTTCCTGAGTGTCGGTGGCGTTGATGCTGTCCATCTTGCGCTTGAGCAGCCGTTTGGACAGAGCGGGTTGGACCGATGAATAGATACCGGCGCCGCCGCAGCAGAGGGTGGAATTCTCCATCTCCACAAGCTCCAGGCCAGGTATGGAATTCAGGATGGTCCGCGGCGCGGCGGTGATGCGCTGGGCGTGGGCCAGGTGGCACGGGTCCTGGTAGGTGACTCGGCGGTTGACAGTTGATGTGGGGGGCTGGAAGGGCAGCCCCACCAGAAACTCGGTTACGTCCTGGGTCATCTCGCTGAACCGAATGGCCTTCTCGTGGTATTCCGGGTCGTCTTTCAACAACTCGGAGTATTCTTTCATGCTGGAACCGCAGCCGGCCGAAGATGTGATGATCCGCTCAACACCGGCAGCCATCAGTGAGTCGATATTCGTCCGGGCCATGGCGCGGGCGTTATCCAGGTCGCCGGCATGCGTGTTCAAAGCCCCGCAGCAGCCCTGGCCCTTAGGGACCATGACATCGCAACCGTTGCGGGTTAGCACCCGTACCGTCGCCTCCATGGTTGGGCCCTGCATCAGGGGCATGACGCAGCCGGAGAGCAGCGCCACGGTCATCTTTTTTTCGCCCTGGGCTGGGCGTACATCGTCCGATGGCCCGAAGAACCGTCTGCTCAGAGGCGGCAACTGGGACTCCAGCCGGCCGATGCCGCCGGGCAGCAGGTAGAGCAGGTGCGAAAGACGGACCAGCTTCTGGATGCCCGACCACTGGTAGAGGCGGATCAAGTACGCTCCCATCTTGAGATTTTTCGGATTGGGCAGAGCGGAGTTCAAGAAGAACCGGCCGAACCGCTTCAGTTCGCGGCCTTGTAGACCGGCAGCCCTGACCTGCGCCCGGGTGCGTTCCATGATGCGGCCGTAGGGCACGCCGGAAGGGCAGACCGCCTCGCAGGCACGGCATTGCAAGCACGCTTCCCAGTGGGAGACGATCCTGGGCGTGATCGCTACTCGGCCCTCGTTCACGGCCTTCATCAAGGCCAGGCGGCCCCGGGGCGACTCCATCTCCAACGACGTCTCCACGTAGGTTGGGCAGGAGCCCAGGCACAGCCCGCAGTGGACGCAGCGGTAGAGATCAGACTCTGCCGGGATGTCTGGGCCGGAGAATCCGCCAGTATTGCCGATCTTTAGTTGGATCACCTAGATACCTCCCAAGAACCGGCCGGGGTTAAGGATCTCGCCGGGGTCGAATCGTTCCTTGATGGCCTGCATGACCTCCAGGCTGTCGGGCAGGTCTCCCCAGACGTCCATCTGACGCTTGGCCGACAGAGGACAATGCTCAACCACTGCTGAGCCGCCGTATTGGTGGGCGATCTGGCGTATCTTGCGTACCGCGTCCAGGATCGACTGATCAACCCCGGCGCTCCGATTTGGGCCGTCTTGCGATTCGGGCCAGTGCAGCCGGACCGTGCCGAAACCGGGGTCGGCCATCTGGTCGGGGCCTTCTCCAAACAGAAGAATGTCGGCGCATTCAGCGGAGGTACGGGCCACGGATTTGGCTTGGACCGACACTTTCATGACCAGCGTGGATTCAGGGCTGATCTCGGCGGGTACATCGGTGATCCAACGCAGCATGCCCTTGGCTGAATCGCCTTCGATGCGCTGCACTGCGATCGCGCCTTCCGCCAGCAGGAGGGCCGCCGCCTCATCCAATCTTCGCCGGGTGGCTTGGGAGCGGCCGGCAAAGAACGAGAACGACAGTGCGGTTTCCTCGTCGTTGAGTCCCAGGTCTTGAGACGCGGCTTGGACCGAGTCTTGCAAACGGCGGGAGACGCCCGAGGTGATTGCATGAAACCCCAACGGCGCAGCTGGCGAATGCAGCAACTTCCGGCCTGCCGCGATGGACGCGGCCAGGGATGGGAATGACACCATCAGCGTCCCGGCCTGAGGGTCACGGGGCAAGAGCTTGAACGAGGCCTCTACGATCACTCCCAGCGTGCCCAGGGAGCCGGTGTAGAGCTTGTTCAGGTCATAGCCGGTCACATTCTTGACCACCTTGCCGCCGGCCTTGGTGGACACGCCCTTGGTGGTCATCACGCCGATGCCGATGAGCCATTCCCTGGGCAGACCGTAGGTATGGGACAGCGGCCCGCCAGCGCCGACTGACAGGATTCCGCCCACGGTTGACCGGTCGGCCATCGCTGACTCGAGGGGAACAAATTCTCCACCGGACGACAGTTGTCCTTGCAGTGAGGACAGGGTCACGCCGGCCTCGACCGTTGCCGTCATGTCGGCAGGCTGGTAGTCCAACACGCGGTTGAACGCTCCCAGGTCGAGCACCACGTCGGCGGTTCTTGGGACGTTGCCCAAGCCCGAGCGGGTGCCGCCGCCTCTGGGCAGGAGGCTTACCTGTTCTGAAGAAGCCCAACTGATGACCTCGGAAAGCTGGAGCCGGTCCACCGGGCGCACCACTGCCTGCGGGGTTAGGCCGTCGATCTCGTGCCCGTCACCAGGTGAGACCGCGCTACCCCCTAGGAGACGCGAAAGCCGGTCGACTAAAGAAGACTCCAAATGTACTCCTGATTGAATCGGATGTTATTGAATCGGATGTTGCCAGAGGCCGTAGGCCGAGTACGGTTCGCTAGACGGTCATTCCCGGTGCGGCTGGATGGGCATGGGGGAGCGGCTTGGTACCGTCGGGGAAGATCTTGCCGGGGTTCAGGCTATTGGCCGGCGCAAAAGCGTCGCGGACCAATATCATGGCGGCCATGTCATCTTCCGAGAACACCAGGGGCATCTGTTCTTTCTTTTCCAGGCCCACGCCGTGTTCGCCGGTCAGGGTTCCTCCGGCATCAACGCATATCTGCAATACCGCGGTCCCGGCCTCCACGATCTTTTCCAACGCGCCGGGCTTGCGTTCATCGAAGAGCAGGCATGGATGGAGGTTGCCGTCGCCGGCGTGAAACACATTGGCGATTGGTATGTCGTACTTCCGGCTGACCTCGGCCACCTGTCCCAGGACCTGTGCCAGCTGAGTCCGGGGCACCACGCCGTCGACCAAGAAATAGTTGGGGGCGATGCTGCCCAATGCGCCCAATGCGCCGTTCCTGCCGACCCAGAGTTGCTGGCGTTCCTCGGCTGCTTGGGCGGTGCGTACCTCGGTCGCGCCGGTGTCCCAGAGCGCGGCCTCAACCTCTTTTCCGATCTCGTCCACTTCGTCGCTCAGCCCCTCGAGTTCGATGAGCAGAACAGCCCCAGCGTCGTCCGGGTAACCGGCGTCGCTGACGTTCTGTACCGCCTGTATCGTCAGGGCGTCGATCATCTCCAGGGCGGCGGGCACGATGCCGTGTTCGATCACCGCCGATACCGCGGTGCAAGCAGTACCAACGTCCGGGAAGATGCCAAGGAAGGTGCGCACGGCTTCCGGCACCGGCAGCAGCCGGACAGCGATCTTGGTGGCGATTCCGAAGGTGCCCTCGGACCCGGTGAACACGCCCCTTAGGTCGTAGCCGGTGGTCTCTCGGGCCATGCTGCCAAGGTTCACGATCGACCCGTCTTCCAGCACTACTTCCATGCCCAATACGTGGTTGGTGGTGGTGCCGTAGGCCAGGCAGTGAGGCCCGCCCGAGTTCTCGGCGACGTTACCGCCCAGGCTGCAGGCTTTCTGGCTGGAGGGGTCGGGGGCGTAGCGGAGACCCTCTTTGCGGACGCGGGTGTCGAGGTCCAGGTTGATGACGCCCGGTTCGACTAGGGCCATGCGGTTGTCGGTGTCCACTTCCAGGATGCGGTTCATGCGGGTGAAGGCGACTTGGATGCCGCCAGGAGGGGCGATGGCGCCGCCGCTGAGGCCGGTACCGGTGCCACGGCCGACAACTGGGACCCTGTTCCGGCGGGCCAGGGCGATAACCCGGCTCACCTCTTGGGTGCTCTTGGGGAATACCACAGCTTCTGGCACCCTGCGGTCGACCGAGCCGTCGTACTCGAAGACCAGCAGGTCGTCGGAGTGGTGGACCACGTTCTGCTCACCGACGATGTCTTGGAGGTTTTTTAGAAATCGTTTGAAATCCATGCCTGGGACCACGTGCCTAAAAACCCTGATCAACGATTGCCGGACGTCCGGCCGATTCCCGTTGGAATCCCTGGGATGATAGAGCAAAATCGGCCTCATTGCCAGGCTGGAGCCGGTCTGCCAGTTGATTCGGTTTAGGTCCTGTTTGATGGTCCTCATGTTTATGGGTATACTGTGGCGGGATTTGGGCCGGAGGATTTTCGTTTCAGGCAATATCCGGTTCAATCTATATTGGCATCCGGTTTTAGACATCCAGGAGGGACCAAGTGGAGTTCAACATCGCCGTATTGGGTGGCGACGGGATCGGCCCGGAAGTTACTGACCAGGGCGTCCGCGTCCTCGAGGCGGTGGGCCGGGCGTTCGGCCATGAATTTAATCTTAGTTACGGCGATATCGGCGGGATATCCATCGACAAGCACGGGATTCCTCTGACCGACGAGACCAGAGGTCTTCTGGACTCCAACGACGCTGTGCTCTTCGGCGCTGTCGGTGGCCCCAAATGGGACTCTCCCGACGCCAAGGTAAGGCCCGAGATGGGCTTGTTGGACATGCGTGCCCACATGGGCGTATTCGCCAACATCAGACCAGTCAAGGTCTACCCGTGGTTGTCCGAGTCCAGTGTTCTGAAACCCCATATCATAGAGGGCGTTGATCTGGTGGTCGTGCGTGAGCTGACGGGCGGTCTCTATTATGCCGAGCCGAGAGGAAGGCGCGAGACACCCAACGGCATCATAGCCGAGGACACCATGCGCTACACCGAGGGCGAGATAGAGCGGGTGGTGCGGGTGGGCTTTGAACTGGCGCGGGGACGCCGCAAGAAGTTGACCTCCGTTGACAAGGCCAATGTGCTGGAATGTTCACGTTTGTGGCGCACGGTGGCCACAAGACTGGGCTTAGAATACCCCGACGTAGAATTGGAACACGTGCTGGTGGACGCCTGTGCCATGCAGTTGATCCAAGCGCCGGCCAGCTACGACGTGATCGTTGCGGAGAATACATTCGGCGACATCCTCAGTGATGAAGCCTCCGTGTTGGCGGCTTCCATGGGATTGCTGCCGTCGGCCAGCCTGGCTGGAGTGCCGGTGGCAGGACAACGTTCCGGTGGGCTGTACGAGCCGATCCACGGTACCGCGCCGGATATAGCGGGTAAAGGCATCGCCAACCCCACAGGCTCCATACTGAGCGTGGGTTTGATGGTCCGCTATTCCCTTGGCCTGACCGAGGAAGGCGCCGCCATCGAGAGGGCGGTGGACAAGGTATTGGAACAGGGCGCCCGGACCGCCGACACGGCGACCGAGGGCACCGAGCGTGTTTCGACGGTAGAGATGGGTGACCTGATCGTTGCTGCCATAGAAACCGGAAGCTAGAACCGGATCAGCATAAGGGACTAAATCAACCAAATAAGGATCGATTGATGGGCGGAGACCTAACGGTCGCAATATTGGTTTTCTTGGGCAGCGCAGTGGTCGTGATGTTCTGCGGTGCCAAACTGGCGGTCTACGGCGACGCTCTGGCGTCGCTGACCGGCTGGGGCCGGTTGTTCGTGGGAAGTCTGTTGGTGGCCCTAGCAACGTCACTGCCAGAGTTGTCCACCAACATTTCGGCGGTGACGCTTGACCCTCCCAACCCCGAATTGGCCGTGGGCAACGTTTTCGGCGCCAACATGCTCAACATGTTCACCCTGGCCGCGGTGGCGTTGGCGTTCGGTGGCAAGAAGTTCATTGCACAGGTGGCCCCCGAGCAGGGCTATCTGATTGTTGTTGCCGTGGTCATGACCGGAGGGGCCATCCTCTTCGGCGCCTTGAAGATGGGGACGAACGCGGGAGAGGTCGGAATCTCTTCGATAGTCCTGATAGTGTTCTTCGTGGTAGGCATGTTCTGGGTTTACAAGACCCGGCCTCAGGCTGACGACGACGAAGAAGAAGACGACCCGGGAATGACCCTGAAGAAGGCCTGGTTGCTATTCGGCTTGGTCTCTGCCGGTGTGGTCGTGTCCGGGTTCTTCCTGGCTTGGAGTTCAGACGAGATCGCCGGTATCACCGGCATCGCATCCAGCACCCTGGGCATCCTGCTGGTGTCGCTGGTAACAACCATGCCCGAGGCGTCATCGACCATCGCGGCTGCTAAGATGGGCGCTGCGGACCTGGGTGTGGCTGGGCTCTTTGGGAGTTGCGCCTTCAACGTGACGATATTGTTCTACGCCGACCCGTTCTTCCGCGACGGTGTGCTGGGCAACCAGACCGTGCCGGCGCATTTTGTGGCTGGTGGCGTTGCGGTGGGCATGATGCTATCCGCGTTGGTGTTGATACTGGCGCGAAACCGGATAAAGTCTGGGGTGATGGCAGTCATACTAGGGTTGATGGCAACAGCCTACATAGTTGGAGCTGTGGTGGTGGCAACCGTGGGCGGGACCGAAGACGACGACGATGACAGCTCTCGGTCTAGTCCAATATCGGGCCAGTCAATCATGACAGCCCAAACGCCCGACGAATAACCCCGGTCAGGCCGGTTCGGGTTTCTGGGTCGCTGAGAAAGGCGGCGGCGAATTCCAGGGTTTCGCGGTAACGCTCCAGGAATTCTGGGCTCACTTCGCCGTCTTCCACCCTCGTGCGGAATAGCGATACCGACTCACCGAGTCTGTCTTCCAGCCAGTCCGCCCCTTCGGATTGGAACAGTTCTCCCAAGAACTGGCCGTCGGCCTCCAACGAGATCGGTAGCAGGGATGATCTTTCCTGCCGGTCTTTGTCGTAGGCCATGTGGGCCAGGGACTCGGCAACCAAGCGGGTCTCGCCGCGCCGGTGGAATTCGGCTAGGACGCTTGCCGCCAACTCATGGTCGGCTTTGATCAGCCGGTACATGATCCGCCACGGCGGCGCCAGCAGCGAGTCGCTGGTTTGCACCAACTCCACCGCGACAGGCATCCGGGTATTGAATATCGCCGCCGCCGCAGCCGGTTGGGCCATGATGAAACCCTCCAATGGGAAGGGTGTATTCAGCAGCAGTTGCGCCGCATCATGGGGCGAGTCTCCCGTGCGCTCTGCCACGACTTCAAACATGGCGTCCAGATATGGCTCGTCAACCTGGAAGTTCCCCGATGGCTCTTCGACCAACAGGGCTATCGCTTCGCTGAGGGGCGGAGATTCGCTGTAAGCGTACGTGACGCCGAGCTTGGATAGCAGCGCTGACGGTTTTAGCAGCGAACGCAATTGGAACGGAACAGGCACCATCAATCCGCGCACCGTTTTGCCGGACAGCGCCAGTGTCACGGCGCTGGCAACCTCCCGGTCTCGGTCTTTGAACAGGTTGAAGAAAAGCTTGATGTCGTCTTCATGTTCGAGCCCTGTTTCACCCAGGAACGTCTCCAACTCCGCCGCACCGGCCGAGGGGTCGGACCGCCCGGCTTGTAGGACAGAATCGACCTTGGACCCAAATACCTTGAGCCGCTCCACGAAGCTGGCAGTGGCCTGTAGCGTCTGTCCTTCTGGCAGTTCGGCTCCACTGGAAAAAAGCTCCACCAGTATTCGGTTATCGACCGCTGGCAGCAGGTTTACCAGGAAGGGCTCCGCCACCAGTTGGTCTGCCAGCCGGGCCGCCTGCTCAGCAGGTGAGTTATTGGTCAGAGATTCGATAAAACGCATCGCCGAGTCAAACTGTCCGGCGCGCGAGTGAGAGAGCAATAACAGGTAGGCGGGGTGGGTTTGGTGGAGGGTGATCTTGTCCCGAAGATACCGGCGCCAGAACTCGAAGTCCTCTTCATTCTGCGGGTCGCCGATCAGCAGATCGAACTGGTAGACCAGGTCCCAGAGGCGCTGCCTCTCTTCGGTTTCGATAACGGTCTGGGCGGTGAGCATGACCTCGGGAGATGGCGGGACCGTTTCCAGAGTTGGGTAATCCCGCAGGTCCAAGTGCTCGAATCCCAGCCACTTGCCGGCTAATTTTCGGTCGTCTTCAGAAAGTGTTTGAAACCAACCGGCCGCGTTATACCAGTTGCCGAACCGTCCGGGCGACAGAAAATTCACCCAGTACTTCTGCAGGATGGGCGGCACCATGTTGAGGCTGCCGCCGGTGTTGTAGACCATGTCGGCTTCCATGTTGTGGAGCACCGGCTCGGTGTTGTCGCTGGAGATGTCGGGGAGGTTGCGCATCCGCTGCCGGAGCAACTCGTAGTCGTCGGGCGGTTGAGCCATGAAGGTGAGGATGTCTTTGTGGTAGCTCTGCATGGCCGTCGAGCGCGTGTCGCCTGTGTCCCGCGTGTCATTGGAAGTCCTGACCCAGCTGAGGTCGGGCCGGCCTGCGACAGGGAAGCCGCCCCAATAGGAGTGGCCCAGTTCGTGTATCACACCGATGGGTGAGGCCTCGCCGACGCCGGCCCATTCGGCGAACCCATAGCTACCGAAGAAGCCCGGCTCGCCCTCCATCTGCCGCAAGTCCAGGCTGCGCAGTAGGGCCACTCCGGCCCGGGTGGGTTGATAGAGGTCCACGACCGCATCAAGGCGTGCTTCCACCCAGTTTGTGGTATCGGGATGCCGAGTGGGCGGCCGGGCTGGAGTGTGTCCGGTTGGTGTTGCCAATGGAGTAGAGGTCCCGTCTTGACCAACGCCACTAGGCGTGACTGAAGACGAGGGCGTTGCCGTGGCGCCGCTGCATGCGACGGCCAGTAAGAAGATAGCTGCGGGCAACCAACGAATGAATCGTGCGTGGTTCAATCTTGAGCGGCTTCTCAGGGACTGTACCGGCGTGTGTATTTCAGGCGACCTCGAGGGGCTCCTCAGTGACTGTTCCATCAGATATCTGAAATATGCGTACCGACGGGTTGTCCATGTCCATCAGAGAGACCAGCACGTAGCGGACGTCGGGCAAGAGCCCGGCAGTGCCGCCGGCGATGCGGACATCGGTGTCGGAAGGATAGGCCTCGCTGCCGGTGTGGGAGTGGTAGATGGCCAGCAGCTCCCAGTCATTGTCTCCGGCCTCGGAATCGACCCTGCCCAGTTCCCCGGGGTCCATCGCGAACCGGAAGGGGCTGGCTTCCACGTTGGCCATTTGGAACGCCTTCATCACCTGGCCGTCCGGCCCCGCCAGGATGCCGCAGCACTCGTTGGGTAGGTCGGCCTTGGCGTGGGCCACCATTTCATCGATGAATTCCTGTTTGATCTGGACCAATCGGTCAACTCCGGGAACAAAATCTGAGCGATCTACGTCAGGAGGGTATGAAGCCGCAAACTTGTGTGAATATACCAGAGGAAACCCTGGAGTGAATAGCGGCATCAAAGCTTGCATAAATAGATACGGGAAAGTGGCCCAGCAAGATTCGCACAGCCCGCAACCCGGAAGGAATCATCAGATGTTTTATCTAAAAGCCTGCACCAAATGCGAGGGAGACCTGACCCTGGAAAAGGACTCATTCGGCGCTTTCCTAAAATGCCTGCAATGCGGGAAATTGACCGAGGTCAACGAGTCGGGCGGCCACCGGTCCGTGCTACACGGGGCGACGTTCGATCAGATCGCTATTCAGGCATTGACCGAAGATCGCGCCAGGGCCGTTGCCGCTTAACGGCTGGCCCACTCCGCGTAGGCATGGATAGCCGCTTCTTGGCTTGCTGTCTGGATCGAGGGTGGACGTAGTTCCCGTACCCGGCTGATGGCAGCGGCGGGTTCCATGCCACGGTGCACCAGGTAACAGGCTAGGACAGTGCCGGTCCGCCCGATGCCCGCATAGCAACTGACCACCACCGGCCGTTTCTCGGCGGTCTGCTGGTCGATGAAATCAATCATCCGCTGGATCTGTTCCATGTCGGGCGCCGTGAAATCCTCGACCGGCTCGTACATGTCCAACAGGTCGATGTCTTTCCCGCTGTCGGCGGGGATGGTCCGTTCTTCCATCCGGATAACGGCCCGGACTCCATGATGGTAGAGAAAAGCTAAGTCGTCAAAACTGGCCGGACCTTCTGACCCGGCCAGTTCGTTTTCCAAGACCCAACCAAAGTTCATTGCCTGCAATCGCGCCCTCCTAGGCCCCTTTAATCAGCCTTTTGCCCCGGTCTCGATACGCCGCCGAACTTCTTGTTCGGACAAGGTCTGCACCGAGATAAGTTTGTCTCTTGAGCTGTGCCCCCGGACGATCTCCAGCCGCGACTTGCTGACGCCCAATGCCTTGGCCAACAGCGTGATCACGCCATCGTTGGCCTGGCCCTCTGTCGGCGGGGCAGTAACCCTGAGCCGCAGCGTGTCTTCTACAAAACCATCCACCTGATTGCGCGAGGCTTTGGGTTGTACCCGCACTTTCAGCGTACAAGTTTCTTCAGGATTTTGAGGCTTCGCGGGCTTCACGAGATGTCTAAGCACCTTTCAGGAGCGGCGTTAGGTCGTCTGGTATATTAAGGCAACAGGCCCACATGCTGTTGAAAAACATGCAGCCGAAAACATGCTTTAGGAGGCGTCCGGTGGAGTATATCAATATCAAACTGGAGAAAGAAAACCGGGTGGCGACCATCCGGCTGAACCGGCCGGACGCGCTTAATGCCCTGAGTCCCGATCTGATATCCGAACTCGCTGCCGCGGTAACGGATACCGGCGAGGATGAGTCGATCAAGGCCTTGGTTATCCGGGGCGAGGGCCGGGCATTCTGTGCCGGTGCTGACTTGACCTATTTCCAGAAGACCTTCGCTGACACTGCATTGCTGCCGCCATACCTGGCCCAGGTCACCGACCTGCTCCACCGGATCGAGACTCTGCCATTCCCAGCTATCGCCGTCGTGCACGGTTTTGCTTTGGCGGGCGGTCTGGAACTGATGATGGCCTGCGACATGGCCCTGGTGGCCGATGATGCACGGATCGGCGACCAGCACGTGAATTTTGGACTGATCCCCGGCGGCGGCTCCACACAGCGGCTGCCGCGACGTGTGGGCTTGCAGCGGGCCATGGAATTGTTGACCACCGGCCGGTGGATATCCGGGCCTGAGGCTGTCGAGTGGGGGTTGGCCTTGCGTTCGGTCCCGGCTGAAGGGCTGGATGATGAACTTGAGTCCATCTTGACACTCCTTCGCACCAAGAGCCGCGAGGGCCTGAATCTGATAAAGGCGACCACGCTCCGCGGTATGGGGCTATCGATCGACGATGGGGTTGAGTTGGAGAGCCTCGCTTTCATCCGGTATATGACCACATCGACCGACCCTTCGGATGGGATCAAGGCGTTCATCGAGAAGCGCAAGCCAGAGTTTTAACTGGCATTTTCCCGGCTTTATTTAGAGGCTACTAGGCGGCTATTGAGCCTGGTTGGTTCGACACCCACCTGGGCCAATGCTATGATTTAGTGTCACCAATAGCGTATTTCATGGCCTACGGCTAGTGATTTTACGAATACGATAACCTCCTGCCGGTGTACAAATCTCCCGGCAGTGATTGGATACCCAGCTTGAAGATCAAAGACATCCTGAAAAAAACGCGCCCTATCTCTTTTGAATTCTTTCCACCCCGGCAGGCCGAAGGCATACCGGCGGTGTTGGAGACCATGGAGGAGTTGAAGGCGTATTGCCCCGACTTTGTGTCGGTGACCTACGGGGCCGGCGGCTCCACTCAGGCTTTTACCGAGGAGATCACGCTCAAGATTAAGCAGGACACCGGAGTCGAGGTCATGGCCCACCTGACCTGCGTCGGTCAGAACAAAGAGGAGATCGACAAGGTACTGGCGCGTCTAGCGGCCGAGGGCGTGGATAACATCATGGCTCTGCGCGGTGACCCTCCGAAGGGTGAAACAGAGTTTGTTCCGGTTGAAGGTGGGTTTCAGCACGCCTCCGACCTGCTGACGCATGTAAAGGCCAATTACAGCTTTGGCGTGGCTGCCGCCTGCTACCCGGAGGGCCACACCGAGTCGGTAGACCTGGATACCGACCTTGAATACGTCAAGATGAAGGTGGACAACGGGGCTGATTTCCTGATCACCCAGTTACTATACGACAACCGGTACTACTTCGATTTCGTGGAGCGAGCCCGAGCTGCGGGCATCGACGTCCCCATCATCCCCGGTGTGCTTCCTGTGTTGAACTCAGCTCAGGTCCGCCGTTTCACTCGCCTCAGCGGGACTGAGATTCCGCCAGATTTGGACAAGCTGCTGGACAAGTATGCAGACAGTGAAAACAGCGCCCGCGATATGGGTGTGGAATATGCCACCGCCCAGGTGCGAGAGCTCTGGGATGCCGGGGTGCCCGGCGTCCATTTCTACGTGCTGAACCGCAGCTATTCCGTGTCCCGTATCCTGGATAACCTGGACCTTCCCGGACACAGCCGGGACAACTGATCTAGCAACCTCACCGGCTCACTCGGTCGACTTACCCGATCTGGCCTATCCGATAATTCCACGGGCGGACGATGCTTACAACAGGCGTCGACATCATAGAGATTCCCCGGATCAAACAGGTGTTGGAACGCTACGGCCAACGGTTCCTGGATCGCATCTTCACGCCCGGCGAGATCGAATATTGCCGCGGCCGCGCCCCCAACCTTGCCGGCCGGTTCGCAGTCAAAGAAGCTACCATGAAAGCCCTGGGCACCGGTGTGCGTGGGGTCAGTTGGAAGGACATAGAGGTTGTGCGGGCCGATAGCGGAGCACCCAGCGTGAAGCTCCACGGGCGGGCCGAGAAACGGGCCGAGCGGTTGCAGGTTGGCGAGATTTCCGTGAGTATCTCCCACTCCCGTGAATACGCAGTGGCCTTTGTTGTGACCCAAGGGAAAGACCAAACAGGATGAAGATTGTAACCGCCGCCCAGATGGCGGCCATTGAGCAGGCGTCGGAGAAAGCTGGAGTCAGTACCGACGTCCTTATGGAAAATGCCGGTTTGGCCGTGGCCCAAGAGGCAAGGGAGATGGTCGGCGCGGCCGGTGTGCGAATAGCTGTCCTCGTCGGCCCAGGGAATAACGGCGCCGACGGTCTGGTGGCGGCCAGGCATCTACGCCGTTGGGGAGCAGAGGTTATCTGCTTTGTAGTGGCCGGACGCCCGGAGATCGACCCCAAGATGGACCTAGCCCTGGACTACGCCGTCCGCGTGATAGAAGCCATTGGCACGGAACCATTCGAGGGGTTCTTGTCCCGGTCAGACCTGGTGATCGACGCCCTATTGGGCTCCGGAAGGTCCCGCCCGTTGGAAGGGTCCGTTCAGGAGGCCATGTTCTGCTTGGCCAACGTCCGAAATGCCGCCAAGCCGCCCAAACTGCTCGCGTTAGACCTACCCACCGGCCTCAACCCTGACACCGGCGATGTCGACTTTAGCGCCGTGCCCTGCGATGTGACCCTTGCTCTGGGCTACCCCAAAGTCGGCCTGCTGGAGTTCCCCGGTACCGAGCACGCCGGAGAGATGCGGGTGGTGGACATTGGTGTGCCGACCGGCCTCAGAGAAGAGAGGGAGATCCAACTGGAGTTGTTGGAGCCGCGTTGGGTCGCGAGGAACCTGCCACGGCGTCCGCTGGACTCCCACAAAGGGACATTTGGCCACGCCCTTGTGGTCGCCGGGTCTCGAAATTACGTTGGAGCTTCCTACCTGGCGTCCCAGGCGTCGGTGCGGGCTGGGGCCGGACTAACCACACTGGCTTCTCCGGAAAGCGTCTACCCCATCGCGGCAGCCAAGTCTACCGAGCCGATCCACCTGCCTTTGCTGGAAGATGAAGAGGGTCTGGTCGGTGCCCGTGCGGCCCAGGTACTGCGTGAAGGTTCACGGCGTTACACCAACATTTTGTTGGGCTGTGGACTGGGCCTTTCCGAGGGTACAGTTGAGTTTGTTGAAGACCTGTTATTCAATCCGGAAAGCCCTGGACTCTCGGCTTTGCCGGCGCTGGTTGACGCCGATGGTCTGAACAACCTGGCTCGTATCAAGGACTGGCATGAGCGCCCGCGCGGCCCCTTGGTGCTCACTCCTCATCCGGGAGAGATGGCGACGCTGACCGGGCTTTCGACTGCAGAGATTCAGAAAGACCGGGTGGCGGTGGCGCGGGAATACGCCGCCAAGTGGAACGTGGCCCTGGTGTTGAAGGGGGCCAACACGGTCATCGCCCAGCCCGACGGGATCGTCAGAGTGGCGTCGCTCGCCAATCCGGGGATGGCCACTGGCGGCACAGGAGACGTACTCAGCGGCATCATCGCCGGTCTGATGGCCCAGGGACTATCGCCAGCCATCGCCGCGTCTTGTGGGGTCTATCTGCATGGTGAGGCTGGCCGGGAATTAGTTGCCCGGTTGGGGAACACCGGCACTGCGGCGTCTGACCTGCTTATTGGGATACCGGCAGCGATGCGGCGAACCCGAGAGATATGACACCGGCCATTGTGGTTGCCCGGTTCGCCTATGATATACTTAAAAGCGTGCCTGCGCAGAGCTTTATAGCGGCTTTGAACAGCTCGGATCAAAGGCTATATTGGCCACATTAACTCAGGATAGGAACCGAAGATAAATGTCTTTCGAATTCTTTCTCGAGAACGTTTCAGACCCTACAGGTCATGTGTCCGCGGTGGACTTCTATGAGATATCAGACCTCTCCCCAGAGGAGTTGGAGCTCTTCGCTTCAGCATGGTATCCACTCCCCATCGAACGCCAACGTTCAATCGCCTCGAACATGGTTGAACTGGCTGAAGACAACCCCGAACTAGACTTTATCGCCATCTACAAGATGTGCCTCAAGAGCGATGACGAACCCCTTTTGGAGATCGCCATGGACGGTTTCTGGGAGCACGAAGACCGGTCGGTGATTCCCGGGCTTATCGAAGTTTTGCGGTCGGACAAGGGTTATTCGGTCCGTTCCGCCGCCGCCAGCGCGCTGGGGCGGTACCCGATGCTGGCCCAGACCGGAAAGCTGCTTTCCAGGGACGGCGAGCTGATCCACGACAACCTCATGCAGGTGCTGGAGGACGAGGAAGAGCCGATCGACGTGCGGCGGCGTTGTATGGAAGCCATCGCACCCTTCAACACCATGGAGATCAACCAACTCATCACCCTGGCCTACGAAAGCCTTGACCCGGATTTCCGTGCCAGTTCCATCTTTGCCATGGGGCGCACCGGCGAGCGTGGCTGGTTGCCGATCCTGCTGCAAGAGCTAGAGAATGAGGAGCCGACCATTCGCTACGAGACCGCCCATGCCTGTGGAGAACTGGGCGAAGAGGATGCAGTTCCCCACCTGATCCTGCTGCTGAAAGACGACGATTCAGAGGTCCAACTGGCTGGAGTCAGTGCGCTGGGCAAGATTGGCGGCCCGTTGGCCAAGAAGGTGCTCACGTCCCTGGTCAAAGACGGTGACGCCAACCTCGAAGAGGCAGCTCAGATGGAGTTGCAAGACCTGGAATTCGATGAAGACCCTCAGGGTTTTCTCGGCGACTTCTAGGCCAAACCCCAGTCTCGTGGCCAATCTATCCGCCGCCCAAGACCTCTTTCTCCGCTCTGCGCGCACCGGGCACCTGGCCACCTCCAGCAAGGACGGCCAGCCCCACGTTATCCCAGTTTGTTATGTGTTCGACGGGACGGTCATCTACTCGGTGTTGGACGCCAAGCCCAAGACCACGCCCCTAAAGCGACTCAGGCGCGTGCGGAACATCCTGGCCAACCCCCAGGTCTCCCTGATCGCCGACCACTACGAAGAGGACTGGACACGTCTTCAATACGTGTTAGTTATCGGCGAGGCCGGCCTGCTGGAATCGGGTGAAGAATGGTCGCGCGCCATCGCCATGCTCCGCGAGAAATACCCCCAATACCGCCAGATGGACCTGGACCAAAGCCCGGTGATCAAGATCACGCCGGCAAGGTTCGTCCCCTGGAGCTCCCAGCCCGAGTTCTGATCCACACAACGGCTGGGTGACAGGCCGCCGCCCCTACTCCAACAATGCACGCACTAAATAAAGCCGCGTGCTTGGCTGGAGGCAAGAGTACACAGATTAGTTGTAGTATGTTGCCAACGAAAGGGCGGGGTGTGTGCCGTGACGAGTAACGAGATACGGGATTCTGGATTCATCGGTCGCCAGGATGAGATGGCAGTACTTACTGCGGTCTTGGACGAAGTCTTGTCTGGAATAGGCCAGATGGCTATGCTGGCCGGCGAGCCTGGCATCGGGAAGACCCGCTTGGCGCAGGAACTGGCCAACCACGCAGATTCCAAGGGCGCTCGGGTGCTGTGGGGCCGTTGCTACGAAGAGCAGGGAGTGCCTCCTTACTGGCCCTGGGTCCAGGCTATCCGGTCCCACGTGAGGGAAATTGACCCAGATCAGCTGAGATCAGAGGTCGGAGCTGGGGCCGCTGACATTGCCGGTCTGGTGCCGGACGTGAAATAAAGGTTGCCCGAAGTCGGACCTCCGTCCCAGATGGAGAGCCCGGAACAAGCCCAGTTCCGGATGTTCGACTCGATAACTACATTTCTAAAAAACGCCTCCCAGAAACAGCTTATGGTCATCGTGTTGGATGACCTCCACTGGGCCGATCTGCCATCACTCCAACTGCTTAGATTCGTCACAAGGGAGTTGGATGGGGCACGATTGATGCTCTTGGGTACCTACCGGGATGTTGAGCTTAGCCGTCAACACCCTCTCGTAGAGACCCTTGGCGAATTGACCAGAGAACGATTATTCCAGCGCTTGCGATTGCAGGGCCTGGCCCGGGAAGATGTGGCGCGCCTGATCGAGATTACCTCAGGTAATACAGTCCATCCAGGATTGGTCGAGGCTCTTCATTCTCAGACAGAAGGCAATGCACTGTTCGTCACTGAGATAGTGCGGATGTTGGAGCAGGAGGGAGGGCTGAGCACCGGCGCGATGTCGGGCCCGGTACCCGGCTCGGTACAAAAAGAAGATAAAGACTCATGGACCATACGCATTCCTGAGGGAGTGCGTGAAGTGATCGGAAGGCGTCTGAATCGTCTGTCCAATCACTGCAACGAAACCCTTACTGTGGCATCGGTCATCGGCCGGGAGTTCACGCTGGACCAATTGCGGCCGCTGATAGAAGACTTCACAGGGGGCCAGTTGTTGGGTGTGTTGGAGGAGGCTCTAGCTGGTCGAGCGATCGAAGAGACATCCGATACGGTGGGCCACTACCAGTTCGCTCACGCATTGATTCAAGAGACTCTAACCTCGGAGTTGTCCTTGACCCAGCGTGTGCGTCTCCATGCCCGAATCGCCGAGACTCTGGAAATTGGGTACGGGTTGGAAGCCGAGGCCCACGCCGCCGAACTGGTTTACCATTTTGCCCAGGCGCAGACAGTTACCGGCGTAGAAAAGGTGGTGCAGTACTCCATTCTGGCGGGCGAAAAAGCTGTGAATGTTCAGGCCTACGATGAAGCGCTGGTCCACTTTCAAATGGGATTGACGGTCAAAGGCATAGCGCTAACGGGTTCGGAGCCGGCTGAAGATGAAGAGGCCGCGGCGCTATTAGCGGGACTCGGTCACGCGCAACTAGGTACCCATGACCGGTCAAATTCGAGGCAGGTGGCTGTCAGCCTTACCCGAGCCTTCGATTACTATTTGAGTATCGGGGATTCAGAGCGAGCATTGGCAACCGCTCTTTCCGACCTTCCAATCGTGACCATTGGACTTGAATTCGTCGAAAGAGCATTGACGTTGGTTGCACCGGACACCATCGAAGCTGGGTGGCTCCAGGCCCGCCTGATCTTCCCATTTCGCACCGACTATGGCCGGTCTCAAGAAGCCTTTCATCACGCTCTTTCCATCGCACGCCAACAACAAAACAAATCGCTGGAGATGAAGGCTTTGGTCGCCGCAGGGTGCGTGGATTATCATTACAGCAACAATGAGCAGAGCCTGGAAAGTAACCTGCAGGCCATCGCGTTAGCGCAGTTTGTCGATCTGCCGAATGAAGAGTCTCACGCCCGTTACGACCTGAACCACGTTCTCTATGCGATGGGCAACTTGGAAGAAGCAACCGTCCATGCTGAGGCGATGTTGGCGGCCGCAGAACGCAGCCGGTCGCGTATCTGGCACGACCGTGCCATGGATGCCAACGTAGTTTTAAACAGCGCCAAGGGGGACTGGCCGACCGCTAGAACCTATATTGACCAGTGCCTGAAAACGTCACCACGGGATCCTGTGATTCTAGGCGCTGGGGCGCTGCTGGAGTGTCAATTAGGGGATAGCGATGCCAGCGACGCTTATCTTCAGCGCCTCTTAGATAGCGTCCCCGGGGGGGTGGCCCAGTCCCCCAGCCACAATCGCGCTGGTGACACAAGGGTTTTACACGGTCCCAGCCGTGGTCATCCCAGCGGTCGCCTACATAACCGGCCGGATGGTCCATTTTGATCTTGTCGAGATGGTGGCCAATGCAATCTTTTCCTTGCCGGTCGCTCTCCCTGCTTACTTGCACGCGGCCCGGATAGGCCTGGCATTGATTGCTGTGCAGCGGCAAGACGAGACGGCCGCCAGGGAATTGTACGGCTCGCTGCTGGCGACTGCTGGCATTATGGCGCCTCAAAGCAGTAATGGTCCTGGTTTCGTCGTCGATAGAGTGCTGGGCCTATTGTCGCGGACGGCCGGTGACCTTGACCAAGCGGCAGCCCACTTCGAAGAAGCGCTGGTTTTCTGTCGCAAGGCGGGTTGTAGACCCGAATTGGCCTGGACTTGCTGCGACTACGCCGGCTTGCTGGTTCAGCGCAACTCGGGCGATGATCGAGTCAAGGCGATTGCGCTGCTAAAAGAGTCGTTGGATCTGGCCAGCGACTTGGGTATGCGTCCTCTGATAGACCGGGTTATGGGGCTTCAGGAACTAGCTGAAGCACAGCCCATCAGGACGCCTGCATACCCCGATGGACTCACCGCGCGGGAAGTCGAAGTCCTGCTGGTTATCTGCGCTGGTATGACCGACCGGGAGATCGGTGAAGAATTGGTCATCAGCGTCAATACAGTAGGCAACCACGTGAGAAACATCCTCAGCAAAACCGGCGCGGCTAACCGCGCCGAGGCCGCCAACTACGCCAATCAGCACGGTTTGGTACCACCAGTAACCGAACCTTAGCGATTGTTTCAGTCGTCAGGGCGGTGGCGGCGGCTGCTACTAGTCTGACAAACTGGGATGTACGTCGTCCCCGGCCCACAATATAGGCATTAAACAGACCCTCAGCATATGCTGAGGGTCTGCGCTTTTTTAGCCCTTGTGCTTTGCTAGACGGAGCCTGCGTCTAATGCTGCTCGCCACCGACGAGGTGACCTCGCCCTAACCCTCTCCTCTTTCCGCGGAAGGACGGGAGAGGAGATTTAGGCCGGTTGACACCCTTAGGCGTGCAATCTACACTGGCCCGAAATCGCAGCCCCACGTGAGCCACGGCTGGCTCGCCCCCCACGGGTTATTTGAGGAGTAAAGACATGGACGGAGTCACAGCGATCGCCAATATCCTGCGCATGGAGGGTGTGGAGTTCATCGGCTGCGTGCCCTATCAGCCGCTTTTGGAAGCCGCGGCCATCGCCGGGATCCGCCCGATAATCTTTAGACAAGAAAGCACCGGCATCCACATGGTTGACGGTTATTCCAGGGTGACCAACGGCAAGAAGATGGGCGTGTTCATGATGCAGAACGGACCCGGAGCGGAGAACGGCTTCGGCGGCGTTGCCCAAGCCTATTCGGAGTCCGTCCCCATCCTTCTGCTGCCCGCTGGCATGCCCCGGGACAAACGGGGGGTCCACCCGAACTTCTACCCCACCCGCAGCTACGAGACCATCACCAAATGGTCGGAAGAGATGAACATGGTTGAGCGCATACCCGACCTGATGCGGCGGGCGTTCACCAAGTTGCGCACCGGACGCCCCGGCCCGGTCCTGCTGGAGATCCCCCAGGACGTGGCCACCGCCGAACTGCCCGAAGAGCTGTTCAACTACGAGCCACCCCGGGTGGTGTTGCAACAGGCTGATCCGTCGGACGTGAGCCGCGCCGCCAAGGCCCTGCTGGCCGCCGACCGGCCGATAATTCATGCCGGTCAGGGCATCCTGTACGCGGAAGCCACACCCGAACTGATCGAGCTGGCCGAGTTCTTGCAGGCCCCGGTGATGACCACCCTGTCGGGCAAGAGCGCCTTCCCGGAGACACACCCCCTGTCCCTGGGCGCCGGTGGCCCCAGTACGACCGCCCAGGCCAACAAATACCTGAGAGAGTCTGACCTGGTCTTTGGCGTCGGTTGTAGCTTCACCAAGACCAACTTCGCCCAGGCCATACCCGCCGGCAAAACCATGGTCCATCTGACCAACGACGAAGACGCCATTGGCCGGGAGTTCAAGACCGAGTTCGCCATGCTGGGTGACGCCAAACTCGTGCTGCGCCAAATGCTGGACGAACTGAAGAGCCAGGCGGGCAGCGCCAGGGCCAAGAACCAGGTGCTACAAGACGACATCAAGTCGATGAAAGAAGCCTGGCTGGCCCAGTGGATGCCCAAGTTGACCTCTGAAGAAGTGCCCATGAACCCCTACCGGGTGGTCTGGGACCTGATGCACACAGTTGATCTGGACAACACCATAATCACCCATGAGTCGGGCAGCGCCAGAGAATACCTGAGCCCCTTCTGGGAGGCCCGTGCGCCCCGCAGTTTCATCGGCTGGGGCAAGTCCACCCAGCTGGGTTACAGTCTCGGGTTGGCCATGGGTGCCAAGCTGGCCGCACCGGAAAAACTGTGCATAAATGTAATGGGTGACTTGGCTTTCAGCACCGTGGGGCTGGACATCGAGACGGCAGTCAGGTGCGATATACCCACGCTGACCATCGTCATCAACAACGCTTATATGTCCATCTACGACGACAGCCGGTTCCCCGTGGCGCTGGAGAAATACAACGTCAAAACCCTATCGGGCGAATTCTCTGAGGTTGCCCAGGCCATGGGCGCCTATACTGAAAAGATCACCGCCCCGGCCGACATCATCCCCGCCATCAAACGGGGCATCGCCGAGACCGAGGCCGGCAAAGCAGTAGTATTGGAGTTCATCACCAAGGACGAGGGCGAGTACTCCAAGTTCTAGGGTTTGACCAAGTAAATTTCTGGCAGGGGCGCCAGTGCCTGATTTCATTTTCATATTCGGGGTGATAGCCGTCGTTCTGACGGTTACTGCCCTGGCATCCGGGTTGGTCGAGCGGTCACCGCTCTCTTTCCCTTTGATCTTCCTTGGCTTGGGATTTTTGCTGGGGAGTCAGGGAATAGACGAGCTTGACGTTGGACCTCATTCCCCGTTTCTTGAGGTCGTTGCCACTCTGACCTTGGCCTTGGTTCTGTTTCTGGACGCCGTAAAAATCCAGATCACCGAACTCGGCAAACGCTGGTTGGTACCGGCATTGATCCTTGGCCCGGGTACCGGCTTGATCATCGCCATCGGCGCTTTGCCCTTTGGGTTGTTCCTTAACTTTGGCTGGATACTGGCCTTCATCGGCGGTGCTGTCCTGGCTTCCACCGACCCGGTCGTCTTGCGGGATATCGTGCGTGACGAGCGCATCCCCCGTTCGGTAAGGCAGGTGTTGAAGATCGAAGCGGGCATGAACGACCTGGTGGTACTTCCGGTGGTCTTGGTGCTGATTGCCGTGGCCACCGATCAGGGTGGCAGCGTCGGAGGCTGGGTCATCTTCCTGGTCAAGCTGCTCCTCTTGGGGCCGGCCATCGGTTTTGCCGTCGGCGGAGTGGGCTCTTGGTTGATGAACTGGATGGACAAGAAGATGACCATCCGGCGCGAGCATCAGTCCCTCTACGGCGTGGGCCTGGTGTTGGCATCTTATTCTGCGGCAACCGCAGCGGGTGGCGATGGGTTCCTGGGGGCGTTCGCGGCCGGACTGGCCGTGGTGATGCTCAACCAGTCTCTCTGCGATTGTTTCCTGGAATATGGCGAAGTCACCTCTGAGATGGCCATGCTGCTGGCCTTTGTCCTGTTCGGAGCTGTGCTCTCGGGCATGTTGGGAACGGTTGACGTTACGCCCACGTTGTTCCTGGCCGCCCTGGTGGTGTTCGTCATACGGCCGGCGGTTTTGGGTACGGTATTGGCCAAGGCCCGGCTGAGCTGGCAGGCCCGTGCCTTCATCTGTTGGTTCGGCCCAAGAGGGCTGAACTCATTGTTGCTGGCCCTGCTTGTCGTGCAGGCGGGTATCCCTGGCGCTGAGCTATTGCTGGCGACCGTGGGTGTGGTGGTCATGGCATCAGTGGCCATTCACGGCGGCAGTGCGACGCCGGTGGGGGTCTGGTACGGCCGGGTCGCCGCCGAAGAAACCCTGTTGGAAGAGCGTGAGAGCACGGTAGCCGGGCTATTCGGCGGTCACGATGGACAAGTCCCCATGCTAACGCCCGACGAGCTTGTTGGCCGTCTGACGCGGCCCAACCCGCCGTTGGTGGTGGATGTACGGACCCGGGCCAGCTACAACCATGACGGGACCAGGATTCCAAAGTCCATCCGGGTGGTGCCCGACGGTGCCTTCGAGTGGGCGCAAGAATATGAGCCGGGGAAGGAGATGGTCTTCTATTGTAGTTGACCCGACGATGCGACTAGCGTCCGTGTGGCGCAGCAATTAAGGGACCAAGGCTTCGAAGCCTCCGCACTTTCCGGCGGTATAGACGCCTGGCGGAAGGACTACCCGGTGGAGTTTATCGAGGTGGCGGCTTAGAGACGCCAGCGGTCCTTCCAGCAGCTCCGGCAGCCATTATTGACAGTTGCTCCTTGAAATGGTCGGGCGTTTTAGGCTCCAATGGACTGGTTTACTCCTATGGGGCCGGGGCCATTGCTCATTAACCGATCTCCGGGCGCTTTGGTTCCGGCTGGACGACATTTTCCCCAAGAATTCTCGAGGATCGCGACGCCAATGACGACTCCTGCTGCTGTTGAGAGTACCCTCCCCCGCCAACCGACCATCCGTGAGATGCCCACCAGC
>CAVOAA010000001.1:0-46072 GCA_963693555.1 Dehalococcoidia bacterium | reverse complement strand
ACCGTAGACAACGACGGCAAGGTCTACGTTGCGGATTTCAACAACCATCGGGTCCAGAAGTTCTCGGCCGACGGCACGTTTGAACTTCAGATCGGCCGCCCGGGTAAAAAACGCGGCGACCTGAACGACCCGACTGACGTGGCTGTCGACCCAGAAGGCGACATCTATGTTTGCGACTGGAGCGCCAATCGCTGGGACCGCGGCCGGGTGCACATCTACACCTCCGAGGGCAAGTTCTTGACCTCTTTGGTCGGTGACGCACAACAGCTTTCCCAGTGGGCCCAGATGACTGTCGACGCCAACGACGACTACGCCAAGCGCCGCCGGGAAGTCCGGACCACCGAGCCGGAATGGACGTTCGCCCAGCCCACCGCGGTGGAATGGGACTCGGCCAACAACCGCCTTATGGTAGCGGACACCCAACGCAGCCGCCTTCAGATCTACAAGAAGAAGTCTGGCTACTTGGTGCCGCAGCTCAACCTCTGATCCTGGATACCCACGGGTATTAGCCCAATCAGTAGCTATCAAACCTTGGCGGAGCCGTAACGGTCTCCGCCAAGGTTGTTTTTAGTCTCAGACCGAACGATTTCCCGCAATAGATTTACTACCGATGGCAGTACAGATATATGCCTGAACCAATGAGCCGAGAAACCCAGCAAGATTTCCTCAAGATGGCTGCGGATAATCCGGAGATGACCTGCGTCGAAACCCCCATCGAGATTCTGGAAGCAGCGTCTGCCGAGGCTGAACCCACTCCATTCATGGAAGAATACTTCGCCGCGGGGCACGCCAGTTGGCTGGCCTTCAAGCACGGCCGCAGGATCGGCCTGCCGCAGAACCTCATGGACCGCGCTATCCTGGTCCTCTGGAATCGTGCCGGCCTGCTCAACACCGACCGCATGCTGGGCCAAACCAACCCGGACGACGACAAACCATTTTTTAGCGATGAGGGTCTTTATTAATAGAAGCCATATTGCGTAGTGCGCTAAAATCCCCCTCGGTCCCCCTTTCGTAAAGGGGGATTTCGCCTCCTGCCAACCAAGCCTCACAAAACCAGGAGTAAACCATGGCCGAACAGTTCAATTACGACAATCTATTCTCCGCGGATTCCCGGGACGCGCCTCCGGGCAGTGTCCGGCATTCGAAGTACGACTTTGCCGTCGCCTATCCGGATCCGGAAAACCTGCCGTTGGAAGAACTGATCGAATCCGTCAGAAAGGGGTTTGAGCGCGAGGGCAAGTACCTGGCCTACTACTCCACCGCCGCCGGCGACCCTGAGCTGCGCAAGCTGGTGGCCGAGAAGCTGTCTCGCGAGCGCAACATGAAGGTGACTGCCGACGATATGGTGCTGACCTCCGGTTCCGGCGAGGCCATCGGCATCTTGATCCAAGCCCTCACCGACCCCGGAGATGTGGTTCTGGTTGAGGAGTTCGTCTACCTGGGGACGCTGAACCAGATGCGTCGCTATGGCGCCGACGTGGTCGGGGTCAAGTGCGACGATGACGGGATCATTCCCGAAGACTTGGAGACGGTGATAACCGACCAGCTCGCCAAGGGCAAAACGGTCAAATACCTCTACACCATTCCGGCCTTCCAGAACCCCTTGGGCTGGACCATGAGCCTAGAGCGCCGCAAACGGGTGCTGGAAGTCACCGGCAAGCACGGCATACCCATCTTCGAGGACGACTGTTACGCCGATCTCCGCTTCGAGGGAGAGGACGTCACTTCCTTCCACTCTCTGGACGACACCGGCAGAGTGATCTACGCCGGCTCATTCTCCAAGATCATCGCCCCCGGCATGCGCATGGGGTACCTGGTGGCCCCCAAGCCAGTCATCGCCCGGGCCTGGAGTTTCAAGTCAGGCGGGGCTGTCAGCCAATTCACCGCCCTGACGATTGCAGAAATGATGAAAGGCGGCTTGGAGAAGCACATCGAAGAGCAGAACCGGGCATTGGCGGCCAAACGAGACGCCATGGTAGCGGCCTTGGGAGAGAATTTCGGCAGCTCAGTGACGTGGAGCGTCCCGCAGGGTGGGCTGTATTGCTGGGTCAAATTCCCCGAGGGCACCGACCTGGCCGCAGTGCAAGAAGAGATCTTCGACGAGGGTGTCAGCTACTACAACGGCTCCCAGTTCTCACCGACCGGCGAAGGCGCCAACTACGTCCGTCTCTGCTTCGGCCACCCGTCCGTGGAGACGATTCATGAGGGGATCGCGGAGTTCGCCAGGATCCTGGACCGAAAAAAGGTTTTTCCCGGATAGGGGAGGCCCCCATCATGTCCGCTCTCCATCATGTCCGCTCTCCATGAGCATTCCCTTGATCTCGCTCATGGTGAGCCTGTCGAACCACCGTTACTGGATAAGCCGTTTTCACGGATATAAGCATGGTTGGTGCGGCACTTCGACAGGTCCGATTTCATCGAGACTCTCGACTTTCAGTCGTAACTCGGGACGAGCGGCGCAGGAGGGCCTGGTTCAGGACCTGATTCAATGTAGCAAACAGAAAGGGCATCCCAGTGAACCGGGACGCCCTTTCTGGCAAGCTGTTAGTTTCGGACCGGCGTTCGTTACATCGCTGAAACGGCTTCCTCCGTGCTCATTAGAGCATTTGCCATGAACCGGAAATTGGTCAGAGCGGTCTGATAGCCGTCGCCCAGCTCGGGGTGGATGGCGGCAGCGGTTGCGTCCGCCACAACGGCAACCTCAAAGCCCTGTTCCAGCAATTCACGCATGTGGGCCTCGGTGCAAAGGTTGGCCGACATACCGGCCAAGATGATCTTGGAGATTCCCCGCTTACGAAGCTGGAGTGTCAGGTCGTTGGTTTCCGGCCCGTAAACCTTGTGAGGGCTGGTGATGATCGTTTTTCCGTCATCTATGAACTGTTTGTATTGCTCCAACCAGTCGGCGCCCGACCCCGAGAAACCTTCGGTGTTCAGAGCTCCGGTCCGGTCGAACATCCCGACCTCGTGCATCATCTTTTCAACCGTTCCGCCGAACTGCCAACCGTGGTCCGTGGGGTAGTAGTAATGGGGCGAGATGAAAACGTTGTAGCCCTTGTCTTTGGCGCTGCGGAACAGGTCTTCGATATGCCCAACAGTCCCGTTCTCCTCGACACTGGCCCCCACCAGTCCCCAGACCACGCCATCCGGGCTGAGAAAGTCATTTTGCGGGTCCGTGATAACCACTGCGGTGTCCTGTTTGTTGAAATCCATAATCTCTCCTCTCTTTGGCCTCATGTTATTGTTGGAAGAACTCTTGTCTCCCGCTGTATGCAGTTATAATAGGCTGGCCCACGTCCGTTGTGGTCTGGAAAATATCTGCTGGCGTCTTGAATCTCCGGGAACCGAAAATCCACCTTAGGACCGCCCAATGCTCCTAGACAAGCTCCTTGATTACGTGGTCGTCCACTCTGAACCCTTCGCCACTTGTCTTGTTAGCTCCGGCTGGAAATTGAACCTGCCCGGTCCGCCGAACGTCATGTTCCATTTTGTGATGCAGGGAACCGGCCTGCTCAGCTTGCCGGACGGCAGAACCTATCCCATGGAAAGATTCTCCCTGGCCGTGGTTCCTCATGACGCCAAGCACACTCTTGAATGCGGCACTGACGTGCAATCGGAGAGGACGATCGAGTCCCCGCCATCTGGCGACGGCGTCGTTCGCTTGATTGCTGGGGCGCCCGCCACGGCAGAATTCCGAGTTGCCTGCGGAATGGTGAACGTTACCTACGGGGACTCTTTGGGATTGTTCCAGCGATTGGAAGAGGCGATCGTGGCCGACCTATCGGCGTATCCCTTGGTCAGAAGCGCATTCGAGGGAATACTTGCTGAGCAGGGCGGCGCGACCGAGGGGAGTGCGGCGCTCACAAGGGCGCTCATGACTCAATGTATCGTCTATCTACTACGTTACCTTTCCGAGCAATCGGACGGGCGATTGCCTTGGCTCCCCGGTCTGGAAGACCCCAATCTATCGCAGGCCGTAGACTTCATCTTCGAACACCCCGAGGACGCCCACACAGTCGACTCGCTGGCCGACAGGGCGTCGATGAGCCGGTCGGTTTTCGCCGAGCGGTTCCGGGAAGCCTTCGGCGCCACGCCCATAAATTTCGTTCACAATATTCGTATACGAAAAGCGGCGGAACTTCTGCGCCAGAGTAGAGGACCATCAGTCGAACAAGTAGCCCGCCAAGTAGGCTTCAATAGCCGGACCCATTTCTCGAGTGCGTTCAAGAGCCAATTCGGCGTCTCACCGGCCGCATTCCAAAAGGGCCAATCCGCCGGGCAGGTCTGGTAATCGCAGGCCATCGAAACCGGAAACCCAACAAAAAAGGCGGCCTGATGACCGCCCTTTTGATCTTTTTACCAGGCGCCTGATGAGTTGATCTAGTCGTAAGGCATCAACTCTATTGCCAGACCGTTGGGGTCTTTCACGTAGATTGCCCCGCCACCTTCCTGGTACTTGATCTTGTTCTGGTCGCACCGGCCTTTGATCTCTAAAAATATCTTCCGGTCAATGGGCAGGGCTATGTGCATGACGTTGCCCACGCCCTCGGGCGCCTTCTTCTGCAGGCGCGGCACGTGTGGGAAGTCGAAGAATGAAAGCCGCATGCCGTTTCCGATCGCAACATTCATGTGGGTCGACTCGTCCGCGTCCCGGTTTGGCGCAACGCTGACAACCGGCATATCCATGATCTCTTCATAGAACTTTGCCGTTGCTTCCAGGTCTTTGGCGAACACAGCTATGTGGTTCACCCCTTGGGTGGGGCCGTCTTTGCCGCCCGCCGGAATCAAGCTCCGGAGCCGCTCCCGCATGGCGTCTGTGTTGCTATTTGACGAGGTCATGTTCGTGCCTCCTGACTTCGGGTTGGTCGGGGTTTTCCAGGTCCAAGATCGATATCAGCCTGCCATAGCCGATGAACTGCCCCGTGATCATGCCCAGTTCGAATATCTCAGGGTCAGTAAACTCATCACGGAGTTCGTCGAAGAAGTCGTCATCCATGCTGTGGTGGTCGGTGGCCATACGCTGAGCGAAGCGGACCGCCAGTCTCTCACGCTCAGTGATCTCCGCGCTCTCAACGTCAGTGAGGCTGGCGATCATCTCCTCAGTCATTCCCTGCTGCACCGCCGGTACAGCCCTGCCGAGTTTTCAAGTGGCGCATTGGTTCAGGTCAGCGATCTTAAGCCGGACCAGCTCCTTAAGCCTCTGTTCCAGTAGCCCCTCCAGCTTGAGAGGCCCGTAAAAATCCCAGAAGGCCTCGTAGGCGCCGGGCAAGTTCCCAGCCGCCTGAAAGATGGCCGGGTTCAGCTTGTGCGCCTCCGCACCCTTGGCGATCTTACGAAGCCCCGGAGTCAATTCCTCCGTAGGCACCAACCTGATCCGAGCCATCTTCTACTCCTACCGAAACCTGCTTCCGCCACATTTAAACCATCTATGCCGCGTGCCTACACGTTAATACGCAAATACGCCGCCCCATGAAACCCCCACTATGTGGGCTAGGCTACGGGGCGGTTGGTTACGGCTGTGTCTACCTTTCTTGGGATGAACTTGCCGCTGCCGGGGGCGGCCTTGAACTCCCGGTTTTCCACCACCACATTACCTCTGAGAATGGTGGTCACGGGCCAGCCGTCGGCCTCAAACCCTTCCCAGATGCTGTAGTCGGAGATGTGGAAGTCGTTAATAGTCAGTTTGCGCTTGAAATTGGTGTCGATCAGCGTGACGTCGGCGTCGCTGCCCGGAGCCAGCACACCCTTGCGGGGGTATAGGCCCATGATCTTGGCCGCGTTGGCCGAAGAAACGTCGACGAACCGTTGCAGGGACATGCCGCGGCGGGAGACTCCCTCGCTGTAGGTCACACCCATGCGGGCCTCGGCGCCGTTGTGGCCTCCGGTCACGTCCGAGACAGAACGGCCGGATATTTTGGTTTCCCAGGATGTGCAGTACTCGTCGGTGGCCATGGTGCTGAGGCCGTTGTTCACGATTCCGTCCCAGAGCGACTGCCGGTCGGCTTCCGATTTCAAAGAAGGATAGGTGTGATACTTCATGCCATTCTCTTCTTTATAGTCGTCGGAGCTGAAGCAGCAGTAGTTGTGCAGAGTCTCGCCGTAGACGGGGCGGCCGTTGGAGCGTGCCTCCAAGATAGCCTGGAGTCCCTGGGTGGCACTCACGTGGACGAAGTAGACCGGTGCGCCGGTCCATTCGGCGACCCGGAGCACCCGACGGAAAGAAACGTCTTCGGACTCGGCGCTGTGGACCAGGTGCATGTTGTACCACTCGGTATTCTCTTCCCGGGCCAACTTCTGGTACATATGCTGCACCATGTCGTCGTCTTCAGAGTGGACCAGCAGCATGGCGTTCATGCGCTGAATCTCCTCCATCAGGTCGTGGAGGTGGCCCGTGCCGACCATGCGCGGCTCTCCGGTGGTGGCCGGCGGCCGGATGTTGGTCGTGAAGATCTTGAAGCTGGGGAACCCGTCTTCCACCGCTTCATGCAATGAGCCCAAAATCTCGGGAGGAATGGAACCCAGGAGCATCAGGTGGTGGGCGTAATCGGCGTAGGAGTTACCCTGCCAGACGTCGGTCCGCTCCTTGATGGCCTGGGGAATGTCGACGCCTGGGTATTGGATGGCAAAGTCCATCAGCATGGTGGTGCCGCCGATCAGGGCGGCGCGGCTGACCTCTTCGGGAGGGGCGGTTAGCAGGTCGCCGTGGCCCATGATAGGCGCGGATATGTGGGCGTGAGGCTCGATGCCGCCGGGCACCACAATCATCCCCTTCGCGTCGATCACACGGCCGGCTTCTTCGGGCAGAGCACCCGGGGCGGCCACCGCCACTATCTTTTCACCTTGAATCGCAACGTCCCACTCGCCAACTCCCATGGGGGTTACAACTTGTCCACCCTTTATGACCAAGTCCAACATTAGCGCGCCCTCCAAAAATCCGCATATTCGAGCATACCCAGACTCGATAACGGAGTTTAGCACATAGCCGGAGGCACGGCACCAGTCGCGGAGACAGTGGGGGATGATCAGCCGGGGAAAGGCAGCCCGGAGGCGGGTTGGTTAATCGCCAGCGTGGCTGTGGGCGGCGTGTGAAGCGCCGGGCAACCCGTCTTCCCAGTCAGGCAGCAGCTCTTTCTTGGTCGTGGGCAGTATCAGGATGCTGATCACGCCGGTAAGGCTGAGGCCCAATGAAAGAGCCATGGTGGCATTGAAATCACCGGTGATGTCCCTGAGGTATCCGCCGACCAAGGCCCCGGTGGCCATGCCAACACCCGCTCCCATCATCTGGTAACCGTAGGTGGTGCCGATGGGCCCGCTGCCGTAATACTGCCGGTTGATGATTGGGAAGGCGCTCATTTCGCCGCCGAAGCCGATGCCAAAGAGCACGGCAAACAGGTAGAACTGCCAAGGGTCATGGGCGATAAACAACAGCAATATCGGCGCAACCTGTAGGAAGAAACAGCCGGCCATTGCCGGTTTGCTCCCTGCTCTGTCCGCGATTATCGGCACCGCGAACCGGGTGACCGTGCTGGTCACCGATAGAGTCACGAAGATAGTGGCGGCAACTCCAGTTGAGATACCCTCGAATTCCGCCATGGCCGCCAGATAGATCAGGATGATCGAGTGACCCGCACAACCCCAGAAATGGATCCCGATCAGGTTCCAGAAAGCGCTTGTCCGCTGTGCTTGCTTAAGGAACACCTTGGTGCGTATACGGGCTATTTCACCAGTCTGAACTACCTTGATCGGCTCATCTTCCGGTGCTCCAAGGGGCCGCAGTCCAATAGAGGCGGGCTCGTTATAGAAGAACTGGACCATAATCAAGATGATGACGCCACCGATCACTCCGGGAATCCAGAACGCCGCCCGCAGACCGTCGATCCCACCACCAAAGTAGTGGATGATCAACAGCATGATTGGCACCGCGACCAAGGGGCCGATACCCTGCGAGGACTGGAGCAATCCCATGCCGATACCCAGGTGCTTTCGGAACCAGAGAGTGACGGCTGCCGTCAACGGTACCTGGAAGATACCCATCGCGGCGCTCAATATCACACCAAAGAACAGGTAGAACTGCCAAAGGTTGTGCATGAACCCTGTGAGCACCATGCCTGCGATGAACAAGACGGCGCCCAACCTCATGGTCATGCGGACTCCGTACCTGTCGCCCAGCCAGCCCGCAGAGGGCCCGAACATGCCCGACACTATCCACTGAATGGCGAATCCCAAGCCTACCTGCCCATAGCTCCAGCCGAAAGAATCCACCAATCGGGGAATGAGAATGCTGGAGGAGGAACGGAAGGAGGAGCTGAACAAACGCATGATGGCGCCAACGCCCACGATCACCCAAGCGTAATGGACATCGCGTCCGCCAACCACCAAGTTTGAAGGTTTGAGGCTGAAGTTTGCCATTCGGTCCTAGGTTACGAATTCTGACCGCGTCCAAGCCAGCTTTGCCGGCGGGGCCGGGCGTGTATCACTCTAAATTCACTATTAACATGCTGAGCGTAGCCATATAAATGCGCGTTGCATGGCTTGGGTTCGATACTGACGCGCGACGATTATGTCTTCTGATGATGATATCCCATCAGCCAATCAAATTGATAGGGAACGGTGAGGCAAAAACATGCCCTGGGCACTTTCGGCAGAACCAGTCGAAATCCTAGGGAAGTTACGTTGACATTGTAACGAATACTTGTATAATTGAGGTTTACTAGTGCTATGCCACATGTGACGAATTCGTTCACCACACCTGTAATTGACCTTCCCCAGCATCAACTATAGCCGCATACACTCACGCCTCAGGCATTCGGCCGCCCGGCCAGTCTCATTCAGGCTCGTCCACACACGCTAAGGAGTATGGTAAATGGCTCTGTCTCCTGTTCTCAAAGGGCAATCTATGCAACTGCCCGACGTCAAGTCTTATTCTAAGATTCCGCAAATCATTGAAGTCCCCAATTTGATCCAAAGTCAGATTCAGTCTTGGGAATGGATCAAGGCTGAGGGGTTGACCGAAGTATATCAAGAGATCTCTCCAATTGCCGATTACACCGGCAATAAGTACGAGCTGCATTTCTTGGAGCATTACTTCCGTGACGCCAAGTACTCGCCGCAACAGAGCAAGGAGCGGGAGATCACTTACTCCCAGCCTCTCTATGTGAAGACTCGCCTGGTTATGAAAGAGACCGGCGAGATCAAAGAACAAGAGATTTTCATGGGCGATATCCCCATGATGACCAACAACGGCACCTTCATCATCAACGGCGCAGAACGCGTGGTGGTGAGCCAGCTTGTGCGCTCTCCCGGTATCTACTTTGTACTAGAACGAAACGCTATCAGCAACCGCAGCCTGTGCTCGGCCAAGCTGATCCCATCCCGCGGGGCCTGGCTCGAGTTTGAGACCAGCTCCAAGGACATAATCTCCGTCAAGGTCGACCGCAAGCGCAAGGTCTCAGCCTCCACTTTCCTCCGCGCCCTGGGTGTGGCGGACGACGAAGAGATGATGGCCCTGTTCTCGGATATCGACACCGACGAAGTCCACAACTACATGCGCACGACCTTGGACAAGGACCCTGTTCTTGAGCCCAAGGACCTGAACTTCAAAGAAGACGACCTGCACTCGCTGTGGGACTGGCTCCACGAAGACAAGGAATTTGACGATGAAGCGGCACGCCGCATAGCTGCCGCGCAGATCGAGTTTTACCGCCGTCTACGACCGGGTGAACCGCCCAGCCTGGAGAACTCCCGGACCCTGATCCGGAACCTGTTCTTCGGACCCCGCCGGTACGACCTGGGCCGTGTTGGCCGTTACAAGCTGAACCGCCGCCTCGGACAGGGCACGAATAACGACCTGATGACACTGAGCCTGGAAGACGTGATCTCGGTCATCCGTACCATGATCCGTATCAACCAGGGCGAAGGCCGCCCGGACGACATCGACCATCTGGGCAACCGCCGCGTCAGAGCGGTGGGCGAACTGGTCCAGAACCAGGTCCGCGTTGGCCTGCTCCGCATGGAGCGCATGGTCAAAGAGAAAATGACGCTGGTGGACCCCGAAGCTGCTGCACCTCAAGGGCTGGTCAACATCCGCCCCGTGGTTGCGGCGGTCAGGGAGTTCTTCGGCGGGTCTCAGTTGTCCCAGTTCATGGACCAGACCAACCCTCTGGCTGAGTTGACCCACAAACGGCGTCTCTCGGCACTAGGCCCTGGTGGCTTGTCCAGAGAACGGGCCGGATTCGACGTGCGGGACGTTCACTTCTCTCACTACGGTCGGATCTGCCCCATCGAGACTCCTGAAGGCCCCAACATCGGCCTGCTCAGCACTCTGGCGTCATTCGCCAGAATCAATCCATACGGATTTATCGAGTCTCCTTATAGGAAAGTGTTCAAGACCCTTCTCAACGATTCCGACGACCTTAAAGGCCGGACGGTCACCGAGTCGGTATTGGACAAGGATGGCAAGACCATCGTGGGCAAGGGCCGGGCGATCGGGGCCAACAAGATGAACGCCCTGAAGCAACTGCCTAAAGACACCGTGATTCACGTGCAGCCGTTCGTCGCCTCGGGCGATGACCAGGTCCTCTACCTGTCGGCTGACCAAGAAGAAGATTTCCACGTAGCCCAGGCCAACGCAGAACTGGACCACCTGAATCAGTTTGTCCAAGACCGCGTTGAACTCCGGGTAGGTGAGGAATACACCCAGGAGTCGGCAGACCTGATTGACTACATGGACGTTTCGCCCATGCAGATCATGAGTGTGTCCGCCGCGCTCATACCGTTCCTAGAGCATGACGACGCCAACCGGGCCCTGATGGGGTCCAACATGCAGCGTCAGGCTGTGCCTCTACTGCGGCCTCAGGCCCCGGTGGTCGGTACCGGTATAGAAAGCCGCGTGGCGCGTGACAGCGGCCAAATGGTCCTGTCCGAGTCCAACGGCGTTGTAACCTCAGTCACTGGTCGCGAGATTATCGTGACCGACGAAGAAGGCGAGGAACACTCTCACTCGGTCATCAAGTTCTCCCGTACTAACCAGGGCACCTGCTTCGACCAACGGCCCATCGCCAACAAGGGCGACGTCGTGGAAGTAGGCAGCGTATTGGCTGACAGTTCTTCAACCGACCACGGCGAATTGGCTTTGGGCCAGAACGTCCTGGTGGCCTTCATGTCCTGGGAGGGTTACAACTACGAAGACGCTATCATCGTCAGCGAGCGACTCTATCGCGACGATTACTTCACCTCTATACACATAGAGAAACATGAGATGGAAGCCCGGGAGACCAAGCTGGGCCCCGAGGAAATCACTCGGGACATCCCCAACGTAGGGGAGACTAGCCTGCGTGACCTGGACGAACGCGGCATCATCCGCGTCGGAGCCGACGTCGGCCCAGGCGATATCCTCGTCGGCAAGGTCACTCCCAAGGGTGAGACCGAACTGACCGCCGAGGAAAAACTCCTGCGCGCCATATTCGGCGAGAAGTCCCGCGACGTAAAAGACACCTCTCTCCGCGTGCCCCATGGGGAACGCGGCAAGGTCATCGAAGTCAAAGTCCTGACCCGCGAAAACAAAGACGATCTTTCGCCGGGCGTGAACGAGGCCGTCAGGGTCTGGATCGCCCAAACCCGCAAGATATCCGTTGGAGACAAGATGGCCGGCCGACACGGTAACAAGGGTGTGGTCGCCAGGATCCTGCCGGAAGAGGACATGCCCTACATGGCCGACGGCACCCCTGTAGACATCATCTTGAACCCCATCGGCGTGCCCTCACGGATGAACCTGGGACAGGTACTGGAAACCCACTTGGGTTGGGCCGCCCGCGGCCTGAATTTCAGAGCCCAAACCCCGGTTTTCGACGGCGCCGGTGACCCAGCCATCGAAGATGCCCTGGCCCGTGTTTGGTTCACGGAACAAGCAGGCGCCACCAGCATCAGCAATTCCGATAATGGTTCGCCTGAGGTAGATTACCCTCAGGTTGACCGCTGGTTGGAATCTAAAGGCTACAATCCCAGGGAAATCTTTGACGAGACGAAATTCGGCGCCGCCCAAACAGCCTGTCTCCGGATGTGGCTGGTTGACAAAGCCAATGTCGATGCCAAGGAAATGACCCTGGAAGAGATGCGACGCGCCGCGATCGATGTGCACCGCGAAATGCGCATCGCTCCGCCCACTTTCGGAAAGTTCGAGCTCAGCGACGGACGGACCGGAGAAAACTTTGACCAATTGGTCACTGTGGGCGACATCTATATCTTGAAGCTCATACATTTGGTGGAAGACAAGATTCACGCGCGGTCAACAGGTCCTTACTCCATGATTACCCAACAGCCCCTGGGCGGAAAGGCCCAGTTCGGCGGACAACGGTTCGGTGAGATGGAAGTGTGGGCTCTCGAAGCCTACAGCGCGGCATATAACCTGCAAGAAGTGCTGACGGTGAAGTCTGATGACGTTGCCGGACGCGTTAAAACCTACGAAGCGATCGTCAAGGGTGAACCCATCGGTCAACCGGGTGTGCCGGAATCGTTCAACGTCCTGCTCAAAGAACTCCAGAGTTTGGGTTTGGCGGTGGAGCTGTTGAACGAAGAAAGGCGCCCGCCACTGGTCCAGGGACTCGCGGACGAAACCGATCTATTCCAGGCGATGGAGACGATTTAATGGTCAGGATGGTAGATAGGGCGGACTCTCAAGGGACGAACTTCAACGCGATCCGCATCTCCATTGCGTCCCCTGAACAGATACTCAACTGGTCTCACGGCGAAGTAACCAAGCCCGAGACCATCAACTACCGCACACTACGTCCGGAGAAGGACGGCCTCTTCTGTGAAAGGCTGTTCGGACCCACCAAGGACTGGGAGTGCTTCTGCGGCAAGTACAAGCGCATTCGCTATCGCGGTGTCATCTGCGACCGTTGTGGCGTTGAAGTCACGCGTTCCAAGGTCCGGCGTGAGCGCATGGGCCACATTCGCTTGGCCGCGCCCGTAGCCCACATCTGGTTCAGCAAGACCACACCCAGCCGCCTGGGTCTGCTCCTAGACCTGTCTCCCAGAAACCTGGAGCGGGTGCTCTACTTCGCCCAGCACATCATTGTGTCTGTGGACGAAGACGTGCGCCTGGAAGCCATCGAGCTGGAACAGGCCAAGTTCGACTTGGAACTGCGAAAAGCGCGCCGGCAAGCCGAAGCCCGCACCGAAGACCTGAAAGCACGCCTGGAAGGCATTGAAAGCACGACTGATGAACCCGCCGAGGATTCTTCTGAGGACGAGTCCGCTGAGGCTGCCGAAGAAGTTGTAGCCGAAGAGGCTGTCGCCGAAATTGCCGTGGATGAAGACGGGAACATAGATGACGGCGCTCCGGCCTTGCTTGAAGAGCCGGAAGTCGAGATGGACCCGGTTGCGATTGGGGCAGAGATCGACGCAGTTGCCGAGCAATTAACCATCGAAGAAGGCCAATTGGATGAGCAGCTGAAAACTGCCCTCGACGAGCTGGATGACCTGCGGGTCCACACGCTCATCGCCGAGACCCGCTACCGGCAACTGAAAGAGGCCTATGGTGACGTGTTCGTAGCGAACATGGGCGCCGAGGCCATCTTGGCCATTCTGAAAACCACCAACCTGGAGGCTCTCCGAGACGAACTGGTCAACGAGATGCACTCCACGTCCGGCCAACGCCGGAAGAAGGCCATCAAACGCCTGCGCGTTGTTGAGTCCTTCCGGAACAGCGGCAACCGCGTCGAGGACATGATTCTCTCCGTGCTGCCGGTCCTGCCTCCCGAGCTGCGCCCAATGGTCCAGTTGGACGGAGGACGGTTCGCCACCAGCGACCTGAACGACCTCTACCGCCGCGTCATCAACCGCAATAACCGGTTGAAGAGACTCATGTCTCTAGGAGCGCCGGAGATCATCATCCGCAACGAAAAGCGGATGCTGCAGGAGGCCGTGGACGCCCTGATCGACAACGGCCGCCGAGGCCGCCCCATCCAGGGCAGCCACAACCACAAGCTAAAGTCTCTGTCCGACCTGCTGCGCGGCAAGCAAGGCCGCTTCCGCCAGAACCTGCTGGGCAAACGGGTGGACTACAGTGGACGTTCGGTCATCGTCGTGGGCCCCGAGCTCAAGATGGACCAGTGCGGCCTGCCGAAACGCATGGCCCTAGAACTGTTCAAGCCTTTCGTCATGCACCGGCTGGTGATTCTGGGCATAGCGCCCAACATCAAGAACGCCAAACGCATGGTCGAGCGCGCCCGTGGCGAGGTCTGGGACATCCTGGAAGATGTCATCAAAGACCGCCCCGTGTTGATCAACCGTGCGCCCACATTGCACCGGTTGGGCATCCAGGCATTCATGCCTGTGCTCATCGAAGGCAACGCTATTCAGATTCACCCGTTGGTCTGTTCCGCCTTCAACGCGGACTTCGACGGCGACCAGATGGCCGTCCACGTACCACTGTCCCGGATGGCGGTGCTGGAAGCCAAAGAAATAATGCTGAGCACCCACAACATGCTGTCGCCGGCCTCCGGAGAACCTCTGGTTGCCCCGACGCTAGACATGGTCATGGGCTGCTACTACCTGACGGAGATTCGGGAACGCAGCGACGGCGCCGGCAGCAGATTCAATGACTTTGACGAGGCCCGTATCGCTCACGCGTCGGACCTGATTGACCTGCACGCTCCCATCCATGTCCGGGAAGTGCGCCATTACGAAGGCGAATGGGTCGAAACGACTCTGGGCCGGATGATCTTCAACGAGATTCTTCCGCAGAAGATCGGCTTCCAGAACATCTTGATGAACCGGGGAGCCCTGAAGGACCTTACCGCACAGCTTTACCGGACTCTCACCAATGAAGAGACCGCTGAGGTCTTGGACGGCGTCAAGGACCTGGGATTCCATTACGCCACCACGTCCGGCATTACCATAGCCATCAATGACATTCAAGTTTCCGCCAAGAAGCCCGAGGTCTTGAGAGAGACTGCGTTGCAAGTAAGCGGGTTCGAAGAACAGTACCTCTCCGGCCTCATCTCTGAAGAGGAGCGCTACGAGAAGACGATTGACGCCTGGACCAAAGCGTCCGACAGGACCACGGAATTCGTTGAAGAAGAACTGCCAAATTACGGCGGCATCGCCGTGATGGCCGTGTCCGGCGCCAAGGGTAATATCTCCCAGATCAAACAGATGGCCGGTATGCGCGGCTTGATGAGCAACCCGAAGGGACGGATCATCGACTTGCCCATCACCTCGAGTTTCCGGGAGGGCCTGACCGCCCTGGAATACTTCATTTCCACGCACGGAGCACGGAAAGGCCTGGCTGACACCGCTCTCAGGACTGCCGACAGCGGCTACCTGACCCGGCGGTTGATCGACATCGCCCAAGAAGTGATCATCCTAGAAGAGGACTGCGGGACCCTCGACTCATTTTGGGTCACTCCGCGTCCCGAAGACCCGACCGCCAAGACCCTGGCCGAACGGGTCAATGGCAGACTGGCCGCCGCGCCGGTTGCGCATCCCGAGACAGGAGAGATTCTCATCGAGCGCAATCAACCGATCACCCTGGAGATCGGCCAGGCCATCGCTGACGCCGGCATCAGAGAAGTACCAGTCCGCTCGCCATTGGTTTGCGAATGCCGCCGCGGCGTTTGCCAATCCTGCTACGGCGTCTTGCCTGCCACCGGATATACGGTGTACATGGGCCAGGCCGTGGGCATCATCGCCGCCCAGAGCATCGGCGAGCCCGGCACACAGCTGACCATGCGTACGTTCCACACCGGCGGTATCGCCGGGTTGGACATCACCAGCGGTCTGCCCAGAGTAGAAGAGCTCTTCGAGGCCCGCGTGCCGAAAGGTGCAGCGATTCTGGCCGACATTGACGGCGTGATCGAACTCTTCACGGATGACGAAGGTCGCCGGCTACGTATCATGAGCCGAGAAGAGTTCCGTGAAGACTATACGGCCCCCGAAGACGGCCTTATCCTGGTCGACGAGGGCGAAAGTGTGGAGCCTGGAACAGTGCTGGCCACATCCATGCCCGCACTCAAAGGCCGGAAGTCCAAGGCAGCCATCAAGAAGGCCGCTGTAGACGCCATTGAAGCAGCCCAGTCCGGTGAAGGCGAAGCCGTGGAACAGGTCGTCGCCAACATTGGAGGCCGCGTAGAGATCGACTCAGGTGTCATATCGATCGTCTGGGACGATGTAGAAGTCCGCGAACACTTGATCAACGCCTCTTCCCGCCTGCTGGTCAAAGACGGCGAAAACGTCCTGGCCGGTGACCCGCTGATCAACGGCCCCTTGAACCCGCATGACATCCTCCACATCCGTGGTAAAGATGACCTGCAGAGCTACCTGGTAGACCAGGTTCAGCAGGTCTATCAGTCTCAGGGTGTGGCCATCCACGACAAACACATCGAGATCATCCTCCGGCAGATGCTCCGCCGCGTTCAGGTGGAGTCCACCGGAGACTCGGATTTCATACCGGGACAGATGGTCGACAAATACCAGTTCCAAAACCAGAACGCCAAGGTCCTGGCTGAGGGCGGGGAACCGACCACCGCCAAGCCCATCCTGCTCGGCATAACCCGGGCATCACTGCTAACCGACAGCTTCCTGTCCGCGGCCTCCTTCCAGGAGACCACCAGGGTGCTGACTCAGGCCGCAGTAAGCGGACAGCAAGACTGGCTGCAGGGACTGAAGGAAAACGTCATCATCGGCCGGCTCATCCCAGCCAGGGTTGAGATTCCCGGCATGGAAGAGCTGCTGAAACCCCAACCGGTGCCGGAGATCGCCGCAGTGTCTCCTCCCGGATGGTTGGGCGCAACGGACTCTATTGATGACTCTGCCAACAGCGCCTTCAACCAAGAGCCCAGCGACGACGAACCGGCCGAACCCAATATCTTCACCGATAATGCCGAATCTGATAACTCAGAACCGGCGTCCGAAGTGGCTGTCGAAGAAGAGGTAGAGGACGAACAGCCGGAAGACGCCCCGGAAGACGAGCTCGACGCTGAAGAAGAAGCGGAAGAGAAAGAGGACGGGGACGAAGACGCAGTCGAGACCAGCACTAACGGCTCAAGTCCCGACACTGGAGAAGCGGATGCGGAGGGGAGCGACGAACCAAGCGTCGCCTCAGAAGAAGATGAGGGAGACGAGTAAACCGGAGTCTGTTCAAGGGCTAGATCTATCCGTAGATCTGGCCCCCAACAACCACCATCATCTTAGGTTGGCCAATCCAGTGATGATTGCCTCTGGGACCTTCGGATACGACGGTTATGGCAGAGGCATCACCAAAGATATGGACCTGGGCCAACTGGGCGCGGTGGTCCCCAAGACTTTCACTCGCCTGCCACGGGAAGGCAACCCTGAACCACGGTGGTACCCTCCGTCCTACCGTGAAGCCTGGGACGCCGGCGACCATCTATTCCTCAACGCCATCGGTCTCACCAACCCCGGTATCGAAGCCGCGATACGTGACGTCACCCCCGACTGGAGCCAGTGGAACGCCACCTGCATCCTCAGCTTTTCATCAGATTCCGTTGAACAGTTCGGCGAGATGGCTGCCATGGCCAACTCCGGGACCGGTTTCCAGGGCATCGAACTCAACCTCAGTTGCCCCAATGTGGAAGATGGGTCCATGTTCGGCCACAGCCCCAGTCTCACCGCCCAGGCAGTGGCGGCGGTCCGGGCCAATACCGACCTACCCGTAATTGCCAAACTGGCCCCCAACGTACCAAGCATCACTGCGATCGCCCGCGCGGCCGTCGACTCTGGCGCCGATGCCCTGACCATCTGCAACACCATGCCGGCCATGCGAATCGATACCCAGACCCGTCAGCCGGTATTGGGTAATATCACCGGCGGGCTTTCCGGTCCCGGACTGCGCCCCATTTCATTAGCCCTGGTCTACCAGGTAGCCAAAGAAGTGGACGTGCCAATCATAGGCGTCGGGGGAATATTCTCGGGTGAACACGCCGCGGAATACATCCTTGCCGGTGCGTCAGCCGTACAGATAGGTAGCGCCAACCTGGTTGGGTTGTCCGCGCCCTGGCGTATCTTGGCAGAGCTTCAAGACTGGATGCGGCAGTCTGGAACGTCCAACCTCCATAACCTGACTTAACTGGTCAACTGACAGCCCACGCCTCTAGGCCCTCTAATCGGAAATGACTGGGCGTGCATCCCCAGTAGGCTTTGGATACAATATAATTGGTATTACGCCATCTCAGCCGGTCACAGAAGACGTCTGGGTGGCATAACCCGCACACCCAAAACACCGGCCCGGACACGGTGCCATTCTGCGAGGTCTGAATATCCATGGTTTCCGTTCTTCAAAGAGTGCTTGGCGATCCAAATGAAAAAGCACTAAAGAAACTGACCCCTTTCGTCAAAGACATAAACGACCTGGAAGAAGATTTCCAGAAAATGACCGACGAGGAACTTCGGGGCATGACCGAGGAGTTCCGTTCCCGTCTGGCCGAGGGTGAAAGCCTGGAAGACCTGGTGCCTGAGGCCTTCGCCACGGTGAGAGAAGCCGCCCGGCGTACCCTGAAACAACGCCATTACGACGTACAACTCATCGGCGGCCTGGTCTTGCACATGGGCCAGATCGCGGAGATGAAGACCGGAGAGGGCAAGACCCTGGTAGCCACTCTGGCCGTCTACATCAACGCCCTGGAAAGACATGGCGTCCACGTAGTCACCGTCAACGACTACCTGGCACGCCGTGACCCGGTCTGGATGGGTCAGATCTACCATTCTTTGGGCCTGACCGTCGGTTGCCTGCAGCACGAGGTCAGTTACATGTACGACCCGGAGGTCGCCAACGCCCCAGTCGGCATGGAACAGCTGCGTGCAGTCACTCGTGCCGAGGCCTATCGGGCAGATATCACCTACGGTACCAACAACGAGTTCGGTTTCGACTACCTCAGAGACAATATGGCCCTGGACCAGGCCAACCGGGTACAGAGAGAGTTGAACTACGCCATCGTGGACGAGGTCGACAACATCCTCATCGACGAGGCGCGGACCCCTCTTATCATCAGCGGCCCGGCGGAAGAGCCGGTCCAGCTCTACCAGAGCTTCGCCAAGCTGGTGACACGCCTGGAAGAAGAGACCGATTTCACTATTGACGAACGCACCCAGTCAATAGCCCTGACGGTTGAAGGCATCGCCAAGATGGAGAATTGGACCAATACCTCCAACCTCTATGACCCGGAAAACTACCACCAGGTCCACTACATGGAGAACGCCCTGTCGGCTGAGATCTCCAAGATCCGCGACAAAGACTACGTGGTACAGGACGGCGAGGTGATCATCGTCGATGATTTCACGGGGCGCCTCCAACCGGGCCGCCGTTGGTCCGACGGTCTCCATCAGGCTGTGGAGGCCAAAGAGAACCTCAAGATCCAACGAGAGAGTATCACCTACGCCACCATCACTCTCCAGAACTACTTCCGCCTGTACCAGAAGCTGTCCGGCATGACCGGTACTGCTCTCACCGAGCAAGACGAGTTCTACAAGATCTATGGGCTAGAAGTCGTGGCAATCCCCACCAACATGCCCTTGGTCCGGAAAGACAACTCTGACCTGGTGTTCCAGACCGAAGACGGCAAGTGGAATGTCGTCACTGAAGACATCGCCACCCTACACGAGACTCACCAGCCTGTTCTGATCGGCACCACATCAGTGGAAGACTCTGAATATCTGAGTGAACGGCTCAAGAAACGCGGCGTCCCGCACCAGGTATTGAACGCCAAGAACCACGAGCACGAAGCGACGATCGTCACTCAGGCAGGCCGGCTCGACGCTGTAACCGTGTCAACCAACATGGCCGGCCGTGGCACTGACATCGTCCTGGGCGGCGCTGACACCGGCCGTGATGGCTGGAAGGAAGAACACGACAAGGTCATCGAATTGGGCGGCCTTCACGTTCTGGGAACCGAGCACCACGACGCACGACGCATCGACAACCAGCTAAGGGGCCGCGCCGGACGCCAGGGCGACCCGGGCAGCTCCCAGTTCTACGTTTCCCTGGAAGATGAACTGATGCAGCGCTTCGGCGGAGAACGGATCAAGTCCATCATGGGCTGGGCCGGTCTGGACGAAGATACTCCAGTTGAGAACAAGATCATCACCAAGTCCATCGGCGGCGCCCAGGTCAAGGTGGAAGGCTACCACTTCGACATGCGTAAGCACCTGCTGGACTATGACGACGTGCTGAACAAGCAGCGTCAGGTCATCTACGAAGACCGCTTTGAAGCCCTGAGCGGAGAGTCGCTCAAGGAAAAATTCGTGAATATGCTCCGGCGGACGTTCACGGAGTCGGCCAATCATCACCTACTCGGAAAACACATCGACGATTGGAACCCAGCCGGTCTCATCGACGAACTGAGTCAGATATGCCCTCTGCCCCCGGAACTCGCCACTGACGATCAGATATTCGAGTGGGACCGCGACCAGATCATGGAGATTCTGGACGACTTCGCCGCGACGGTCTATAACGCCCGGGAACAGGACGTTGGAGAAGAACAGGCGCGGACCATCGAACGGTTGTTGCTCTTGCGGGCCATCGACACTCATTGGGTGCAGCACCTGACTGCCATGGAGAACCTGCGCACCGGGGTCGGACTACAGGCTTACGGCCAAAGGGACCCGCTGGTTGTGTACCGGTCTGAGGGCAATAAGATGTTCGGCACACTGCAGGTGGCGATCGAGAATGAGGTGATTCACACCGTGTTCCACGCCACGCTCAACCAGACGCCTGCCCCAGGGACCGGGCACCGTCAGTCGGCTGCTGCCACTCCCAAAGAGAGCCCCATGAAGGCAGTTAACGACGCCAGCCGTGTGTCATCTCCAGTGGCAACCGGAGGCAAGGTAAGCCGGAGTGCCTCATGCCCCTGCGGCAGCGGCAAGAAGTACAAACGCTGTCACGGAGCCACCGCCTAGATATCTCTCTGGACCGTTGTCATTCCGAGGCGCCAGCCGAAGAATCTCGTTGCCCATGCGCCTTTTTGGCTGAGACCAAGCGACCCTTCGCTTCACTCAGGGTGAGCAATCGCCACCAACATCCGCGGTCTCCTACCCCAGATGGTGGGCGAAGAGCGGAACATAGGCTGATTTACCAGACCCGTCACCAAATGCCCCGGATAACCAAAAGGCCGCTTAAGCGGCCTTTTGGTTGTCCGTCAGGAAATTGCGATGTAGCATGCAGAGTATGCATGTTCACTCTTTAAATGACCGTTCTGGAGTTCTGAATCTTACGGCAGCCGGGCTGGCCGAGCTGCCTCCTGAGATAGGCGATCGCAGCTGGCTGAATGCGCTGCTCCTAGGCGAGAACCGGCTGACAGCTCTGCCCTTCGAAATCAGCAACCTCAGAAACTTACGCCGGCTAGGGCTGGGCCGCAACCAACTGACGAAGCTGCCGCCCGAGATAGGCAACCTGATCAACCTGTACCGGCTAGTGTTGGGTGAGAACCAGCTGACAGAGCTGCCTCCCGAGATAGGAGACCTGAATAACCTGAAGGAACTGCACCTGAACGACAACCAGCTGAAGGCGCTGCCCCCAGAGATAGGTAACCTGTCCAACCTAGACTGGATAGGGTTGTACGGCAACCAGCTGACGGACCTGCCTCCCGAGATTGGCTACCTGAGCAACCTGAATGAGCTGCACCTGTATGACAACCAGCTGGCGGCCCTGCCCCCCGAGATAGGTAACCTGTCCAACCTCGACTGGCTAGGGTTGTACGGCAACCAGCTCACGGCCCTGCCCCCCGAGATCGGCAACCTGACCAACCTGACCGGGCTGTACTTGGGGAACAACCGGCTGACGGCATTGCCTCCGGAGATCGGCAACTTGAATAGCCTGATCGGTCTGGAACTGTACGGCAACCAGCTCACGGCGCTGCCTCCCGAGATCGGCAACCTGACCAACCTGCGCTCGCTAGTGCTGAACGGCAACCAGCTCACGGCGCTGCCTCCCGAGGTCGGCAACCTGACCAACCTGTACCGGCTTGAGCTGAACGGCAACCAGCTCACGGAACTGCCTCCCGAGATAGGCAACCTGACCAACCTGAAGGAGCTGTACCTGAACGGCAATCAGCTGACGGAACTGCCGAGGGTTATGATGGAATTTATGGATAGAGGGGTTGCAGTTTTTTCCGAGAGCCCGCACGACAGTTAGAAAATATCGAACCTTGCCTACCTGCCCCTAGCCTCAGATCAAGGTCTCTAACCCCTATTTCTTGCCGAACAACCGGGAGAAGAAGCCAGGCTTCTTGCCAGTCGGCGCAGCAGCCTCTGACGCGCTTTCAGGCATGTGATGCCCGCCGTGGCTGTGGCCGCCCGGACCATGACTGTGCCCTTCGTCACCATGGTCACCGTGGTCATCATGGCTCTCTTCAGCCTCTTCTTCGTGAGCTTCGTGGTCGTCATGACTGCCGTGATCGTGCCCCTCGTGCTTATCATGGCTGCCGTGATCATGTCCTTCATGATCGTCATGGTCATGGTCATGGGCTTCGGACAGGTACTTATCCGGCTCTTTGTCGAAGGCCACCTTGCAGCCGGGAGCGCAGAAATAGTAGGTCGTGCCCTGGTATTCGCTCTGCCCTCCGGGTGGGTTGTCGGTATCCACATCCATCTGGCATATCGGGTCTATAGCTGTCGCCATTATCGTTTCCTCCGGTCTTTATTCTGGTTTGAATTGCCTAAACGGCGATTAGAATCTCGCCTGCCTCAGTCTCAGGGAATTGGTGACAACCGTCACCGAGCTGAACGCCATGGCCAGTGCGGCCAGGGCAGGGTTCAAGAAACCCTGTTCTCCAAAGAAGAATTCCAGGCCAACCGGCACGCCGCCCACTCCCTGGAAGACGGGGTACAACACCCCGGCCGCCACGGGAATCAGCATCACGTTATAGAAGAAGGCCCAGAAAAGGTTCTGCTTGATCGTGCGGATGGTCTGCCGGCTCAAGTCCAGTGCGATGGCCACGCCGTCAACGTCGCTCCGCATCAGGGTGATATCCGCCGATTCCATGGCCACGTCGGTACCGCTGGCCATGGCCATCCCTACGTCCGACTGGGCCAACGCCGGGGCGTCGTTGATGCCGTCGCCGACCATCGCCACCACGCGACCTTCCGCCTGCAGTCTCTTAATCACGGCGGCCTTGTCTTGAGGCAATACTTCCGCCTCGACCCGGTCCACACCCAACTGACTTGCTATTGCGTGGGCGGTCTGGACATTGTCGCCGGTTAGCATCACAACTTCCAGGCCCATGTTACGGAGCTTGGCGAGACCTTCAGCAGCCTCCGGTTTCACCGTGTCAGCCACGGCGATCAGGCCTATGGCCCGGTCGTCGCTGGCCAGATACATAGGCGTCTTACCCTGGGCCGCCAGAGCTGACGCCTGCTCGACCAACCCGTTCAGCGACACGCCTGAGTCTTCCATCAAAGCCTGATTGCCGAACAAGACCGTATGTCCGCTGACCTGGGCCGAGATGCCCCGTCCGGGAATGGCCCGGAAATCAGACGCCGATTCCAATTCCAGCCCCCGGCTCTGGGCCTCCATGACGATTGCCTCGCCCAGCGGGTGCTCGGAACCCCGCTCGGCAGATGCGGCCAGGAAGAGGAGCGCAGATTCCGACGAACCGGTGTCGTCAGAGACGATCAGGTCGGTTACAACCGGCTTTCCGGTGGTGAGTGTGCCAGTCTTGTCCAAGACCACTGTATCGACCTTGTGAGCGATCTCCAGGGCCTGTGCCTGCTTGATCAGTACCCCATGCTCCGCTCCCTTGCCGGTACCCACGATGATGGCCGTGGGGGTGGCCAGCCCCAGGGCGCAGGGACAGGCGATGATCAGCACCGATACCAGCACCAAGGTGGAGAAGGTCAGAACCGGGGCCGGGCCCAAGAACATCCAGAACGCAAAGGCCGCGATAGATGCGATTATCACCGCCGGAACGAAGTACGAGGCAACTTGGTCGGCCAGACGTTGAATGGGGGCTTTTGAACCCTGGGCATCTTCCACCAACTTTATGATCTGGGCCAGGACCGTTTCGCCGCCGACCTGGGTGGCCTCGAAATACAGTGCGCCGTTTGCGTTGATCGTGGCGCCAAATAACTTCTGGCCGGGGGTCTTTTCCACCGGCATGCTTTCACCGGTGAGCATGGATTCGTCCACCGCCGAATAGCCGTCGGTCACAATGCCGTCCACCGGAATCTTCTCTCCGGGACGTACCAGTACCGTGTCGCCGATGACCACCTGGTCCACGGGGATGTCTATCTCTTCGCCGTTGCGCACCACCCGTGCTGTCGTGGGCCGGAGCCCGATAAGCCGCCGGATGGCTTCGGATGTCCGCCCGCGTGCTCCCGCCTCCAAGAACCGGCCCAGCAGGATCAGGGCGACTATGATGGCTGCCGTATCAAAGTAGACCTTGGCGTCGATCCCGTTGTCAGCCAGTAATCCCGGATTAAAGACATCAAGCAACACCACGGCCACGCTGTAGCCGTAGGCCACGGTGGTCCCCAGTGCGATCAGCGTGTGCATGTTGGACGTGCGGTGCCTGAGTGCTCCCAATCCGGAACTGTAGAAGTTGGAGCCGGCCCAGAACTGCACCGGCGTCGCCAGGGCCCACAGCAAGAAGGGATAGTAGGCCCGTCCCATCAAGTTGGAGACCCACGGGAAGACGTCAAATGTGCCCAGGAACAGCAAGATTGCGCCGCTGCCGGCCAGTACCAGGCGGTTGCGCAGCTCTCGTATCTCTTTGACCTTGGAGAGGCGTTCCAGCTCCCGTTCCTGGTCGCCGGAGTCGTTCAAACCCTCGACCCGGTAGCCGGAATCCTCCACTGCCTTCAGGAGGTCGGCGATCTCAACCATGCCCGGTATGAACTCAACAGACGCCCGTTCCACGCCCAGGTTCACGTTGGCTTGGGCGACCCCAGGCACGCTTAAAAGGGCGTTCTCGACGTGGCCCACGCAGGCAGCGCAGGTCATGCCGCCGATGTTCAACGACGCGGATTGCCGACCAAGCTTGTAGCCAGCTCCGGACACGGCATCCTCGATCACCTGGAACGAGACCTCGGCAGGATCAAACTCCACCGAAGCCTTCTCCGTGCCAAGATTAACGGAGGCATCGAGCACTCCGGGAACGTCTTTTAGAGCGTTCTCAACGTGGCCCACACAGGCCGCACAGGTCATGCCTTCTACCGGCAGGTTCAATTTTATGATGTTATCTGTTGTGGCCATGATGCTCTTCCGATTAACGGCTGCCCAATCCTTTGATGCGGTTCAGCTGAAGGGGATGTGCTGCCGGAGGTTATCCGCCCTCGGCGAATATTGCTTTCGAATTTGAGGCATTGTGGCGCATTTTCTTCAGGTCGGCGTAGTCCGTCGAGTTGTACCACTCTTTGGCCCGAGCGAGGCTCTCGAACTCCAATACCACCAAGCGTTTGGGAGTCCACGGTCCTTCGAGCACCTCGCCTGTAGCTCCCCTCACCAGATATTTTCCACCGAACGCCGCGATGGTCGCTGGTACTCCGGCTCGGTATTCGTCGAAGAGGGCAGGGTCTGTAACTTCAATGTCAGCGACCAAGTAACCCGGTTTCCCACTGTCGCTGCCCTGGTCAACGGGATCTATACCCTCGGCGATGAGCAATGACCCAGTGGACGCGCTCTGGCGTAGCTTGGTTAGCTCTTTATACTCATCTGAGTAGTACCAGGCCTTGATGGTCTCCACGTCTTTGTACTCAGCCAGCACAAAGCGTTTCGGATTCCAATCGCCTTCGGCGGGTTCACACTTATCCGGACCACGGACCAGGTACTTGCCGCCATAGGCTCCGCTGCTGGCGGGCACCCGGCCAGCGTACTTGGCAAAGGTATCAGGGTCGGTGACAGTGATGTCGCCAATCACGTATGCAGACATTTCTCTCCCCTTAAATCGCTACTTGTTGGACAGGATGTACAGGTCTTTGAGTTCGTCGACGATCTCTTCGGCGCGGCCGGACTTGATGCCCTCCACCACGCACGACTTCAGATGCCCTTCCAGCAGCAGGCTCTCCATCTTCTCGATGGCCCGGCGGACGGCATAAGTCTGCTTGAGCACGTCGACACAATATTTGTCCTCGTCCAGCATCTTCCGGATGCCGGCCAGGTGCCCTTCGATATAGCTCATCCGTTTGAGCGCGTCTTCTTTGACATTGGGAAACATCTCGGTCCCTCCCAACCCATACCCCCTGGGGGTGGGTTTACACTTCCAATTCTACTCCCCTCAAACAGGCCGGTCAAACAACGTATGCATATATGTTAGGCTGACCCAATCCAGCGCTGGCGTTGCTGTGAATTTGTCATTCTGAGGCGCCAGCCGAAGAATCCCATTGCCAGATTAACGGTGTTGGTCGAGAGCAAAGAGACCCTTCTCCTTCCCTGGAAGGATCAGGGTGACAAAGAGAGGCGTGGGTCGATCATAGCTGCGGGCTATTATGCTATTAGCCAAGCCCAACAAATGTGTGAGGAGCTAACATGGACGCCCATGATTTCTGGGCCGCGCTGAAGGGTCGGGGACTGAATTTCTTCTCCGGAGTCCCGGATTCCACCTTCCATGACGCCTACAACGTGATGGTCAACGACCCGGACATTCGCTACGTACCGGCGGTGCGGGAAGACGTTGCCCTGGGCATCGCCAGCGCCACTTTTTTTACCGGTGGTCTCGGCGGGGTGATCCTGCAGAATTCCGGGGTAGGCAACCTGGTCAACCCGCTGACTTCGTTCAACCTGATGTACAAGATACCGGCACTGCTGATCGTGGGCTGGCGCGGCTACGGCGGACCGCCCAACGACGCTCTCGAGCACTGGATAATGGGCGCCAAAACACCGGAGTTCTTTAACTTGCTGGAAGTCCCCTACGAGATATTAGAGCCCGATAACCTGGACGCGGTCTTGGACCTGCTGTTGGAGACCATCAAAGAGCGTTCGATTCCAGGGGCGCTGCTGGTCCGGTCCGGGGTAATATCTTGATCGCACGCTACCAGGCTATAGAAAGTATCCTGGCTCACGTCGGAAGCGGCGACCTGGTGATTAGCACCACTGGCATGATTTCCCGGGAGTTATTCACCCTAAAAGACCGTCCCGGCAACTTCTACATGATTGGGTCCATGGGGCTGGCTTCGGCCATGGGGCTGGGTCTCGCCCTACAGGCCCCCAACAAGCGGGTGTTCGTGCTGGAAGGCGACGGCAGCGCAATGATGAGCCTGGGGACACTACCACTGATCGCCTCAGAGCAGCCGGCCAACCTTGTCCACATCATCCTGGACAACGAGGCCTACGAGTCCACCGGCGGGCAACCAAGCATCAGCTCCAACTTCGACCTGGCTCAGACGGCCAACACGACCGGCTACCCGTGGACACGCCGTGTCGAAGACCTAGAGGAACTGGAAGCAGCCCTGACCGAAGCAACGAACGGCGGCCAGCTAAGCCTGATCTTAGTGAAAGCCGGAATCGCCCCCCTTGAGGGCATCCCCCGGGTTTCCCACACGCCTGAGGAGATAAGGGACCGGTTCAAGGGCGCGGTTCAGGCAGTCTGAACGACCAGCTATTCCACGTACCCGTTCAGCTTGTCCCACGCGTCTGCTTCCTTGCTGCGGTCGGATGGGTTGCCGTAGCCACCGCCGCCCGATGACAGGCAGTAGACGTGGTCTCCCGGGTTGACGACGACCTCGGTCTCCTTGGAGCCAAGGGGCCGGTCGACGCCGTTGCAGATGAGCTTGTAGTCGTGCGGGAGGCCGTCTTGGCCGTCAAATAGGCCAAAGGGCGGCACGACGATGCCGTCGCCGGCCGTGTTCAGCAGGGCCGGGCCTTCCCCCTCGTAGACCAGGTCGCAGATTCCGCCCACTCCGCCGCGCCACTCTCCCTGCCCGCCCGAGTTGGGGCGTATCTCGTGCCTGCGGATGAAGAATGGGAACCGCTCTTCGGTGACTTCTATGCTGGGACTGCGTATACCACCGGCCACGTTAATCTCGCCGACACCAGGCCAACCGTCATACCCATAGGTTGCGCCGCCACCGCCTCTGGCCAGGAAGAAGTGCCAGATGAACTGACGGCCGGTGCGTGGGTCCATGCCGGTGATTGCGTAACGCAGACGCCTCGAGAACCCAGCGTTCACTTCCTTGGGCACGGCTTGAGCCAAGGCCTTGAAGATAGCCTCGACGATTTCTTCGGCGCAGTGGTTGGTGCTCATGCACACCGGCGCGGGTGGGTTGGCGTTTACTATCAGGCCTTTGGGCGCGATTATGTCAACCGGCCGCATCGACCCTTCGTTCTTGGCCACGTTGGACGGTGCCACATACATGATGGCGGCGTGGGCCAGCGAGCGGGTGTTGGCGTAGGCGCTGTTGATGAACCCGGTGACCTGCTTGCTGGACTCACCCAGGTCGATGGCCATGGAGTCTCCGGCGATTGTCACCTTGGCCCGGATCGGGATCAGTTTGTTATCGAAGCCATCGTCGTCCACCAGGGACTCGCCGTAGTAGACGCCATCAGGCCACTCCGTGATGAACTGCCGCACCTGACGCTCGGTGGCGGAGAGTATCTCCTCAACCGACGCCAACAGCCTTTCCGACCCGTAGCTCTCCAACAGCTCGGCGATGCGCTGGGCGGCAATCATCGTTGAACCAATCTGGGCGTTCAAATCACCCAGGAAATTCTCCGGCTGGCGCACATTGGCCGAGAGCATCTGCAGAACATCTTCTCTGGGAACGCCCTTGTCGTACAGCTTCAGCGGCGGGATGCGGATGCCCTCCTGGAAAATCTCGGTGGCGCGGGGGTTGTAGCCGCCGTGGGTGCCGCCGCCGACATCGCTGTGGTGAGCACGGTTCACGCCGTAGAACAGCAGCTTTCCTTCATGAAAGACGGGCTTGATGATGGTGATGTCGGGCAAGTGGCTGCCGCCGAAATAGGGGTCGTTCAAGATGAACAAGTCGCCTTCAGAGATGCTATCGCCAAAGTAGTCCCGCACCGCCGCACCAGCCACCGGCAGGGCGCTCACGTGTACCGGGATTCCTTCGCCCTGGGCCACCAACTGGCATTCGGCGTCCAAAATTGCGGTGGAGAAATCGCGGCTGGAGTTCAGTATCTGGGACATGGCCGTCCGCAGCATCACCTCGGTCATCTCCCGGGCGATGGACTCCAAACGGTGCTCCACCACCGCCAGAGTCACGGGATCTGGCCGGTCCGTCGCAGCAGCAGCCGTGCCAGTAGATTCTAAAGACACCTGCAATTCAATTCCGCCATAGGGGTCGATGGTCGCCTTATCACCGGTCTCAACCAGCACGGTGGTGAAGTCCGACTCCAACACGGCCGGGCCGTCCACCGAACTGCCGGGTGATAGCTCTGATATCTCGTAGATCGGAGCGTCCGTCCAACCGCCCAAGTAGATCTGTCTGCTTCCCTTCGGCTTGGCAGGCTGGCCGCTTCCAGTTTCCAGCGGCGGCGGGTCCAGCTTGGGCAGGCGTCCCACCACGCTCACTCGTACCGTCACCAGCCGTATCTCCTGTTCAGACTGACTGTAGGAATACAGCTCCCGGTAACGCTGATGGAAGTTCTCTGCCCACTGGTTCAGCAGCGTTTCAGCGCCCTGGGTCAGGTTGGGAATCGGAACGTTGACTTCATATATCTGGTCTAGGTAGCGCATGTCGGCGGAAATCGTGACCTCGATCTTCTCCTCCGGCACACCCTGACCCAGCAACTTTTGACGGCCTTCGTCTTCCATCCCGGCTACCAGGTTCTTGACAGCATCTAGGTCCATGCTCAGGAGCGCGGACGGGTGGGACCGGGAATAGTCGTATTTGAGGTCGGTGGACAGCATCCCGTGGGCCGATAGAACAGCGGCCGCGGCTGGAATGATCACCTTCTCCACCTGGAGCTGCCTGGCCACTTTTCCGGCCTGGAGCCCGGCTGCGCCGCCAAAGGCCATCATGGTGAACCGGCGTGGGTCGACGCCGCGTTGCACAGACATCAGCCGAATTCCCTCGGCGATGGACGTTGATACCACTTCGGAGATACCCTCGGCCGCCTCGACCATTGAAAGGCCGGTGGGCTGTGCTACGTGTCCGGCGATTGCTTCCTCAGACAGCGATTTATCGAGCACTGTGCTGCCACCCAGGAAGTTACCTGCATCCAGGTAGCCCAGGGCCAGGTTGGCGTCGGTGACCGTGGGTTTTTCGCCGCCCTTGCCGTAGGCAGCCGGGCCGGGCATGGCGCCGGCGCTCTCCGGACCCACCTGCATGATGCCGCCGGGGCCAACGGAGGCGATGCTGCCCCCGCCTGCACCCATAGTATGGATATCGATCATCGGCACCGATATCTTCCAGCCAGCCTCGAATTTTTCGGTGCTCAGATGGGGTTCGCCGTTCTCTATCAGTGAAATATCGGTGCTGGTGCCGCCCATATCGAAGGCGATGATATCGTTCGACCCGGACAGCCGTCCGTAGGCTGCCGCGCCACTGACACCGCCGGCAGGGCCGGACAGAATGGAACGCACCGCCAAGCGGCGTGAGTCCTCGATGGGCGCAACGCCGCCGTTGGACTGCATGATCAGGAAGTCGGCGGAGTGTTGGCCGGAAGTGTTGATCTGGGTTAACCGCTCTTGCAGGTTCTCCAGATATCGTCCTAGGACGGGGCCCACGTAGGAGTTGATCACGGTGGTGCTGAGACGGTCAAACTCTTTTATCTGGGGGATGACCTGAGATGACAGCGAGGTGTACATACCGGGGAACTTGGCCTGGATGATCTCGCCGACCCGGTCCTCGTGAGCGGAGTTCAGGTAGGAGAACAGGAAGCAGACGGCCAGGGCTTCGACACCCTCGTCTTTCAAGCCGTCGAGGGCCGCGTTCAGGGCATCTTCATCCAGGGCGACTTTGGTGCTACCGTCAGACCTGACTCGCTCTGGAACCTCGGAACGCAGATACCTGGGCACCAGCGGCACCACTGGGGTCATGCGCAGGTTGTAGCGGTCTTCTTTCAGCCCCTCACGCATCTCCAGCAGGTCCCGAAAGCCGTCGGTGGTGATCAGCCCGACCTTGGCGCCTTTGCGCTCCACCAGGGTGTTGGTGGCCACGGTGCTGCCGTGGATGATCATGTCGGCCGCAGCCAGAAAGTCCTCCAACGACAAGTCGTGGGCGGCGGCGGCATCACCTAGCCCGGTCATCAGACCCTCGGACGGGTCGTTGGGCGTGGAGGCAGTCTTGAAATAGCGGGGAGGTTGGCCTTCCTGAGCGACTACAAAGTCGGTGAACGTGCCACCGACGTCGATTCCAATCACGTACACAGCGAGCTACTCCCCGTTTTTATTTCTTTGGATTTAAGCTGATAGACCTATACGTTAAAAGTACCGGTAAACGTACTAGGGCTAAACGTACCGGGGCTCCACATCGAACGGTATTCCGAAGGCGTGTTTACCGATAAGCTCGAGGGCGTCAAACCCGCCGACAGGGTGCATGGTGCCCGCCCGGACGTCGCGGTAATAACGCTCCAGCGGCCGTCCTTTGGCCAGAGCCGCGCCGCCGACCATGTCCACTGCCTTGTTGACCACATCCTGGGCTGCTTTCATGCAGAAATACTGCATACCTATGGCTTCCATCAGAGTGGCGTCATCCCGTGCGTTCTCTCCGTCCAGACGCTCTGCGATACTCTTTTGGAACGTCCAGGCCGCATTCAAAGTGATGTCCATCTCTGCGGCGAGGAACTGATGGCCGGGATAGTAACTTTCAGGATGCTTGAAAGGAATCCGGGAGCGGCCAATGGTCTGTTGGATGGCGAAGTCTCTGGCTGCCTTTGCTATACCCAGGTAGATGCTGGCAAAGCTCCCGCCGTGCCAGGCCCACAGGCCCCTGGCGAACTCGTCCCAGACCCAGGGCTTATGCCTGATCACACCCTCTTCAGCTACGAATACGTTTTCCAGCGTCCAGCTATGGCTCTGACTGGCCCGCATGCCCATGGTGTTCCAGTCATTCAGGCAAGTCAGGCCTTCGGTGTCCGGGGGAATCATATAGATCAGGCCAACCTCGCCCTCATCCGGGTCGTCGTAGATGGCCGTGCTGGCGAATAGGTCGCCGCCGGGGCTGTTGGTGGCAAAGCCCTTGCGGCCATTTATCAGGAAGCCGCCGTCGGTCTTGGTGGCCTTAACTGTCGTGTAACCCAAGCCGGTGACGCCCTTGAGTGAATCCACCTGCGGGTCTGTTACCGCAGCGAATACCATCAGCTTCTCAGCGGCGATCTTCTCAAGAAGAGGCCGGGGGTGGTCGTCACCCGCCTTGATCAGGTCACACATGACGTAAGGCAGTCCAAAGTGCATGTTCACTGCCAGGGCAGTTGCGCCATCGCCCTGTGCCAGCCGGTTCTGGGCGATGCAGACCTCCAGCAGGGACGCTCCGCCGCCGCCCATGTCAGCTGGAATGGGCATGGCGGTATAGCCAGACTCCCTGAGGGCCGCCATGTTCTCATAGGGATAGCTGTTTTCTTCGTCGTGCTGGGCCGCGCGGGTGGCAAAATCGTCGGCGTGGGTGGCTGCCAGGTCATACCATTTGCGCTGAGAATCGGTGAGTTGGTCCGGCATGGGTGTTCACTCCAGATAAAATCAGGTTCCCCAACGCAACCATACAAGGCAATCATGTTGGTCACGGGTCAAAGGCACGCGTATTCTAACGGCGGGAGGCACCGCCGTCCAACCCCCGGTCTAACTGGACCGGGTTATCTCAGCCAAGAACCCGGAACGCCCTGTAATTGGACTTCCCTGGTGCCTGGTTCTCTTCCCACAAGGCCGCGTTCGGTCAGGCAGGCCGTGAACGCCCGGCCCAAAGACCCGCCCAGATGGTGTCCACTCTCGGTCCAGTCCAGACAACCAAAGGCGAAATTGCCGGTGGACCTGCCGGCCTCAGCCAGGTCAACGCCCATCTCGTCCATCGCCTGGCGTCCTGTCGCAGTCAAAGAATAGCCGACGCGGTTGCCGGAGATAGGTTCCTCGTTTTCTGCGACCCATTCCAGGCTGAGCAGCTCGTCCATCAGCGCCACGCCGGCTACTCCGGCCAGGTGTCCGTAGCAGGTTCGCGCCTGACGCAAGGGGGTATTGCGGCGCACTTCACGCTGCGCCTGGGGGCTAAACTTGGGGCGTATCCTGATCGGTCCATGCTCTGCCATGCTCATACCTCTGGTTTGCTGATCATGCGATCAAAATCAAGCGGCGGGACCAGCGTTTCCGCCGGCCCCGCCACATATTTCCGTGTCTAGGTGCTCGAAGACCCTGTCAGCCGCCGCCGATAGCAGGAAGAAAGTGGACCTCGCTGTTCTCCAGGACCTTATCCAGCATACCTAGTAGGCTGACCTCGCCGTCGATTATCACGGCTAGACCGGGGACCAGGTCTTCCTCTACTTCGTCGACAAGGAATTCCTTTATTCCCGGATACTTCGCTTCCAGGTTGTTGATCAACCGGCGAACGGTGGTGCCTTCCACCTGGACCTGCTGATTACCGCCGGTCAACTGCTGCAACTTGGGCGGGATCCAAACTTCCGCCATCTCCGGTTACTTGCCCTCTTTGGCCCAGAGGGCCTCTAGTACCTTGTCCGGAGACATGGGCAGGTGGCTCATCCGTACGCCGATGGCGTCGTAGATGGCGTTGGATATAGCGGCCATCGGAGGGACTATAGGCACCTCACCAACGCCCCTGACACCGTACGGGTGGTTGGGGTTCGCTACCTCTACGATGACCGTGTCGATCATCGGGAGGTCCAGCGAGGTGGGCATCCGGTAGTCCAGGAAGCTGCTGTTGAGCATGGCGCCGTTCTCGTTGTAGACATACTCTTCATTCAGCGCCCAGCCGATGCCCTGCACCGCGCCGCCTTGAATCTGACCTTCAACGTAGGCCGGGTGGATGGCTTTACCAGCGTCCTGAACGGCAGTGTAGCGGAGGATGTCCACTTTGCCAGTCTCAGGGTCTACTTCCACATCAACCACATGGACGCCGATGGACGGGCCGGGGCCGGGCGGGTTCACGCCGGCAGAACCGACGATGGGGCCTCCGGTGGGAATCATCCGGGCGGCGATCTGCTTGAACGTCAGCTTTAGTTCCGGGTCCGACTTGTGCTGGAGGACGGCTTCTGAGTACTCCACGTCTGATTCAGGGATCTCCCAGATCTTGGCGGCCCGCAGGATCATCTGCTCTTTCACGCTCTGGGCAGCGGTGTAGCAGGCCCAACCGGTCTTGAAGGTGACGCTGCTGCCGCCGGTATTGGAGGTGAAGCCGATGGAGTCGGTGTCGCCAACCTGTGGTTTGATGTCTTCTACGGAGAGGTTCAGGACCTCGGCAACGTGCATGGCCATGGCCACACGGCTGCCGCCGATGTCGGGTGAACCCTCGGTCAAGCTGACCGTGCCGTCGGAGTTGACCACGATCACAGCCGAGGCGGGTCCGGAGTTGTTGCCCCAGAACCCGGAGGCCACGCCGCGCCCTCGCAGCTTACCGCTCAGTTCGGTGTTGTAGTGCTGATGGTCTTTCGCTGCCTGCAGGGTCTCGATGTAGCCAACCAAGGGGTTCACAGGACCGGTAACCCGGCGGGAACCCTCTTTGCCGCTGTTCATCAAGCGGAACTCCAGGGGATCGATCTCCAGCTTCTCAGCCAGTTCATCCATCGCCGTTTCCATGCAGAACGCGGCGGCCGGAGCGCCCGGGGCCCGGTAGGCTGCCGCCTTGGGCAGGTTGATCACCACGTCTATGGCTTTTAGATGAGCGTTGGGGATGTCGTATTGACCCATCATGCATTGGACGGCGGCACCGACGGGAGATCCGGGGAAAGCGCCGGCTTCGAAGATCAGTTCAGCCTCGGCAGCGACGAGTTTGCCGTCTTTGGTAGCGCCTAATTTAACTTTGATCTGGGTACCTGAGGTTGGGCCGGTCGCTTCAAAGACCTCTGTCCGAGTCAATTGAATCTTCACCGGACGGCCGGACTTGCGGGACAGGAGGGCCGCCACAGGCTCCACGTAGGTGATGCCCTTGGCGCCGAAGCCTCCACCGATCTCCATGGGGATGGCTTTGACCTGGCCAACGGGGATGCCCAAGAACCGGGCAGTCTGGTCACGGACCGTGAACTGGCCCTGGCTGCTGGACCAGACCGTCACCTTGCCATCTGCCTGCCAGTGGGCAACACCGGCCTGCGGCTCGATGTAGCCTTGGTGGACCGGCTGGGTGGTGGTCGCTTTCTCAACGATGATATCGGCGTCTTTGAAGCCCTGTTCGAGGTCGCCGAGGCTGAATTCAAACTGGTTGGAGATATTAGTGCGCATGCTTTCGGCGTCGTCTTCCAATATTCCGCCGGGCCTGAGGGCGGGGCTGGCTACGGCGGCCAACCGCTCGTGCAGGATCGGAGCGTCGGGTTTCATGGCTTCGGCGGCGGACAGCACCGGCTTCAGCACTTCATACTCCACCTTGATCAATGCCAGGGCTGCTTCAGCCACGTGACCGTTTACTGCAGCCACCGCGGCGACAGGATGGCCCTTGTACAAAACTTTGCCCCTAGCCAGAACGTTCATGCTCAAGAATCCCAGATTGTGGATCGAGCCTTCCGCCAGGTCGGTAAGCTTCATGGAAGTCTCCGGCCAGTCTGCGGAGGTGACCACCGCATGGACGCCGGTCAGGGCTTCAGCGGCGCTGGCATCCACCGATTTGATCACGGCGTGAGCGTGTGGGCTGCGCAGGATCTTCCCGTAGAGCATGCCGGGCATGTTGTTGTCGGCGCCGTACCTGGCGCGCCCGGTTACCTTGTCAGCTCCGTCATGGCGGATCGGTGAAGAACCTATCGAGTCAAATTCTTCATTGGAGAGCACCATGTTGGGCTTGTACTCAAGCATTCTCTCGCTCCTAGTTAGTGTTTATTTGGGAGATATATTCAGGCACAATTCGGGCGTAAAAAAACGCGATGCCTATGTTCGATAGATTTTCTAGATAAGCCAAGGCGTATATTATCACAATCCCGGTCTCAGTCCCACGCCTGAATCACCCACGAAATAGGCACCTGGAATAGACCGCTTATAGGTGGTTATGACAAGTGTAAATTACCCACTGGATTGGGTACTGTACTGCCCCGCTCCACTTGCGATATACTTCCAACGCGCTTCGGGAATGACCGGCAGGCTCCCGTTTGCAATCCCGAAATGGAGTGGATATTAAGGATGCGCTTTCCCAACCTACGCCCCCAACGGGCATTCATTGTGCTCCTCTTAATCGGCATCATCGTGATGGCCACCACGGCCAGCCACGGTTGCACGGTCAGCGGCTCCTAGCCCGGCCAACGGACTCGTATGTAACACGCCCAAAACAAATAAATTTAGAAAGGAGACAACCATGCCAGACACAGACTCCGCTGGCGACCTGAATGTTCTATCTGAAGACCCCCTTTGTGCGGCCGTCTTTCTAAAGAACCTAGACGTCCCCGTCCTCCCCAATGAAGGCCACTTCATCCGCAGCCACTTTCCCGCCCCTCAGATCAACACCGCCGATTGGTCATTGCCAATCACCGGCGACGTGAACAACCCCCTCGATCTCTCCTACGATGACCTGCTCAAGATGCCTAGCCACGAGGTCATCAATCTCATGGAATGCGCCGGCAACAGCCGCTCAACCATGCAGCCACCCGCCGAGGGAGTCCAATGGGACAACGGAGCAGTCAGCGTCTCCAGTTGGAAAGGCGTGTCGATCAAAACCGTGTTGGAACAGGCTGGCCTCAAGGCATCTGCTACCGATGTCTTATTTGTGGGATTGGACTCCGGCGATGTGCCGGCCGCTGGCAAGTCAATGCCCTACGAGATGAGCGTGCCGCTGGCAAAATTACTGGACGCCGATACTCTTCTCGCTTATGAAATGAACGGCGAGCCAATCCCCAAAGACCACGGTTTTCCCATCCGGTTGCTAGTGCCAGGATGGTACGGCATGGCCTCAGTCAAATGGTTGACCAAAATCACCGTTATGGACCATCCCAACGGTGGATTTCATGAATTGGATTACCGCTTTTACCCCGCCACCGACGGCAAGGTGGACTCTGATGTGACGCGAGTGTCGTCTCTGAAGATAAAGTCGCTGATCAGCACCCCGGTCAAAGGAAACATCCTTGAACCAGGCAAACATACCATCAAGGGCGTGGCCTGGTCGGGCGACGGCGATATCACCAGAGTAGAGGTCAGTACCGACGACGACCGTACCTGGCGGGACGCCAAGTTGGATAAGCCGTCCGGGAAATACTCCTGGCAGCATTGGGAGATCGACTGGGACGCCACCAATCTGGGGCACTCGCTCCTGCGTTCCCGGGCAACGGATAGCGCGGGCAACGTGCAGCCTATGTTGGCCACCTGGAACTTCCGCGGTTACGAGGTCAATTCCATCCACTCCGTCCCCATCACGGTCAGAAAACCCCAGTAACAGACAAGCATTTACCGCCGAAGACTTCCAGTCTCCGGCGGTTTACAATATTCACATCCACGAAACAGTCCCCCATTTCAGAGGGGACACTATTCCTGCAACTGAGGTCATTCATCATGTTCGTTGAAACAGTGAGGATCGAGAGCCTGGCCAACAACAGCTAAGTGGTCGGCTCTGAACAATCTGGCCGGTGCATCGTCATCGACCCCGCCCGGGACGTCGACCAATACGTCCAGATCGCGGCCAATCACGGCACGCGCATCGTCTACGCCTTTGAGACCCACGTCCACAACGACTTCGTCTCTGGCGCTCGTGAACTGGCCGATCAGACCGGCTGCCAAGTGGCGGCCAGCGCGTCGGGAGGCCTACTTTTCCCTTCAGTCCGGCTTCAGGAAGAGGATGAATTCGACCTAGGCGATTTCAAGGTCAAGATCGTCCACACTCCGGGCCACACGCCGGAGAGCGTTTCCTTCTTGATCGAAGAACAGGGCCAGCCCACCACGATATTCACCGGCGGTGCACTCATGCTGGGCGGCGCAGCCCGCGTCGACCTGCTAGGCTCAAAGATAGCCCCTTTCCTGGCCCGGTGGCTGCATAACACCATCCACGAAAAATTGTTGAAACTTCCGGACGACGTCAAGGTCTACCCGACCCACGGCGGCGGTTCGTTCTGCTCGGCTACGGCCCACTCCGGCGGCGAGATTCCTACGACCATCGCCCGCGAACGGCTGGCCAACCCCTTCGCCGCAGAGGCGGAAGAGACCAGCTTCGTTAAATACGCACTTACTGGTCTCGGATCGTACCCGAGCTACTACAAATACATGGCCGACATCAACCGCAGAGGGCCAGATATACTGGGGGGCGTCCCTCGCCTGTCTTCTCTAACAGCCCTGTCCGTCCGGAACCACCTGGACAATGAAGCTGTCCTTATCGACGCCCGTCCCGAGCGTAGTTTCAATGACGGCCACATCCCTGGCGCCTACGCTGTGCCTCATGGCAACGCCATGGCCACCTGGATCGGCAGGGTGGTGCCCTGGGGAGCTCCTCTGGTGCTCCTGTCCGCCGACGCCGGTCAGCATGACGACATGATGCGGCAGCTGATCCGTATCGGGTTCGACCGCGTCCACGGGTTCTTGTCCGGCGGCATGGACGCTTGGAAATCGGCTGGTCTTCCCGTGGAAGAGTCCAAGAGATTGGCCTTAGACGAGCTTAAGCTGGCCCAAGACCTGCCCACCGCACCATTGGTGATCGACGTCCGGCAGCGTAACGAATATGACACGGGCCACATCTCAGGCGCGCTAAACATCGAGTTGGGTGAGTTGCAAGAGCACTTGGACGGGCTACCCAGAGAATTGCCTGTGGTCACCGTTTGCGCCGCCGGGATGCGGGCCACCACTGCCACCAGCATCCTGCAGCGGGATGGGCGGGACAACGTTCAGGTAGTCGACGAAGCCGGCACACCAGCCTGGATCGAACGGGGCTACCCCTCCGAGACCAGCGAAGAGTAGACGCCCCATCCTGGGTTGCCTGGAAAGTATGACTCGGGCTAGGCCGTTGCCCTCACCCTAACCCTCTCCCACGCATGGGAGAGGGGATTGATTCCGTCATTCCTGCCTTCGCAGGAATCCAGGCAAACCAAGCCCCGTGGGTTAAATATGGCTTCGGTATAGTTTTCGCCATCTAGGTTGCCCTTGGTTCGCTCATAGTGAGCTTGTTGAACCACTCTTGGGCATCAACCATGGTCTCCCCTAAGAGTCCTTCGACAAGCTCAGGATGAGCGGTATCGGTGCATGGGTAGTCTGGGTTGTGTCAGTCTCTGCCTCTTCCGGCTTGGTACCAATGGTCCCAAGGCTGTGCCTTGGACCTTCCTGGCATGAGGGGCTCTCTCAAGACCAATTTGTAGCCGCCAGCCAGCACCATGCCGGCCACGAACCCGCCGATGTGAGCGAAGAACGCCACGTTAACCGAACTCGCCATCCCCATCGAAATGCTGCCTTGGATCAACTGCCAGACGAACCAGGCCCCCAACAGCCACATGGCCCTCATCTCCACCACTGTAATCAGGTAGAAGACGATCAGTGCTTTGATCTTGTTGCTGGGGTAGATCATCAGATATGCGCCCAACACGCCGGAAATAGCGCCACTGGCCCCGATGAGAGGCACCTGGGAATCGGTGTCGATCACCCACTGGCTCAGGGTCGCGGCGACACCTGCTACCAGGTAGAAGACCAGGTATTTAACATGCCCGAACCGGTCTTCGATGTTGTCGCCAAACACCCACAGGAACATCATGTTGCCAGCCAGATGCATGAACCCGCCATGGATGAACATCGAGCTGAAGATCGTGAAAACCGTGTGGACCGGGGTTTCGATATTCACCACGGAAAAACCGGAGTTCAGCGAGTCAAACGGCTGCCCTGACGTTAACTCCTGGGCAATGAACCCCCATTTGAAGAAGAAAATGTCCAGGTCTAGCCCGCCCGATCCGGTTACGGTGCCAGTACCACCCAGGACAATTTCATAGAGAAAGACCAGCACGCTGATCGCTAGGAGTCCAGCGTTTACGTATGGAAAAGTACGGTGCTGGACGCTGGCGTCTGAATAAGGAAACATCTACTTGCTACCAATCACACAAATAGGGGAACGGGTTGCGCCCGTTCCCCTATTTACAGAACCCTGATATTGCTCGCCGGGAATCAAGATGTCAGATCGCCCGCTGCGTGGCAGATAACCTCCGCGGCAATCTTGGGATTCATCTTTCCCATGTTCAACATCATGTGATAATGCCAAGCCTCATTGGGACGGACCTTCCAGAATTTGTAGATGAAGTCTTCTCTGGCCCGTTCCAACTCTTCCACATGAATCTCGGCCTCTTCACGTTCGAAGTGCTCCCGGTCCATCAACGTCTGTACACGGACTTCCATGGGAGCCAGCAGACCTACGTGCAGGGTGTGTGAGGCGTCAGCCAGAATCTGGTTGGCTCCCCGGCCGATGATCACGGCGTTGCCCTGTTGGTGGAGGTCGTTGGCCACCTTTTTCATCGCTTCAATAAATGTCTTGTCATCCAGCTTCTGGGCCACGCCGCTGCCCTCTCCGGTGAGGTCCATATAGGTCTCGGGAGGAAGGTTCTCGATACCCCGGCCGAAGTACGGCTCGCCGCTGACGCCCGACATGGCCGAGCGCTCCAGCATGGTCTGAACGAACCGGCCCAACCGGTCGCGGAAGCGGTCCACTCGTTGTTCCTTGGCGATGAGAGTGCCCACGGGGGTTCCGACGATGCGTGCCGCCTCGGTGAAGAACAGGCGATCGACGAAGTTCAGTTTCATCTGTTCAGCTACCATCTGGCCAATGGTCACTGCCCCGCATCCAATGGGGCCGTTAATGGTAATAACCGGCATTACAGGTCCCTCCGAATTTTGATATCGATCTGTGGCTTGCCCGGTTCGTGGTTCGTGGCGTGGTTCGAAGTTGTTGTTTCCGCCTAGGTGACGGCGGTCTCCATCAGCCTGGCTCGGCGTCTCGGATATTCGTCAGCCAGGAGCCCTAACACGGTTGAATCGAACCATTCGTCGTTCTTGCGGTGGGTCTTGCGCAAACGACCTTCCATTACGAATCCTACGTGCTGGGCCATCTGCATGCCCGGCTCATTATATTCAGGGACATCAACCCAGACGCGGTGCAGACCCAGGGGGCCAAAAGCATGGTCCAGCAGACCAATGAGCGCGCTGGTGCCGAAATGATGGTGCCACAGGTCCTTGCGACCGATCAGAAGGTCGATCCGAGCTTCCAACAGCGGCCATTCGACCGCCAATTGACCTTCACCGATGTGTTCTCTCTCGGAGCTGTAGACAGAAAATATAGTGCGATTGTCGTCGTCGAAGACCTGGTCCCATTCATCCGAACCGCCAGCTAATACAGCCTCCGGTATATAACTGGTGTGCAAGGGCTTACCGTCATCCCCAACACCGTACCAAACGGCGTTGACATCGGGGTCATTGAGCCATTCAGCCATCCGCTGGATATCTTCACGAGTGGGCGTTGTCAGTGTGACCTCTGGGAACATATTGACCCCCAAATCTTGATGAGCTGATTCGAGCTTCCGCGATGGTATGTCTGGGCTACCCTATACTATCATCGTTTAGGATAATCATCATTATATATGTGGATGGTCGCAGGCGCAATTTATGTCTACCATCCGGGTCTATTTCCTCTAAGTATTATCCGGAGCCTGACTGGTCACGCCACAATGTGCCGCGTAGTATACTCCTGTAACTCCCGGATGCAATCGATTTTTGACGTTCAGGAGCATTTCTCTGAGGGAGAGTTTAGATGCGGGAGAATACCCTAAAACAGAAGTTGAACGACGGGAAGGCGGTTTTCGGTACGATGATCACCTTTCCTTCAGCAACGGTAGTCGAGATGCTCGGGTGCCTGGGCTACGACTGGATATTGATTGATAATGAGCACGGCTCAATAACGGTGGACAACTCGGAAGACATGATTCGGGCCGCTGAGTTGACCGGCATGGCCCCCATCGTGCGTCCCATCGGCAACGAGTTGGAGTTTATCTGCCCATTCCTCGACCGCGGCGCCTGGGGCGTCCAAGTCCCCCACGTAAACACGGCAGAAGAGGCTCAGAACGCGGTGGAGGCCGTCAAGTATTACCCCCTGGGCACCAGAGGCATATTCAGCCGCAGCCGCCCCGCCGGGTTCGGCTTTTCCGGTTCCACGGCAGATTACGCGGAAGATGCCAACAGAAATACCCTGGTCTGCTTGATGTTGGAAGAGGTCGAAGCCATCGAGAACCTGGAAGCCATGGTAGAAGTCGAAGGCGTGGACGTGTTCTTCATCGGCTCCGGTGACCTTTCCCAGTCCATGGGTTTCGTGGGCCAACAAACCCACCCCGAGGTCCAAGAGGTCATGGAGCGCGGCGTCGAGATCATCCGTGGGGCAGGCAAGGTCGCCGGGGTTAGCTGCCCGGACAACCTGGTTCCCAAGTACCTTGACCTGGGCGTTCAGTACTTTCACGGCACCGTCCAGACCCTGCTCCAGACCTCCAGCAACGCCTACCTGGAATCCATGCGTAAAGCAGCGGGAGCAGCGGGCCTGTAATTTAGTTGACACCGTGTCGGTCAGACACGAGAATGGCTTCAATCTCTTGAATCCTGAGTCCAGAGTTAAGGTGAATACATGGCAAGCGTCTTTCTTGGAATAAACGACCGCACTTTCACATACGAATCCACTGCTGCACGCGCCGAGCATGTGGGCGCCGGTGTCCGCTACCCCGTTGACTTTGCGCTGACATCCGACGACACAGCCTACATCGTGAACAAAGGCCGCGAGGACCGTCCCGACGGCACCCGCTTGGTCATCATGAAACTTGGCGAAGAGGGCGAGGAATACATCTCGACCTTCGGCTCCTACGGCGAGGGCCCCGGCCAATTCATCTGGCCGACCGGCATCGCATTGGACAAGGACACCAACGTCTACATCACCGACGAGTGGTTGAACAGGATTACCAAGTACGCCAGCGACGGCGAATATGTGTCTCATTGGGGCACTCATGGCTCGGGAGACGGAGAGATCGACCGCCCCTGCGGCATCGCAGTCAGTCAGGACGAGACCCTATATATCGTGGACAGCCGCAACAACCGGGTGCAGATGTTCAGTCTGGACGGGAAATTCCTCGGCAAGTTCGGCTCTGCCGGCACCGACAATGGGCAGTTCAATCTACCCTGGGGGATGTGTCTGGACGGAGAGGGCAATGTCTTTGTGGCTGATTGGCGCAACGACCGGGTCCAGTCCTTCACCGCAGACGGCAAATGGCTGGCCACCTTCGGGTCACCCGGCGCGGACGGAGCGGTGGGCACGGGCGGCAACTGCTACAACGCCAAGGTCAATGGCGGCATCACCTACTCTGAGGCCCCGGTTGGCCAGTTCAACCGCCCCACTGGCGTCTGCGTGGACGAGGACGGCGACATCTATATAGCCGACTGGCTGAACAACCGTGTACAGGTGTTGACTCCGGAAGGCCGGTTCATCACCGAGTTCACCGGTGATGGGCACCTCTCAAATATGGGCATCGCCAAACTCAGGTCCAACCCGGACATGATCCGGCAGCGCAACGGCATTCAAAACTTCACCCCGGAGCGGGTCCTATGGGCGCCCTGTGCGGTCAGGATAGGGCAGAACAACCGGGTGATCATTGCGGACACCACGCGCCACCGATTCCAGATCTACCGCAAAAATACCGAGCCGGTATTGGTCTAAGCCACCGGGCCAGCCCATAAAAATCGCCAACAAAAAAGGCCGCGTCTAACTCGCGGCCTTTTTTCTTCTATGGGCTGCCGGACTTGTCGGTTGGCGTTAAACGGGTAGGGCCACCGCACCCTGGAACCGGGTCTCCAGGTCTTTCAACAGCGCCTGATCAGCTTCGTTCAGCTCCGAGTACACCCAGTCGATGACCCAGCGCGGGTCGTCGGCGGACTCGTCTATCAGTAGCTGGCGCACCATGTAGAGCTGGCCGGCCTCGTCGATTTCATCGCGCACAAGAGAGATGACAAAGGCTTCTTCGTTCTCGAAGTGGTCCAACTCCAAGATACGGACGCCCATCACCCGGCTTTGGATGTGGCGGATAGTACGGGCGGTTATTTTCTTTTCACCCAGGACCTCGGCGAGAGCTGCTTCTACCTCATGGAACCGGTCTTCAAGCTCTTTGTGCTGCTCGTCTTCCAGGGTGAATGCAGCGTCGCGGACACTCTCGGCCAGGCCTGCCCCTTTCCCCTGGGCGATGAATTCCGCCAACTCGACAGCTTTACCAGCCAGGGCGGCGTGCTCGTCCTCGTTGTCTTGGACAGGCACTCGAACCGGTTGGACGTTCTTCAACGGCCCGGTCATCACTTCGTCTTCGACGGCGGCGTGATACACGATCTGTTTGATCCAAAACCCGAACGATTCATTAAGTTTGCTGATGTCCTCGAAGGTGGACGCGCTGGCGGACATGGCTTCGGTGCGGTCCGATACCGCCCTGAAAGCCTTGTGTATCAGCGGCATAACGTCTATGGGGTCTTCTATCCTGTGATTGTTGTCAGCAGTCATGCCTTCACCCATTAAGCGATCTGTAGATTTAGTGAAATCTAGTACTGGTCAGGCTACCGGTAGGAGTTGCTCGATACGAGTAGCCAATGCGAGCAGCAGTTCGTTTTCACCGGCCGTCAGGTCTTGAGATATCCAATCGAGGACCCAGCGTTGGTCATCGGCGTCACGGTCGATCAGGAGGCCGCCTACGACTTCCAGCTGACACTGTGGGGAGAGGTTTTCTCTGAGGAGGGGGAGGACCATCGCCTCTTCGGTTTCCAGGTGGTCTTCCTGGGCTACGCGGAGGGCAATCACTTGTCCATAGAGGTGTTGCTTGGTGCGGGAGATTACGCTGGTGGCGCCGATGTCTTCTTCCAACACGGTCATTACGTCCATGACGCCTTCAAGTAGCCTGGAGTATTCGTCATCCTCTTTTTCAAGGATGGCCCATTTGACCCGCTCGATGGGGTCATGGGCGGCGGCTTTGCGGGTCTCGTCGATCGACTTGGTCATCTCGGTCCCGACTTCTTTTTCCGCGTGGTACATGATGGAAGTGGCCCAGGCCGTGAACGCCAACTTGAATGGTTGAAGACTACATCCGTCTTCTAAACACCGGGCAAGCTCAACCGTACGGTCGGCCTCGCCGCGCAGTGCTTTGTGGATCAGGTACATCGCGTCGATGGGCTGGTCTAGGTTGGTGATCTCCGCTGTCATGCAAATCCTCCCAAGATAGTCGCCTATGTATTCGCTTCGCCGATACTAGATGTCGATAACCATTTAAAGAGTCTGCCTGGAAGTATAGGGGGCTTCAGCCGTGGAACAAGAAGCCAATTTCCTCTCGGACTTATAGCCTTAGCCTATCGGTAGCAGACCCGATAATGATAAAGAATACGAAAGTGTATCCAGAATGTCAATACTGTTATATCTACATTATTACTATTCGTTCCATTGATGCTACTTGCGCAAGCTGTACATACCATAGTGCGTTTCGGCCCTGATTAAGGGTGCCAATGGTCACTTTCGTTCATTTCACATTATTTGGGGGCAATAAAAAAGGGAGGGCTTATGCCCTCCCTATCTGTTAGCCAAGAAATCGGTTGAGAAACTATTTAGTTGGAAGTGACCGGCTGTTTCCTAACCGCGGAGATCGCGTTCACCTGTTCCATCAATATATCGAAGTTCTCGAACGTGAGAGACTGGGGGCCGTCACATTTGGCCACATCCGGGTTGGGATGTACCTCGATCAGCAGTCCGTGGGCTCCGGCAGCCACCGACGCCAGGGCGACGGGGGTAACCAGGTACCATTTACCGGTGCTGTGGCTCGGATCGCATACGATGGGCAGGTGGCTGAGACGTTTGATCACTGGCACCGCGGCCACGTCCAGCGTGAACCGGGTGAAGGTCTCGAACCCTCGGACGCCTCTTTCGCAGAGGATCACCTCTTGATTGCCACCGGCCATCACGTACTCGGCGGCCAATAGCCATTCCTCGTAGGAGGCGGATAGTCCGCGCTTGACCATGACCGGTTTGCCGATCGTACCAACCTCGTCCAAGAGGTTGTAGTTCTGCATGTTACGGGCGCCGA